>NZ_FRDB01000330.1 GCF_900143145.1 Candidatus Sodalis sp. SoCistrobi
TCAACGATCTGCTCTTTAACTCCCGGCTTTCGCGCTTCATAGCGGTAGGTAAGCTGGAATACACGGTGACAGCACTGACACCGGAAGCGTTCGCGCTTAGTTGGACTAAGGCCATGTCGATAAATTTCATCTGAATGGCAGCGAGGACAATGAACAGAAACTGTAACCACGTGGAAACCTCAAATAGAGGCAGAATATCACAAAAGTCAACTATTTGAAGGCATTACCCAATGCTACGCCCTTAAGTTAGTCTATGTTTACGGTAATACAAGAATGCAGAGTTTTTATAATTATTAATTTTATAATTACCTATTTTATTTATGGTGCATTTAACGGTGATGGCGTTATTTATGTCCACAACAAATCAGTAATTAATATAACAATTATTATCAGGCATTATCTACGCCATTAAAACAGGCAGCGTCGCCATAAGCGCACCGCAGCAAGGACGTCTATCCCCTCACCCCTATTCCATGGTGCCGGGCGCTATCGTCCCTAGGTTCGACCCTCCCGCCATAGTCATGTTTGGCCCTGCGCCCCCGCTTGCGCTGCGCGCACCGTCCTGATGTCAAATACGGACAACTCTGTACGCTTTTTCCTAGGGTAAGCGCCAGCAATTCGTTATTATGCGCGCTGCGTTTGTGAGCAAATCGCGCCGGCTGCGGTGCGTCAGGTCAGGGATATCTATTATGTTGTGGTTCAAGAATGTCATGATTTACCGTTTGAATCGGCCAATCGAGCTGTCGGTAGAGCAAATCGAGCAGCAGTTGTCCGCCTTCGCCTTCACCCCCTGCGGCAGTCAGGATATGGCAAAATCCGGCTGGGTGCCCCCGATGGGCGCCAAAAGCGATGCGCTAACCCATGCGATACCGGGACATGTCCTGCTTTGCCTGCGCAAAGAAGAAAAAATTCTACCGTCCTCGGTGGTCAAACAGGAGCTTGAAGGCAAAATCAGCAAGCTGGAAAATGACCAAAGCCGTAAACTGCGTAAAACCGAAAAAGACGCGCTAAAAGATGAGGTGTTGCACCAATTAATGCCCCGCGCTTTCAGCCGTTTCGGCCAGACGCTATTGTGGCTGGATCTGGCGAATGATCTGGTGCTGGTCGACGCCGGTAGCGCCAAAAAGGCGGAAGATTGCCTGGCGCTGCTGCGAAAATCTATCGGCTCGCTACCGGTGGTGCCGCTGACCATGGAAAAACCGATCGAGATGACTCTGACTGAATGGGTACGCAGCGGGGAGCCCGCCGCCGGTTTCGCCATTCAGGATGAAGCTGAGCTAAAAGCGCTGCTGGAAGAAGGCGGCATTCTGCGCTGTAAAAAACAGGATTTATCTAGCGACGAAATTGCGGTGCATATCGAGGCGGGCAAACTGGTGACCAAGCTGGCGCTGGATTGGCGGGAGCGAGTGCAATTGATACTCGGCGATGATGGTACCGTGAAACGCTTAAGGTTCTCCGACACGCTGCGCGAGCAAAATGATGATATCGATCGCGATGATTTCGCCGCGCGCTTCGACGCCGATTTTATGTTGATGACCGGTGAACTGACGGGACTTATCGCCGAGTTGATTGCGGGGCTGGGCGGTGAGGCACCGCGGCAGGGCTAAGAGGGAACTCGCCGTCAATGGCGTCGTCAGGCGGCAGCACCGCGAGTGCGTCCCGCCGCTATCAACGTCAGGCGGCAGCACCGCGAGTGCGCCCCGCCGCTATCAACGTCAGGCGGCAGCACCGCGAGTGCGCCCCGCCGCTATCAACGTCAGGCGGCAGCACCGCGAGTGCGCCCCGCCGCTATCAATGTCGGGCGGCAGCACCCCGAGTGCGCCCCGCCGCTATCGATGTCAGGCGGCAGCACCGCGAGTGCGCCCCGCCGCTATCAATGTCAGGCGGCAGCATTGCGAGTACGCCCCGCCCTTGGCGTTTAGCGCGAGTGGCTGAGATACTTGCACAGATAGCTGCTGGTTTCCGCCAGCTGCAGGCAGAATTCGCTGTGTGCCGGCACGTAAAAAGTCTCCCCCGGCATAATGAATCACCCCGGATAAATTAGAGTCTATACTTTAAAAGTGGAGGTCTCTATGACAACGACCAAACGTTACTCTCCGGAAGTCCGTGAACGGGCAGTTAATCTAGTGCTGGAAACTCAGCATGAGCA
>NZ_FRDB01000005.1 GCF_900143145.1 Candidatus Sodalis sp. SoCistrobi
CTGCTCGGGCGGCTGGGTTACATCCCTCCTACTGAAGCCGAAATGAACTATTACGCTTTGCAATTAGCATCAGAGGAAGCGGCGTAGTATTGCCAAAATTACTCTCTAATAAACTCGGGGTTATTCAATACAGCCTAGAAGCGGCAAGGCTTATATCTTATAAATGTTATTATTACCTCGGACTGGGATTGAAATAATAACCAAGTTCAAGGCCAAAACAAGAAGCAGAATAAGAAAGGGGGAATTAAAAATAGTGAATCAATATGAAAAAAAAAGTAGACTTAATGCAACGCCCAACGCCAATACATGAAGCTCAAGGCGAAGGCATCAGTCTTCGTCGAAGCCAGCGTTAAACAGTTCGATCACCGCCGCCAGCGCCGCGACCTCGTCCGGCCCGGTGGCCTCGACTTCGATCATCCGCCCTTTGGCGGAATCCAGCATCAGCAAACCGATCACGCTGCTGGCCTCCGCCTCGGTACCGCTGTCGTTACGCAGCATCACTTCGGCATCGAAACTTTGTACCAGTTCAAACAGCTTCATTGCCGGCCGGGCATGCATACCCAGACGGTTTTTAATCTCTACCGTTTGTTTGACCGTCATGATTTGCGTTTTTCCAGAGTGCGGTGGCGGGACTGAACATTCTTGCCGCGAGAGCGAAAATAGTCCGCCAGCTGTTCGGCGATATACACCGAACGGTGTTTACCGCCGGTGCAGCCTATCGCCACCGTGAGATAACTGCGGTTATTGGTTTCCAGCATCGGTAGCCACAGCTCCAGATAGCTGCGGGTCTGATAGATAAAATTATGGACTTCGGTATGGCGATCCAAAAACGCCGCCACGGGGCGATCCAGGCCGGTCATCGGTCTGAGCTTGGGATCCCAATGCGGATTGGGCAGAAAACGCACGTCGAACACGTAATCGGCGTCGATGGGAATGCCGTGCTTGTAGCCGAAGGATTCAAACACCATGGTCAGTTCCCGCTCGCGCTTGCCCAACAGGCGGGTACGTAGCATCTCGGCCAGTTCATGTACCGACATCTCCGACGTGTCGATCACCAGATCGGCGCGCGAGCGCAGCGGCTCAAGCAGCGAGTCCTCTTCATCGATGGCGCTTTCCAGCGACAGGTTGCGGGCTGAGAGCGGGTGCAGCCGGCGGGTGTCACTGTAGCGGCGGATGAGGGTATTGCGATCGGCGTCCAGAAACAGCAACTGCGGGGCAAAGGCCTGCGGCAGGTTATCCATGGCCTGTTCAAAAATCTCCGGCGATTCGGGCATATTGCGCACGTCAATGCTCACCGCAGCGGAGATATTGCTCGCCGCCAGCGTGCTGGCCAGCTGCGGCAGCAGCACCACCGGCAGGTTATCAACGCAGTAAAAGCCCATGTCCTCCAGCGCGCGCAGCGCAACGGATTTACCTGAACCTGATCGACCGCTGACTATCATCAGCACCATGACGATACACCCCTCTGCCTTGCTTATTCATCCTCTGGCGATGCGGCCATGCCTCGCCCAACCTATCCCGCTTCCAGGACGGCGCCGCGGCGTCAGTCGCCGTCTTCCGTTTCGGTCATGATTTGATACAGCTCCTCATCGCTTTGCGCGGCGCGCAAACGGCGGCAGACGGTTTTATCCGCCAGCCGCTTGGCCACCAGCGACAGCGTGTGCAAATGGACTTTGCACTGCTCTGCCGGCACCAATAGCGCGAACAGCAGGTCCACGGGCTGATTATCGATGGCGTCAAACGCTATCGGCTGTTCAAGCCGGATGAAGACCCCGACCGCGCGCAGCGTGTCTTCTTCCAGCTTACCATGGGGAATGGCGATGCCATTGCCAATACCGGTACTGCCCATGCGCTCGCGCGTCAATACGGCGTCAAACACCACTTGCGGCGCCAGGTTAAGTTGTTTCGCCGCCAGTTCGCTGATAATTTCCAGCGCTCTTTTCTTGCTCTGGCAGTGAACGTCGCTGCGGGTACATTCAATGTTTAACACTGAATCGATTTGCATTGCTGTATCGTTCGTCATTTCGGGTCACTTAGGCGCTGGTTAACCTTTAAGACTCATCGGCCCGTTACCGTAGGGATAACGAGCAGATGTCAGGTTTAGGTAGCGTTGTCGGCTACGGTTAAATTAATATTGTTTCAGCTTCTCTTTATGCTTGTTCAACTGCCGCGTGAGTTTATCGATCAACAAATCGATGGCGGCATACATATCATCCGCTTCCGCAGTCGCGTGCAGCTCACCGCCGTTGAGGTGCACCGTCGCTTCGGCAATCTTCTGAACTTTCTCGACCTTCAGGACAATATAAACCTGATTGATGCGATCGAAGAACTGTTCCAGCTTCGAGAATTTTGTCGTTACAAATTCCCGTAAGGCGTCGGTGATGTCAACATGCTGTCCGGTAATGTTCAGCTGCATAGTGTCTTCCTTCTCTGTAGAGGTCAAACCAATTGTTTTCGCTGGTTCGACGGCGGGATGGATAAAGACTCTCGGTACTTCGCTACGGTACGCCGCGCCACCATGATACCCTGCTCGGAAAGCAGGTCGGTGAGCTTACTGTCGCTAAGCGGCTTCGCCGGGTTTTCCGCGGCGATTAATTTTTTCACCAGCGCGCGGATAGCCGTTGAGGATGCTTCGCCTCCCCCTTCGGTATTGACGTGGCTTGAGAAAAAATATTTCAGTTCAAAGATGCCGCGTGGGCTGTGCAGATATTTCTGGGTGGTGACGCGCGAGATCGTGGACTCGTGCATATCCACCGCCTGGGCGATGTCCGCCAGCACCATCGGCCGCATAAACTCTTCCCCCTGTTCAAAAAACGCCATCTGCCGCTCGACAATACAGCGCGTCACTTTAAGCAGCGTTTCGTTGCGGCTTTCCAGACTTTTAATCAACCAGCGCGCCTCTTGCAAATGGCTGCGGATAAACTGACCATCCGCATCGTTGCGGGTGTTGCTGCCCAGGGCCGCGTACTGCTGATTGATGCGCAGCGCGGGAATGCTGTCGGTATTGAGCTCCACCACCCAGCGGCTTTGCAGTTTGCGCACCAGCACGTCGGGGATCACGTATTGCGACTCGCCGGTGTTGATGGACTGCCCCGGACGCGGATCCAGCGACTGAATCAGCGCCATGGCCGGTTTCAGGACATCCTCTTTCAGCTTAGTCGAACGTAGCAGGGTGCGGAAATCATGGCTGCCCAGCAGGCTGAGATAATCGCTGACGATAAGCCGCGCCTCGGTGAGATAAGGCAAATCGGCCGCGAACTGCGAGAGCTGAATCAGCAGGCAGTCGCGCAGATCGCGTGCCGCCACGCCGACCGGATCGAAGCGCTGGATGCGTTTTAGTACCGCTTCCACCTCGTCCAGGGTGACGTTTTCGTCGCCGATGCTGTCGAGAATATCATCCAGCGGCACCGTCAGATAGCCGGTGTCGTCCACGGCGTCGACGATGGAGGTGGCGATCGCCCTATCGGTATCGGAGAAAGGAGTAAGCTCTACCTGCCACATGAGGTAGTCCTGCAGGGTCTGGGTGGTTTCACCCTGATAGACGGGTAATTCTTCGTCGCGATAGTCGGTACCGGTTCCAGAGGGCGTCCCGGCGGAATACATCTCGTCCCAGGTGGCGTCCAGCGGCAGCTCTTCCGGCATGTCCTTTTGTTCCATCGCCTCGCGGGTGTCGAGCGATTCGCTGTCGGGCGCGTCGTGTGCGTCGACCTCGTCATGTAAATCGGCCTGTTCAAGCAAGGGGTTATTTTCCAGCGCCGTCTGAATTTCCTGCTGGAGTTCAAGCGTGGACAATTGCAACAGACGGATAGCCTGTTGCAGCTGCGGGGTCATGGCTAACTGCTGACTCAGCCTGAGTTGTAAACCTTGCTTCATAAAATGCGTCAACTATCCTCACGAACCACGGCAATAACGCCACCATATCAGAGGCGGAACTCTTCGCCCAGATAAACCCGTTTGACCTGCTCGTCGAGCATGACGTCGGCCGGGGAGCCGTGGGCGATGAGCTTGCCCTGGCTGACGATATAGGCCCGTTCGCACACGTCGAGCGTCTCACGCACGTTATGGTCGGTGATAAGCACGCCAAGGCCGCTGTCGCGCAAATGTTCGATGATTTTTTTGATATCGATGACCGAAATCGGATCGACGCCGGCGAAGGGTTCGTCAAGCAGGATAAATTTAGGATTGGCGGCCAGCGCCCGGGCGATTTCTACCCGGCGTCGTTCACCGCCGGACAATGACTGGCCGAGGTTGTCGCGCAGATGGTTGATATGAAACTCTTCCATCAGCTCTTTTGCGCGGTCGTTGCGCTGTTCGCGGGTGAGATCATGGCGGATTTGCAACACCGCCATCAGGTTGTCGAATACGCTCAGGCGGCGGAAGATCGAGGCTTCCTGCGGCAGGTAGCCAATTCCGCGGCGGGCGCGGGTATGCAGCGGCAGGAGGCTGATATCGTCATCATCGATGACAATACGCCCGGCGTCGCGCGGGATGATGCCTACTACCATGTAGAACGTGGTGGTTTTGCCCGCCCCGTTAGGCCCCAGCAATCCCACAATTTCGCCAGAGCTTACCTTCAGGCTGACGTCTTCCACCACGCGGCGCCCTTTATAGGCTTTAGCCAAATTTTCTGCGATTAATGTTGCCATGGATCTTATACCCGATTATTTGGCCGATTTCGCCGGCGCCTTGGCGCCGCTTTTATCCTGCAGCTGCGCCGGTACCAGTACGGTGGTGACCCGTTTGCCTTTGTCGCTGAACGCCTCCATCTGCTGTTTCTTGACCAGATAGGTTATGCGATCGCCTTTCACGTTGCTGTCCAACTGCTCCAGATAGGCATTGCCCGTCAAGATAATCAGATCGTTGGCGGTTTCGTAGCGCACCTTCTGCGAATGACCGCGTACCGGCTTGCCATCGTCCTGCAACTGATAGAAGGTGACCGGATTGCCGTAACCTTCCACGACTTCGTTACCGTCCTTGCCGTCGGGACGAGTGATGACCACCTTATCGGCGCGAATATCGATTGAACCGCGCTTGACCACCACATCACCGGTAAGGGTTACGGTATTGGTCGCCATATCCACCGCCTGCTGCGCGGAGTCGATATGAATCGGCTGCTGGTTGTCGCTGGTCAGCGCCTGCGCCTGCGCACTGGCCAGCATTAAGCCGCCGGCCAGAAGCAGGCTAGGGCGTACGTTGTGAATTCTGGATTTCATAAGAGGTCTTAACCTTTTCAATCAACTCGGCGGTCTTGTTGCGCAGATTGCCGCGCATCTTCATGCCGGTGGAGTTAAAGCCGGTACCATATAAGGTTACCTCATCATCCGAGGAGACGTCCTGCGTGACCAGGTTAACCACCGCGTTATCTGTTGTTATGCGTTTAAGCTGTGAGGCATCGTTCAGGCTGTCCACCTGAACATGGCCATACAGGTAAAGCATCTTGTCCTGGGTCAATTTGGCCTTATCGGCCTTCACCGTCCAGGTCGGCACTTTGCTCTCATCGAACGTAGTGGCGACCGGCCGGGTAAACCAGGTGATCTGCTGCTCGGCGAAATGATTCACGTGATCGGCCACCAGCTTGTAATTGAGCCCCCCCGCCGGGTTATAAACCACCGTGGTGGTATATTCGCTCTGATAGGTGGGCTCGCCGGTGTTCACCGGCGTCTGGGCCGGCGACGTGTCGGTATCCGCCAGGTTCCAGCCGATAAGCACCAACACCAATAATCCCAGCAGCGCCGTGGTCCAACGCGTTGTCTTGCTCATACCGACTGCCCTTTGGCATCCTCCAGCTTTCCCTGTGCCAGCAGCAGCAGGTCGCAAACTTCCCGCACCGCGCCGCGACCGCCGGCAATGCGGGTAACGTAATCGGCCCTGGGCCGCAATAGCGGGTGCGCATCCGCCACCGCCACGCTCAGGCCGACCTGGTCCATGACCGGGGCATCAATCAGGTCGTCGCCCACGTAGGCGACCTGTTCCGCCGTTAACTTAAGTTTACTCAGAAGCGCTCTAAAGGCCAAAGTCTTATCCGATTGCCCCTGGTAAAGATGCGTAATGCCAAGCGTGGCGCAGCGGTCCTCCAGCAGCCTGGCCGAGCGGCCGGTAATAATAGCGACCTCAATGCCTGATGTCAGCAGGCAGCGAATGCCGTAGCCATCGCGCACGTTGAACGCTTTAAGCTCTTCACCATGATTGCCCATATAAATCAGGCCGTCGGACATGACGCCATCCACATCGCAAATCAACAGACGGATAAGCCGGGCGCTTGCCAGCACCTGCAGCGCTACCGGCCCGTAGCATGTGTCGACGGTGGGGGTCTGTTGCATGACGTTGTTCCTTGTTATATCACGCCGGCGCGTAGCATATCATGCATATGCACGACACCTAATAGATGGTCATCTTGCGCCACCAGCAGCGAAGTGATGTGGCGCGCCTGCATGAGATTAAGCGCTTCCACCGCCAGGATGTCGGGCGCGACGCGTACGCCGCCCGGGGTCATGACATCGGCGATACGCGCCTCTTTGAGGTCAATGTCCATATCGAACACCCGCCGCAAATCGCCATCGGTAAAAATCCCGACGATGACGTTGTGCGCATCGCAAATCACCGTCATGCCGAGGTTTTTGCGGGTAATCTCCAGCAGCGCATCGCGCAGCGAGGCCGTGCGGGCGGTCAGCGGCATTTCATCGCCGCTGTGCATGATATCGCTTACGCGCAGCAGCAGTTTGCGTCCTAATGCGCCGCCCGGATGGGATAAGGCGAAATCCTCGGCGGTAAAGCCCCGCGCCCGCAGCAGCGCCACCGCCAGCGCGTCGCCCATGACCAGCGCGGCGGTAGTGCTAGCGGTCGGCGCCAGGCCCAGCGGGCAGGCTTCTTCCGGCACATGTACGCACAAATGAATTTCCGCCGCTTTCCCCATCGTACTTTCCGGTTTGCCGGTCAGGCAGATGAGGGGGATGTGCAGACGTTTGAGCACCGGAATCAACGCCAGGATCTCGTGGGATTCGCCGGAGTTCGACAGCGCGATAACGATATCCTGCGGCGACACCATGCCCAAATCGCCATGGCTGGCCTCGCCGGGATGGACAAAAAACGCCGGCGTACCAGTACTGGCGAAAGTGGCGGCCAGCTTGCGGCCGATATGGCCGGATTTGCCCATGCCCATCACCACCACTTTGCCGGCGCAGCGAAACAGCGCTTCGCAGGCGCGGCGAAAATCGTTGTTAATATATTGATCCAGCTGCGCCAGACCCGCCCGCTCAATAGCGAGAACTCCCTTGCCGGCGGCGATAAAGTCAAAGACCGGCGCTAATGTATTCTGCGACATAAACATATCCTGATTATTCGCGGCGCAGGGAGCTAGATTAATAGCACCGCGAGATAGGCGATGAACCCACACACCAGCAAGGCCCCCGACAGACGATTTATCCGGCGCCGTTTGCGCAGGCACAGGGCGGCGAGGATCACGCTCGCCGCCAGCATGACCCAATAATCGCGGGCAAAAGCAGCGGGATTGAACGGGCCGGGGGAGAGCAGCGCGGGAACGCCCAGCACAATAACACTATTGAAGATATTGGAGCCAATAACATTCCCCAGCGCAATATCATTTTCTCCCTTGAGCGCGCCGGCGACAAGCGTCGCCAGCTCCGGCAGGCTGGTGCCGATCGCCAGCACCGTCAGGCCGACCACCAGATCGCTCAGGCCGAAATAGCGCGCCAGCACGCTGGCATTATCGATCACCATCCGCGCCGAGATAGGCAGAATAATAAATGCCAGCACCAGCCACAGGACGGCGACGGTATTGTTGCTATCCTGCGGCAGCTCCGCCAGTTGTTCGCGGGTTAGCGTGTCGCTGCCCTCGCGCAGCGCCAGCCGGGAGATGGTCACAATAATCATTAAATAGCCCGCCGCCGCCGCCAGTAGCAGGACGCCGTCCAGCCTGCCCAGACTGTGGTCCGCCAGCAGCAAGCCGCACAACAGGGTAATCAGCAGCAAGAGCGGCAGCTCGCGCCGCACGATCTCGGAGCGGAAGGTGACCGGGCGGATAAGCGCCGCGCCGCCGACGATCAGCATGATGTTGATAATGTTGGAACCCAGGATGTTGCCGACCGCCATGTCAGTCTGGTTGTTAAGCGCGGCGGTAACCGACACCAGCAATTCCGGCAGCGAGGTGCCGAAGGAGACGATGGTACAGCCGATGAGCCAGGGCGCAACGCCGAGCGAGCGGCTTAACACGGCCGCACTATAGACCAATCTGTCCGCGCCATAAACCAATAGAATGAGGCCAATAATGCATAATGACGTGGCAAAAAGCATGATAAATCCTTGGCTTGAGCAAAAACCTGTTCCGTTGGCGCATCATAGCCCTTAAAGGGAGACGAAAGGCGGACAATAAACGCAAACTGGCATTAATTTTGACCGTCTAACGGCTAAAAGTAAAACGCGACGATAAAGTTATCCGCGGCGACGGGCCTGATTGGTCGAGAAAAGTTCGATGAAATGGTCTGCTTGCTTTACTATCATCACTGCAGACCGTGGGTGTAGGAAGAAAAGGGCAGTCAACTATGAACCAGAGCGACAACCTGGTCGAGATTCGCGGATTAAGCTTTCGTCGGGGCGATCGCGTTATTTTCGATAATATCAGCATGCAGTTTCCGCGCGGTAAAGTAACGGCGATCATGGGACCGTCGGGCATCGGTAAAACAACGCTGCTGCGCCTCATCGGCGGCCAGTTGCCGCCGGACAGCGGCGAAATTTGGGTAGACGGCGACAATATACCCACCTTGTCGCGCCGCCGGCTCTATGAGGTGCGAAAAAAAATCAGCATGCTTTTCCAGTCCGGTGCGCTGTTTACCGACATTAACGTCTTCGAGAATGTGGCGTTCCCGCTGCGGCGGCATACGCGTTTGCCGGAGCCGGTGCTGCGCAGCACGGTGCTGATGAAGCTTGAGGCGGTGGGGTTGCGCGGGGCGGCATCGCTGATGCCGGCCGAGCTGTCCGGTGGTATGGCGCGCCGTGCGGCGCTGGCCCGGCCTATCGCATTGGATCCCGAGCTGATTATGTTCGATGAGCCGTTTGTGGGACAAGACCCGATCACCATGGGGGTGCTGGTCAAGCTCATTGACGAGCTGAATCATGCGCTGGGCGTTACCTGTATCGTGGTGTCGCATGACGTGCCGGAGGTCTTGAGCATCGCCGATTACGCCTATATCGTGGCCGAGCAGCATGTCGTGGCGGAAGGGACGCCGGCCAGCCTGCGTGACAATCAGGACTCGCGGGTGAGGCAATTTCTCGACGGTATTGCCGATGGGCCTGTTCCCTTTAACGTTCCCGCCGAAGATTATCAGACCCAGCTATTGGGCGCAGGGAGTTAACCTTAGTCATGGTACGAGAAGCAATTGCGTCCTTCGGACGCCGGGGGATCAACATCTGCCACGGTTTTGGCCGGGCCGGTGTCATGCTGTTTAATGCGCTGATAGGCAAACCGGCGCTGCGCGAACAATGGCCGCTGCTGGTCAAACAACTGTACGGCGTCGGTGTATTATCGCTGGTGATTATTATGGTGTCCGGCCTGTTTATCGGCATGGTGCTGGGATTGCAGGGTTACATCATTCTCACCACCTACAGCGCGGAATCCAGCCTGGGCATGCTGGTCGCGCTGTCGCTACTGCGCGAGCTGGGGCCGGTGGTGACCGCGCTGCTGTTTGCCGGCCGGGCGGGCTCGGCGCTTACCGCCGAAATAGGCTTGATGAAGGCCACCGAGCAGCTTTCCAGCCTGGAGATGATGGCGGTGGACCCGCTGCGCCGGATAGTGGCGCCGCGTTTTTGGGCCGGCGTTATCAGTATGCCGCTGCTGACGGCGATTTTCGTTGCGGTCGGCATCTGGGGCGGCGCCGTGGTCGGTGTCGAATGGAAAGGAATCGACAGCGGCTTCTTCTGGTCCGCAATGCAGGGCGCCGTGGACTGGCGGCAAGATTTGGTAAACTGTGTCATCAAGAGTGTGGTTTTCGCTATCACCGTCACCTGGATTGCGCTGTTTAATGGTTACGACGCAATCCCGACCTCTGAGGGGATAAGCCGCGCAACCACTCGCACGGTGGTGCACGCTTCGCTGGCGGTGTTGGGATTGGATTTTGTGCTGACGGCACTGATGTTTGGGAACTGAGTGAATGCAAACCAAAAAAAGTGAAATCTGGGTCGGCGCGTTTATGATTATCGCCCTTTGCGCCATCGTGTTTCTTTGTTTGAAAGTGGCGGATATCCGTTCGATGAGTAATGCGGCAACTTATCGGATCAGCGCTTCTTTCGACAATATCGGCGGTCTTAAAGTGCGCTCGCCGGTGCGGGTCGGCGGGGTGGTTATCGGCCGGTCGCGGATATTACCCTCGATCCTAAAACCTATACGCCGAAAGTCACCATGGACATCGAACAGACCTATAATCATATACCCGATACCAGTTCCCTGGCGATCCGTACCTCGGGCCTGTTGGGGGAACAGTATCTGGCGCTGAATATCGGTTTCGATGATCCAGAAATGGGCACCTCGATCCTGAAAGACGGCGGTGTTATCCAGGATACCAAGTCGGCCATTGTGCTGGAGGATCTGATTGGTCAGTTCCTCTACAAAAGCGGCAGCGGCGACAACAATACCGCCGGCGCGGACAAGACTAACGGCGCCGATAACGGCAATGGCTCAGGCCAGACCAACGGTGCTGATAACGGCAGCGGGTCCGGCACGGGCCAGACCAACGGCTCTGATGGCGGCAATGGCTCCGGCCAGACCAACGGCGCCAATAGCAACAATGGCTCCGGCGCGGGCCAGACCAACGGCGCTGATAACGGCAGCGGGTCCGGCGCCGGCCAGAGTCGCAGCAACGGCGGTGCGGTCGCGCAGTAGCGTTCTCCCCGCGGTCGGATAGGTTTTACCGCCGGCCGTCGCCTTATCATTGATACCGGGCGATGCGCGTTTGTCGTCAGCGTCGCCACCCGGTTGTCCCGCCCCGCCAGGCGCGGCGGCGCAACCCTAACAGGAGAAATGCATGCTTAAACGTTTATTCATAGTGGCGCTGCTGGCGATTGCGCCGCTGACACAGGCTGCCGATCAGACCAACCCTTATCGTTTAATGAATGATGCGGCGAGCAAAACTTTTACCCGCCTGAAGAATGAACAGGGCAAAATCCATCAGGATCCCAATTATCTGCGCACCGTCGTGCGTGAAGAGCTGCTCCCCTATGTGCAGGTGAAATACGCCGGCGCGCTGGTGCTGGGGCGCTATTACCGGGAGGCGACGCCGGCGCAGCGCGACGCCTATTTCAAAGCGTTCCAGGACTATCTGGAACAGGCTTACGGCCACAGGCGCTGGCGCTTTACAGCAACCAGACCTACCAAATCGCGCCGGAAAAACCGTTCGGTGATGCCACGATTGTGGCTATTCGCGTGACAATTATCGACCAGGGCGGCCGGCCGCCGGTGCGCCTTGATTTCCAGTGGCGTAAAAACAGCGTCTCTGGCAACTGGCAGGCCTACGACATGATAGCCGAAGGGGTCAGTATGATTACCACCAAGCAAAACGAGTGGGCTTCCACGCTGCGCACCAAGGGCATCGACGGGCTGACTCAGCAATTGCAGGCCGCCGCCAGGACGCCGATTACTCTGGATAAGCAGCGCAATGGCTGAGGGACTGAGCTGGCGTACGCAGGGGCAAACGTTAATCCTGCAAGGAGAGCTGGATCGCGACACGCTGCTAACACTCTGGCAGCAACGGCAGCCGTTGCTTGACGGTGTCCGTTTCCTGGATGTCTCCGACCTGCGGCGCGTCGATTCCGCCGGGGTGGCGCTGATGCTGCATTTTTATCATTATCAGCAGCAGCGGGGCGCTGTGCTTGCGCTTACCGGCGTCACCGATAGGCTGCGTACGCTTATCGCGCTGTACAAACTGCAGGCGATCCTGCCCTGCACGCCGGCTGTGGGCGCCTGACCCATCACTGCGGCGCCTCGCATGCTGCATTGACAGGCTGTCGCGTCACTGTGGCGCGTCGCATGCTGCGATGACAGGCTGTCACTGTGGCGCCTCGCACGCTACGTTGACAGGCTGTCGCGTCGCCGTGGCGTCTCGCACCCTGCGGTGACAGGCTGTCACTGCGGCGCCTCGCATGCTGCGATGACAGGCTATCGCGTCACCGTGGCGCCCTCGCACCCTGCGGTGACAGGCTGTCACTGCGGCGCCTCGCATGCTGCGATGACAGGCTGACGTATCACTCCGCCGGCATCACACGTACCGTTATCATCCCTGCTTTTTTGGCAAACGTCGCGCACGATGCTTTAACAGGTCGTCGCGGCGTCTCTCCGCTGCCTTGTCTACCGTCATAGTGATCCCGGGCGGGGCGACGTAAAGAATCGCGGTTAATTGCTTTGCCTGTTCCCGAGCGCGGCGGATTCCTCTAAGATAGCGGTCTGATTCCCGACCCTGAAAAGACAGAATTTATATGGAAACAAGTGAAATCAAAGCGGTGCTGATGAAAGCCCTGGCGTTGGACGAAGCCCACGTAAGCGGCGACGGCAGCCATTTTCAGGTTATTGCGGTCAGTGAGCAGTTCGCCGGCATGAGCCGGGTAAAAAAACAGCAGACGATATATGCGCCGCTGATGGAGTATATTTCCGATAACCGCATCCACGCCTTATCGATCAAAGCCTACACCCCCGACGAGTGGCAGCGCGATCGCAAGCTGAACGGTTTTTAAATGTTGACCCTGGCGGCCAACAGCCTTCCCGTTAAATACAGAGAGCAGTCGTAATGGATAAATTTCGTGTCCAGGGTCCTACCCGGTTAAGCGGCGAGGTCACCATTTCGGGCGCCAAAAATGCCGCCTTGCCGATTCTCTTCGCCGCGTTGCTGGCGGAAGAACCGGTTGAGATACAGAACGTTCCCAAGCTAAAAGATATCGACACCACCATGAAACTGCTCGGCCAGCTCGGCGCCAGAGTTGAACGGAATGGGTCGGTGCATGTGGACGCCAGCAACGTTAACGTTTACTGCGCGCCCTATGAGCTGGTGAAAACCATGCGTGCGTCGATTTGGGCGCTGGGGCCGCTGGTGGCGCGTTTCGGCCAGGGGCAGGTCTCATTACCGGGCGGCTGCGCCATCGGCGCGCGTCCCGTGGATTTGCATATCAGCGGCCTGGAGCATTTGGGCGCCACCATCAAGCTGGAAGAAGGCTACGTCAAAGCCTCGGTGGACGGCCGTTTGCGCGGTGCGCATATCGTTATGGATAAAGTCAGCGTCGGCGCCACGGTAACGATTATGAGCGCCGCGACATTGGCGACCGGCACGACCATCATTGAAAACGCCGCCCGCGAGCCGGAGATTGTCGACACCGCCAATTTCCTTATCACGCTCGGCGCGAAAATTAGCGGCGCCGGTACCGATAAAATTACCGTAGAAGGGGTTGAGCGTCTCGGCGGCGGCGTCTATCGCGTACTGCCCGATCGCATTGAAACCGGCACTTTTCTGGTGGCGGCGGCTATCTCTCGTGGTCGCGTGGTGTGTCACGCCACCCGCCCCGATACACTGGATGCCGTACTGGCCAAGCTGCGCGAAGCGGGCGCGGATATCGCCGTCGGCGACGACTGGATAAGCCTGGATATGCACGGTCAGCGTCCGAAAGCGGTTACGGTGCGCACCGCCCCGCATCCCGGTTTTCCCACCGATATGCAGGCGCAGTTCAGTCTGCTTAATCTGGTAGCCGACGGGACCGGCGTAATAACCGAGACCATTTTTGAAAACCGTTTCATGCACGTCCCCGAACTGATTCGGATGGGGGCACACGCGGAAATCGAAAGTAACACCGTTATTTGCCACGGGGTTGAGACGCTGTCGGGCGCACAGGTGATGGCGACCGATCTGCGCGCCTCCGCCAGCCTGGTGCTGGCCGGCTGTATCGCCGAGGGCGTAACGGTGGTGGACCGCATTTATCATATCGATCGCGGTTACGACTGCATCGAGGAAAAATTGCGGCGTATGGGCGCCAATATCGAACGGATCAGCGGCGAATAAAGCCGCGCTGCCGCTTTGCTCACGGGGGCGCGCGCTGCGGTTTGGCGTCTCGCTCGCCGGGGCGGCCTTGGTGGCTTGATATCTTACTGGCCGGGGCGGTCTTGGTGGCTTGATGTCTTGCTCGCCGGTGCGGCTTTGGTGGCTTGATGTCTCGCTCGCCGGGGCGGCCTTAGTGGCTTAATGTCACGCTCGCCGGGTCGGTCTTGGTGGTTTAGCGGCCGGCACGGCCGTAAGCCGCTTGTCGTCCGCCATGCTACCTTCTGCCGCTCGCCCTATGCTGCCGCCGTGTGCCAGCGGGCCGAGCGCTTTACCTGCCACTATGCCCTGCCGCAGCCATAACGGCACTGTCGCGGACACGGCAGGTTAATTCGAGGCCGGGTATTCCTGGATAGTGACTTCCACCGTCAATTTCTTGCCGTTGCGCAGGATCTCTACCGGAATGCGTGAGCCGGGACGAATTTCCGCCACCTGATCCATCGTTTCAATGGCGGAGATGGCCGGCTTGTGATTGACGCTCAGGATCACATCCTCAACCTGAATGCCGGCTTGCGCCGCCGGGCCGCCGGGGGTCACTTCGTTGACGATGATCCCCTGTATACGATCGAGGCCGCCGCCGTTATGCATCGGCGCCACTTCACGGCCGCCGATACCGATATAACCGCGGATCACCCGACCATCGCGAATCAGCTTGTTCATCACCTTGGTGGCCAGCGCGGTGGGAATGGCAAAACCGATGCCTTCCGGCGTCTCGCCGTTGTTGCTCTTATCGAACGACAGGGTATTGATGCCCACCAACTCACCCAACGTGTTAATCAGCGCCCCGCCGGAGTTGCCGTGATTGATGGACGCGTCGGTCTGCAGGAAATTTTGCCGCCCGGATGGACTCAGACCAATGCGGCCGGTGGCGCTGATAATGCCCTGGGTAATGGTCTGTCCCAAATTATAGGGGTTGCCGATCGCCATCACCACGTCGCCGATGTGAGGCTGACGGTTGGGATTGATAGGGATCACCGGCAGGTTGCTGGCATCAATTTTCAGTACCGCCAGATCGGTCAGGCTGTCCGAACCGACCAGCAGCGCTTCAAATACCCGGCCATCCTGCAGCGCGACGATGATCTGCTCGGCGTCGTTAATGACATGCTTGTTGGTCAGCAAATAGCCTTTCTGATTCATAATCACGCCGGAACCCAGCGTGCGGATTTCCAGCTGATTATGGGCGCTGCTGTTCATGCTGCGGTTATAGACATACACCACCGCCGGCGCGGCGCGGCGTACTCCCTGATTGTAACTGACGGGCTGTTCGCTATCGCTATTATCGGCGGGGTGCAATAACTGGCCGGTCGTGGAGCGAAGCGTAGGCACCAGTACCAGCAGCAGGGCTGCGACAATGAAACCGATTATCACGGCACGAAGCAACTTTAGGAGCATGAGACTCGCAGGGGTAGTGGAAAATAGCGGCAGGATAGCACGAGTTAAACGGACACCGCAGCGCCGGCGTCCGTTTTTTTAAATGCTTAGCGCAATAACAGGAAAATCCTCTCGTCGCCGCGCACGATTTTCAGCGCCATCACCGTCGGTTTGGCCTCCAGCACTTTGCGTAGCTGCGCGACGCTTTGTACCGATTCAAGGTTCAGAGCGACGATCACATCGCCTTTTTGCAGACCGATTGCGGCGGCGGGGGAGTCTTTTACCACCTCTTCCACCTTAGCGCCCTTGGTGCCGTCTTTCGACTGACCATTGCTGAGGGAAGCCCCCTGCAGCGCCGGGGTGAGGATCTCTTCGCTGGTGGTGGCGGATGAACTGTCATCCAGAACCACCGAGGCCGTTTGCGGCTTGCCGTCGCGCAGCAGGCCAAGCTTGACGGTTTTACCGGGTGCGGTAGTCCCGACCTTGACCCGCAGTTCGGCGAAACTCAGAATCGGCTTGCCTTCCACCGAAACAATGATATCGCCGGCTTTGATACCGGCCTTGGCGGCGGCGGAATTCGGCAGCACTTCGCTGACGAAGGCGCCACGCTGAGCATCGGTATTGAAGGCTTTGGCAATATCGGCGGTCAGCTCGGTGCCCTTGATGCCCAATTGGCCACGTTTGACTTCGCCAAATTCAATTAATTGCTGACTCAAGTTTTTGACGATATTGCTGGGGATAGCGAAACCGATACCGATGTTACCGCCCCCCGGCGCCAGAATGGCAGTATTGATACCAATCAGCTCGCCGTTGAGATTGACCAGCGCGCCGCCGGAATTGCCGCGGTTAATGGACGCGTCGGTCTGGATGAAGTTTTCCAGGCCTTCCAGATTGAGGCCGCTGCGGCCCAGCGCGGAAACAATCCCGGACGTGGCGGTCTGGCCGAGACCGAATGGGTTGCCCACCGCGATGGCAAAATCGCCGACTTTCAGGGTATCGGAGTCGGCCATGGTCACCTCGCTGAGGTTTTTCGGCGCCGGCAGCTGCAATAGCGCCAGATCGGTCTGCTCATCGTGCCCGACCAGTTTGGCATCGAACTCACGGCCGTCATTAAGCTGCACTTTGATCTTATCCGCGCCGTTGACCACATGATTGTTGGTGATCACATAGCCTTTCGCGGCGTTGATGATGACCCCCGAACCCAACCCTTCAAACGGGCGCGTTCCAGCGGTGCCCCCCGGGGTGTCGGGCCCGAAGAAGTATTTGAACTCCTTGGGCAGCGCGGGACGTCGGACCTGCTGGGAGCCTTCGACGTGAACGCTTACTACCGCTGGCAGAACTTTAGTCAGCATGGGCGCCAGGCTTGGCATGGATTGCCCCGCCACTTCGGCCGGCAGCGCCGCCCGCGACGCCGCAAAGGGAATCAGGCTCAGCCCGATGCTGAGTGCCAGTGCGCTGAAGAGTGGTGTCGTTTTCATTGTAACCTTAACTCGCTCGTTTTCGTATCAGATACCCTGGTCCAGGCACCCGGTGACGGCATCATAATCGCCACTATGACCCTGCCGGGCGGGGAAAAGTTCAGCCCGTGGGGGCGCCGGCGCACCCACGGGTTGGGGACGCTATTTGCGCAGGCCACGCGTCGTGCGCAGTAAGCCGCTGGCGCTTTCCGGGTAATCCCGCGGTTGCATTTCCGCCGGAATTTGATCGTTGTCCGCTTCCGCCTCGGTGATGCGATAGCGGAACGGATTATCCTCGCTGCGCTGATCCGGCAGTAGGCTATTAGAGCTCTTGGCCATATGTTGATAGAGCTGACGGTAATCGTCGGCCATATTGTCCAGCAATTCTGCGCTGCGGGCGAAATGGCTGGTCAGCTCTTGACGATACTCGTCCAGCTCGGCTTTGCTTTTCTCCAGCTCGTGCTGAAGCGTTTGCTGCTGACGCAGCTTACGGTTACCGAAACGCATGGCGACCGCACCGATGATAATGCCCACCACCAATCCGATCAGCGCATATTCCCAGGTCATAATGACTCCTATTTTTGACTTCGTTGTCCCGTAGGGTTTACTACACAGCTAGCTTCACTATAACCGCTAACGCGCCATCAGTGGAACCGGAGAGTGTGACGACGGGTTACCAGCCGGGGCGCCGGGCTATTGTGTTCGACCGCGCCGCTGTTTAGGATGTGCGGCACGCGCTTTTTTTTAACCTTTCATTTTCATTCAGGGAACGTCAGCCACATGCAAGCCACTTCGCCGTTGTCCCTTTATCAGCAGATGCTGGCGCAAGGGGAATATCAACCCGATGACGTCCAGGCCGCCGCCATCGCCCGTTTGGACCACATTCACCAGCAGTTGAGCGCGGCGCAAACCGCCGCCAGCGCCCCATCGGGCCTGCTCGGCCGGCTGGGCAAAAGCGAGTGCGCAACCGACGAACCGGTCCCGGGTTTATATATGTGGGGCGGGGTGGGCAGAGGCAAGACCTGGCTGATGGATTTATTTTACCGCAGCCTGCCCGGTGAGCGTAAACTGCGGCTGCATTTCCACCGCTTTATGCTGCGGGTGCATGAGGAGATGACCCGTCTGCAGGGCCACCAGGATCCGCTGGAGATCATTGCCGACGGCTTTAAGGCCGAAACCGACGTGCTCTGTTTCGACGAGTTCTTCGTGACCGATATTACCGACGCGATGCTGCTTGGCACCCTGATGCAGGCGCTGTTTGCGCGCGGAATCACGCTGGTGGCCACCTCCAATATTCCACCGGACGACCTTTACCGCAACGGCCTGCAGCGCGCGCGTTTTCTGCCGGCCATTGAACTTATCAAACGCCACTGCGCGGTCATGAATGTGGATGCCGGCATTGATTACCGCCTGCGCACCCTGACGCAGGCCAATTTGTGGCTCACCCCCCTCGGTAACGAGACCGACCGGGCGATGGCGCGGATGTTCAGCGCGCTGGCGGGGAAACACCTCGCCCTGGACGGCGATGCGCCGGCGCTGGAAGTCAATCATCGCCCGCTGCCGACTTTAGGCGTGACCGATGGCGTGGTGGCGTTGGATTTCGCCGAATTATGCGGCGGCGCGCGCAGCCAAAACGACTATATCGTGCTCTCCGAACGCTTTCACAGCGTTCTGCTGCATAATGTGCAGCCGATGGGCGGCGATCAGGAGAATACCGCCCGCCGCTTTTTGGCGCTGGTGGATGAGTTCTACGAACGCCACGTCAAGCTGGTGGTCGGCGCCAGCGTGCCGATGTCGGCGTTATATCAGGGGCAGCTGCTGCGCTTTGAGTATCAGCGCTGCCTGTCGCGTTTGCAGGAGATGCAGAGCGAGGAGTATCTGAGACTGGCGCATCAGCCTTAGCAAGGCGTCTCAGGCTGGCGCATCAGCCCTGATGGCGTAAAAAAGGGTCGATCTTTGCGGTCGACTTCTCTATAATCTTGCGACCCCACGTTACATTGAGGTTTTTTCCCAAAACTTCAATTGCGCCAGCAACGGCTACTCGAAGGGGTAGGTTTGCTGGACTGAAAGCCGTGTGAGCCTCATAACTGTTCATTGAAGCGTTTGGGTGTTCACCAACGTGTAACTTAAATTGGGTAAGCTTTTAATGAAAACTTTTACAGCAAAGCCGGAAACGGTCAAACGTGACTGGTATGTTGTCGACGCCGAAGGGAAAACCCTTGGCCGTCTTGCTACCGAACTGGCTCGTCGTCTGCGCGGCAAGCATAAAGCGGAATATACGCCGCATGTGGATACTGGTGATTATCTTATCGTTTTGAACGCTGACAAAGTGGCCGTTACCGGCAACAAGCGTAACGACAAGATTTACTATCATTACACCGGTCACGTCGGTGGTATCAAACAAGCGACCTTTGAAGAGATGATTGCCCGCCGCCCTGAGCGTGTGATTGAAATCGCGGTTAAAGGCATGCTGCCAAAAGGCCCGCTGGGTCGTGCTATGTTCCGTAAACTGAAAGTTTACGCCGGTACCGAGCACAACCACGCGGCACAGCAACCGCAAGTTCTGGACAATTAATCGGGATTATAGGCAATGGCTGAAAATCAATATTACGGCACTGGTCGCCGCAAAAGTTCTTCCGCTCGCGTCTTCGTTAAGGCGGGCAGCGGCAACATCGTTATTAACCAGCGTAGTCTGGATCAGTACTTCGGTCGTGAAACCGCCCGCATGGTGGTTCGTCAGCCGCTGGAACTGGTCGACATGGTGGGTAAACTGGATCTGTACATCACCGTTAAGGGTGGCGGCATCTCCGGTCAGGCAGGCGCCATTCGCCACGGTATTACCCGTGCGCTGATGGAATATGACGAAACGCTGCGCGCCGATCTGCGCAAAGCCGGTTTCGTTACTCGTGACGCCCGTCAGGTTGAACGTAAGAAAGTCGGTCTGCGTAAAGCACGCCGTCGTCCGCAGTTCTCCAAACGTTAATTTCGCAGTATTCACTGCAACAAAAAGCCCGGGACCCGTCCGGGCTTTTTTATTTATCGCGTCCTGACCCGCCTGGAATATCAACCGCAGCCAGTTATTCACGCTGATTTGCCATATCGTGCCCCACAAAACAGGCAAAATCTGATAAACTAGCCAACGCTTATATGCCTGTTTACTTGGCTGGCGTTTTGTTTACCGGCTGCAAGCTTTCCGGCTCCGGTTGCAGCGGGCAAAGTGGCTACGGGTCAACGGCGGACAAATCAGGAAAATAACCCTGGGTTAGGGTTATTCGCGGTATTTTCTCAATAAACTTGGAGGTTTTCATGGCTGTCGCTGCCAACAAACGTTCGGTGATGACGCTGTTTTCCGGCACGACCGACATTTTCAGCCATCAAGTGCGCATCGTGCTGGCGGAAAAAGGGGTGAGTGTCGAAATTGAGCAGGTTGAGATGGATAATCTGCCGCAGGACCTGATTGACCTTAACCCTTACCGCACCGTGCCGACGCTGGTTGATCGCGAGCTGACGCTTTACGAATCCCGCATTATCATGGAATACCTGGATGAACGGTTTCCTCATCCGCCGCTGATGCCGGTTTATCCGGTGGCGCGTGGTACCAGCCGCCTGATGATGCACCGCATCGAGAACGATTGGTATACGCTGATGCGCAAAATCGAGCAAAGCAGCGGCGGCGAAGCGGACAACGCCCGCCGTCAGCTGCGCGAGGAACTGCTGGCGGTGGCGCCGGTGTTCAACGAAGCGCCGTTCTTCATGAGCGAAGAGTTCAGCCTGGTTGATTGCTACCTGGCGCCGCTGCTGTGGCGTTTACCGCAGCTGGGTATTGAACTGGCCGGCGTGGGCGCCAAGGAGCTGAAAGGGTATATGACGCGCGTATTTGAACGCGATGCCTTCCTGGCCTCGCTGACCGAAGCCGAGCGCGAAATGCGCCTGCAGACGCGGGGGTAATGGGATGGAGGTGACTCAGCTCTCGCCGCGCCGACCTTATCTGTTGCGGGCTTTTTACGAATGGCTGCTTGATAATCAGCTGACGCCGCATCTGGTGGTGGATGTCACCGTGGATGGCGTGATGGTGCCGATGGAATTTGCCCGCGACGGGCAAATCGTGCTGAATATTGCGCCGCGCGCCGTAGCAAATCTGGCGCTGGGCAACGACGACGTGCAGTTCAATGCCCGCTTTGGCGGTGTACCGCGGCAGGTAGTCGTGCCGATGGCGGCCGTGTTGGCTATTTACGCGCGCGAAAACGGCGCCGGCACCATGTTCGAGCCCGAAGTGGCCTACGAGCAGCTGGCCGTGGCGGACGACGACAGCGCTAGAGAACCGGCGCCGGAAACCGTCATGTCGGTGATCGATGGCGACCGGCCGGATAATGCACAGGCTGACGACCCCGAGGACGAGCCGCCCACGCCGCCGCGCGGCGGTGGCCGGCCATCATTGCGCGTGGTGAAGTAAGCACCCGCGGCGCCGGGGCGTTTTCGCCGCAGTCGAAACGCTAGCTGAGCTTTACCACAGATATTTGAAAGCCGAACCCGCAGTTCCGGGGCGTTTTCGCGGCAGCCGAAACGCTGCCCGAGCTCTACCCTAGACATTAAAAAGCCGCACCCGGCATCGCCGGGGCGGCTTTTTTTTCGACTCAACCTAGAGAAGTGCGTTTACACTTCCAGATAATCCATGATGCCTTCAGCCGCTTTTCGCCCTTCAGCGATGGCGGTAACCACCAGATCGGAGCCGCGTACCGCGTCACCGCCGGCGAAGATTTTTGGATTGCTGGTCTGGAAGGCGGCCGCGCCGTCTTCCGGCGCCATGATCCGGCCCTGACTGTCCAGCTCGACGCTGAAATCGGCCAGCCAGCTCATCGCGTGCGGGCGGAAACCGAAGGCGACGACCACCGCATCGGCATCAAGAATATGCTCGGAGCCGGCGACGATTTCCGCGCGGCGACGGCCATGGGCATCCGGCGCGCCCATAGCGGTACGCACCATCTTCACGCCGCACACCCGGCCATCGGCACCCACTTCGATGCTTACCGGCTGCAGATTGAACATGAATTCCACCCCTTCCTCGCGCGAGTTCTTCACTTCCCGGCGCGATCCCGGCATGTTTTCCTCGTCGCGGCGATAGGCGCAGATAACCCGGCTGGCGCCGTGGCGAATCGAGGTGCGCACACAGTCCATGGCGGTATCGCCGCCGCCCAGCACCACCACGCGCTTGCCGCTCATGTTGACGTAGGGCGCATCAATGGGGTTACCAAAGCCCATCAGCTCGCGGGTATTGGCGACCAGAAACGGCAAGGCGTCATATACGCCGGGCGCGTCCTCGTTATCGAGCCCGCCGCGCATGGATTGATAAGTGCCGACGCCCAGAAAGACCGCATCGTATTCCCCCAGCAAATCGCTGAGCTGCACATCTCTCCCGATTTCGGTATTCAAACGGAACTCGATGCCCATTTCGCTGAAGATCTCGCGGCGCTTGATCATCACCTCTTTCTCAAGCTTGAAGGCGGGGATACCGAAAGTCAGCAGACCGCCGATTTCGGGGTGACGGTCAAAGACCACCGCCTGCACGCCGTTGCGCGCCAGAACATCAGCGCAGGCCAGCCCCGCCGGACCGGCGCCGATAATGGCTACCCGCTTGCCGGTGGCAACGACGTTGGCGACGCTCGGTTTCCAGCCCATCTCAATGGCTTTATCGTTAATATAACGCTCGATATTACCGATGGTGACGGCGCCGAATTCATCGTTCAGGGTGCAGGAACCCTCGCACAGGCGGTCCTGCGGGCAAACCCGGCCGCACACTTCCGGCAGACTGTTGGTCTGGTGGGACAGTTCGGCCGCTTCGATAATCCGTCCCTCGTTGGCAAGCTTCAGCCAGTTGGGAATGTAGTTATGGACCGGACATTTCCATTCACAGTAAGGGTTGCCGCAGGAAAGACAGCGGTCCGCCTGCGCTTTGGACTGCGAGTCGGAGAACGGCTCGTAGATTTCCACAAATTCAATTTTACGCACCTTCAGCGGCTTTTTCGGCGGATCCACACGCTGCAGGTCAATAAATTGATAGACATTTTGACTCATCATTAACCTCTTACTGCGCTTGCACGCGCAATTCTGCCGCGGAGCGGCTGCGGTGGCCCAACAACGCTTTCACATCGCTCGATTTTGGTTTCACCAGCGCGAAGCGACCCGCCCAGGCCGGCCAATCGGCCAGTAGCTCCTCGCCGCGGTGCGAGCCGGTCAAATGAACGTGCTCGGTAATCAGCCCGCGCAGGTGCTCTTCGTGAATGGCCAAATCCGCCACGGCTAACACTTCCACCAGCTCAGGATTCACACGTTTGCCGAAATCGCCATGTTCATCAAGCACGTAAGCAAAACCGCCGGTCATGCCCGCGCCGAAGTTGACGCCGGTACGGCCTAGCACACATACGATGCCGCCGGTCATATATTCACAGCCGTTGTCGCCCACGCCTTCCACTACCGTGATGGCGCCGGAGTTACGTACCGCGAAACGCTCACCGGCCCGGCCCGCCGCAAATAGCTTGCCGCCGGTGGCGCCATACAGGCAGGTATTGCCAATGATCGTCGCCTCGTGACTCAAGAACGCCGAACCGACCGGCGGCCGCACCACGATGCTGCCGCCCGCCATGCCCTTACCGACGTAATCGTTGGCGTCGCCGGTCAGCGTCAGTTCCACGCCGCCGGCGTTCCAAACGCCGAAGCTTTGGCCGGCGGTACCGGTAAAGTGCGCTTTGATCGGATCCGCGGACAGCCCCTGATCGCCGTGAATGTCGGCAATGGCGCCCGACAGCGACGCGCCTACCGAACGATCGGTGTTATGAATATCGAAGTAAAAGGTTTTGCTTTGGCGCGCGTCGACATAAGGCATCGCCTGTTGCAGCAAGCTCTTATTCATCGAGCCCGGATCAAACGGCGGGTTGCGCTCCTCGGTGCAATACAGCGCCTTGCCCGGGTGCGGTGTGGCGGTGGCGAGCAGCGGCGCCAGATCCAGCTTATTCTGCCGGGCGGTGATGCCATCGAGCTCGCACAGCAGATCGGTGCGGCCTATCAGATCCACCAGACGGGTCACGCCCAGCTCCGCCATAAGTTCGCGGGTTTCCTGCGCGATAAAGTGGAAATAATTGGTCACGCGTTCCGGCAGCCCGTGGTAATGATCGCGGCGCAGCTTTTCGTCCTGGGTCGCAACGCCGGTGGCGCAGTTATTGAGGTGGCAAATGCGCAGATATTTGCAGCCCAGCGCCACCATCGGTCCGGTGCCGAAACCGAAACTTTCAGCGCCGAGGATGGCCGCTTTGATGATGTCCTGTCCGGTTTTCAGGCCGCCGTCCACCTGCAGGCGGATTTTATGGCGTAGTCCGTTTGCCACCAGCGCTTGCTGGGTTTCCACCAAACCCAATTCCCAGGGCGAGCCGGCGTATTTTACCGAGGAGAGCGGGCTGGCGCCGGTACCGCCGTCGTAGCCGGCGATGGTTATCAAATCCGCATAGGCTTTGGCCACGCCGGTGGCGATGGTGCCGACACCGGGTTCGGACACCAGCTTGACCGAAATCAGCGCCTTGGCATTGACCTGTTTGAGGTCGAATATCAGCTGCGCCAGATCTTCTATCGAGTAGATATCGTGGTGCGGCGGCGGCGAAATCAGCGTGACGCCGGGCACCGAATAACGCAGGCGCGCGATATAGGGGGTGACTTTATCCCCCGGCAGCTGGCCGCCTTCGCCGGGCTTGGCGCCCTGCGCTACCTTAATCTGAATGACGTCGGCATTGACCAGATAAGCTGGCGTCACGCCGAAGCGGCCGGAGGCCACCTGTTTTATACGCGACACTTTATCGGTACGGTAGCGGGCCGGATCTTCACCGCCCTCGCCGGAGTTGGAGAAGCCGCCCAGCCCGTTCATCGCCTGGGCCAGCGACTCATGGGCCTCCGGGCTGAGTGCGCCGATGGACATGGCGGCGGTATCGAATCGCTTATACAGATGCTCCGCCGGCTCTACCTGATCCAGCGCCACCGCCTGGCCGTTGGGTTTTAACTGCAGCAGATCCCGCAGCGTCGCGACCGGGCGCTGATTGACCAGATCGGCATACTGGCGATAGTCCTGCCTATCGCCGCTGTGCACCGCCTGTTGCAGGGTGCTCACCACATCGGGGTTATAGGCGTGGTACTCGCCGCCGTGGACATATTTAAGCAGCCCGCCCTGATCAAGCGCTTTGCGCTTCAGCCACGCCCGTTTTGACAGGTTCAGTAAATCAAGCTCGAAATCGCTAAAGCTGGCGCCGCCGATGCGGCTGACCACGCCCTGGAAGCACAGATCGGTCAGATCGCGATGCAGGCCGACCGCCTCGAACAGCTTCGAGCAACGGTATGAGGCGACGGTCGAAATGCCCATTTTGGACATGATCTTGTACAGCCCCTTATTGATGCCGTTGCGGAAGTTCAGCATCACCGTGCGGTAATCTTTATCGATGGTGCCGTTATCCACCATGCCGGCCAGACTTTCATAAGCCAGGAACGGATAAATCGCGGTGGCGCCAAAGCCCAGCAGCACCGCAAAGTGATGCGGATCGCGGGCGCTGGCGGTTTCCACGATCAGGTTGGCATCGCAGCGCAGGTTTTTTTCCACCAGGCGGGTATGGATGGCGCCCACCGCCATCGGCGCCGGTACCGGTATGCGGCCCGGGGCGATAGCCCGGTCGGTCAACACCAGCAGCACCGTGCCCTGGCGCACCATTTCTTCGGCGCGGTCGCACAAGCTCAGCATGGTGTCATGTAGACTCGCCTGCGCCGGCTCAAAGGTGATATCCAGTTTATTGGCGCGATAATGATCGCCGGCCTGGGTGGTGAGCTGGGTAAAGTCGGAATACAGCAATATCGGCGATTTAAACGCCAACCGGTACGCCTGGCCTTCCGCTTCGCTAAAAACATTCATTTCGCGACCGATACAGGTGGCCAACGACATGACGTGGGCCTCACGCAGCGAATCGATAGGCGGGTTGGTCACCTGGGCGAACTGCTGGCGGAAATAGTCATAGATGACCCGCGGCCGGCTGGAGAGCACGGCAAACGGTGTATCGTCGCCCATTGAGCCGGTAGCTTCCTGACCGTTTTCCCCCAGCACGCGGACGATGGCGTCAAGCTCTTCAAAGGTATAGCCAAACTGTTTTTGGTAGCTGGACAGCAGATCATTATCCAACGCGCGGAAGCCGACCTGGTCGTCCGGCAAATCCTCGAACGGCGTCAGGCGGCGCACATTGCGCTCCATCCACTCTTTGTACGGGTGGCGGCTTTTCAGATCGTTATCGGTTTCCGCCGAATGCAGAATGCGCCCGCTGGTGGTGTCTATCACCATCAATTCCCCGGGGCCGACGCGGCCTTTTTCCACCACTTCGTCCGGCTGGTAATCCCATATGCCTATCTCGGAGGCGCAGGTGATAAGCTTATCCGTCGTAATAACGTAGCGTGCCGGACGCAGGCCGTTGCGATCCAGGTTACAGGCGGCGAAGCGACCGTCGGACATCACCAGGCCGGCCGGACCGTCCCAGGGCTCCATATGCATCGAGTTAAAATCGAAGAAAGCGCGCAGCTCCGGATCCATGTTGGGGTTGTTCTGCCAGGCGGGCGGCACCAGCAGGCGCATGGCGCGGATGAGATCCATGCCGCCGCTTAAAAACAGCTCCAGCATATTATCCAGCGAGCTGGAATCCGAGCCGGTTTCATTGACAAACGGCGCGGCGTCCTGCAAATCGGGGATCAACGGAGTTTTCAGTTTGTAAGCGCGCGCGCGCGCCCATTGCCGGTTACCGGTAATGGTATTGATTTCGCCGTTATGGGCCAGATAACGGAACGGCTGGGCCAGCGGCCAGCGTGGGACGGTATTGGTCGAAAAGCGCTGGTGGAACAGGCAAATGGCCGATTCCAGACGTAAATCCGCCAAATCCAGGTAAAAGCGCGGCAGGTCTGCCGGCATGCACAGCCCTTTATAGACGGTCACCAGATTGGACAGGCTGCACACATAGAAGCTGTCGTCGGTGACCCGCTTTTCAATACGACGGCGCGCCACATACAGGCGACGTTCCATATCGCGCGGACGCCAGCCGGCGGGGGCGTTGACAAAAATTTGTTCGATGCGCGGCAGCGAAGACAGCGCGATATCGCCCAGCACATCAGCATTAATGGGGACTTCACGCCAGCCGGCGATGGACAGCGTCTCGTTTTGCATCTCTTCTTCGACGATGCGGCGGCTGGCGCGGGCTTCTTCTTCGTCCTGACTCAAAAACATCATGCCGACGGCGTAATTTTTCGCCAGCCGCCAGCCGCGCTCCTGCGCCACCATACGATAGAAGCGGTCGGGTTTTTGCAATAGCAAACCGCAGCCGTCACCGGTCTTACCGTCGGCCAGGATCGCGCCACGATGCTGCATGCGGGCCAGCGCATGAATGGCGGTGCGTACGACTTTATGGCTGGGCTCGCCCTCTATGTGGGCAATCAGGCCGAAGCCACAGTTGTCCTTCTCGTGCGTAGTATCGTACAACATATCGTGAACCTCCCCAGGCTCCAGCTAACTCACACAACCTGCTGCGAGGAGGCGAATCGGTATGGAACGGCAGCGGATGGCAGGATGAAACCATCTCTGCGCTCTGCTGTGCCGCTCTCACTCAATACCTCTCGTGGCGGTCAGACACTGATAAACGACTAGTATTAAGAAGGAGTCTTCAATAACTGCATAAATATGACGAGTCGTTGCCCCGTCAGGATTTCTTCCAGCGGCCTTCCAAATTAACGATAATCACCACGCAGGTCAAATATCCATGTAAAGGGCGGTGATAAGGGAAATTTATGGATTAACTATTTGATAAATAATAATAAATAGTGCTTTTTACTCCCTTTGCAGGGGGGTGAAGGGGGGGGAGTGATGCAATGTCTCACTATAGTGCAGCGTCGTCATCTCTGCACCATGCTAGTGCTCGGTGTTTTTTTAGCATGATATTCTGCTATACGAATTTTTTCCGATGCATGACACTGTATTACAGGATTAGTGCGCTTTTGAATGAATCATAGGGGTGGAATAAGAATTATTAATCCAGGGTAAAATGATTTAATTATCGATTTCAATGCATAATTATGCCGATATTGTGAGTCCGGCAGGGTAATTGATCCCGGTCAGCCTTTGGCGGTGGGAAAAAGCGTAAGCTGCGGGGCGATAAAAACACCGGATCCCTAGACTATGCAGTTACACCAATTAGTCAATATGTTTGGCAACGATCTTCAACGTCGCTACGGCGAGAAGATCCATAAACTCAGCCTGCACGGCGGGTTTAGCTGCCCTAACCGCGACGGCACGCGGGGACGCGGGGGCTGTACATTTTGCAATGTCGCGGCGTTTAGCGATCCTGCGCGGCAGGATTATCCTGTGGCCGAACAGCTTGCCGGCCAGAGGGCGGGCGTAGATCGCGCCAAACGCTATCTGGCTTACTTCCAGGCCTATACCAGTACTTATGCAGAAGTGCAGGTGTTGGACCGTCTGTATCGACAGGCGCTAGGCCAGACCCAAATTGCCGGCTTATGCGTCGGGACCCGACCGGACTGCGTGCCCGCCTCAGTGCTGGATCTTCTGGCCGGTTACCGCGATAGAGGGTATGAAATTTGGCTGGAGCTGGGACTACAGAGCGCACAGGATAAAACCCTGCGGCGCATCAACCGTGGCCATGATTATGCCTGTTACCAACGCACCGTCGCGCAGGCGCAGGCGCGCGGGCTGAAAGTCTGCACGCACCTTATTGTCGGTTTGCCCGGCGAAGACGCGACGGCGTGCCTCGACACCCTTAACAAGGTGGTGGCGGAGGGCGTGACGGGCCTGAAATTGCATCCGCTACATATTGTTGATGGCAGCATACTTGCGCGCGCATGGCGGGCGGGCAGGCTGACGACGCTGACGCTGGATGCCTATGCCGCCATCGCCGGCGAAATGATCCGCCATACGCCGCCCGACATCATTTTTCATCGGGTGTCCGCCAATGCCCGCCGTCCCGTGCTGCTTGCGCCACAGTGGTGCGAGAACCGATGGCATGGCATGCTGGCCGTCTACCACTACCTGCAGCAACGGGGACCGCAGGGGAGCGCCCTCGGCAGACCCTGGCGGCTCCCGGTTGCCGAAGACCATGCGTGATCTCTTGCTATTACTCATGCAGATTCTGTTGAGCACCCATGAGCCGCTCGTACGGCTGCTTTGCCGCCTGTGCCGCGCGCTGCTGCCGGCGCCGCGTCATGCACAGACGCCGCGCCAATACTTGCGCCCTATCATGGGTTAATACCCCGTCAGTAGCATGCGCCCGGCCTGAGCCGGCACCGCGCCGATAGCTTGCGTCCGGCCTCAGCCAACACTGCGCCGCTAGCTTGCGCCCGGCCTCAGCCAACACTACGCCGATAGCTTGCACCCGGCCTGAGCCGGCACCGCGCCGATAGCTTGTGCCCGGCCTCAGCAATCACCGCGTCGATAGCTTGCGCCATAGTCCAGGCAGACGCTGCGCCCGGGTCCGGCATCCAGGCATCACCGGCCTTGCCGCAGCCCCACGTACGCTTTCGCCGCCACGGGCGGTTGCGCCAACGACGGCAGCGGCGCACACGGACTGGTTCAGTGGGAAATATTTACGGTATGATTCAACTATTGTCCTTAAAGGAATCTCTCATGAAGCAAATTCGCCTGCTGGCCCAATACTACGTCGATCTGATGGTGAAGCTCGGTCTGGTGCGCTTCTCCCTGCTGCTGGCCTCGGCGCTGGTGGTGCTGGCGATGATCGTGCAGATGGCGGTCACCATGGTGCTCAGGGGCGAGGTGGAGAATATCGATGTGGTGCGCTCAATCTTCTTTGGCCTGTTAATCACCCCGTGGGCGGTCTATTTCCTGTCGGTGGTGGTGGAGCAGCTTGAGACGTCACGCCAGCGGCTGTCGCGCCTGGTGGATAAACTGCAGGAGATGCGTAACCGCGATTTACAGCTCAACGCCCAATTGCAAAATAACATCGCCCAGCTCAATCAGGAGATGGCAGATCGTGAAAATGCCGAAGAGGCGCGGCGCCGGGCAATGGAAAAGTTGACCGAAGAAATGGCGCGGCGCGAACAGGCGCAAATTGAGCTTGAACAACAATCATCGCTGCTGCGCTCTTTCCTCGATGCATCGCCGGACCTGGTGTACTACCGTAATGAAAACAAAGAGTTCTCCGGCTGTAACCGCGCCACGGAGCTGCTGACCGGCAAAAGTGAAAAACAGCTGGTGGGGTTGACGCCGCGCGATGTTTATTCCCCGGATATTGCCGAAAAGGTGATCGAAACCGATGAAAAGGTGTTTCGCCATAATGTCTCGCTCACCTATGAGCAATGGCTGGAATACCCCGACGGTCGCAAAGCCTGTTTTGAGCTGCGTAAAGTGCCGTTTTACGATCGCATCGGCAAGCGCCACGGCCTAATGGGCTTTGGTCGCGATATTACCGAGCGTAAGCGCTATCAGGACGCGTTGGAAAGCGCCAGCAGGGAGAAAACCACCTTTATCTCAACCATCAGCCACGAGCTGCGTACGCCGCTTAACGGCATCGTGGGTTTAAGCCGTATTTTGCTGGATAGCCGATTGACGCAAGAGCAACACAACTATCTGAAAACCATTCATGTCAGCGCGGTGACCCTGGGCTATATCTTCAACGACATTATCGAAATGGATAAGCTGGAGCGCCGTAAGGTGCGACTGGATAATCAGCCGTTGGATTTCACCGACTTCCTGATGGATCTGGAAAACCTGTCCGGCCTGCTGGTGCAACCGAAGGGGCTGAAACTGGTGATGGCGCCGCGCCAGCCGCTACCCCGCAGTATCATCGCCGACGGCACCCGCCTGCGGCAAATCTTGTGGAACCTTATCGGCAATGCCGTGAAATTCACCCGCCAGGGCGAGATTGTGATTCGTATCTGGCGTGAACAGCCGGACCGTTTATGTTTTGACGTACAGGATTCCGGTATCGGTATTCCCGAAGAGGAGCAAGAGAAAATCTTCGCCATGTACTATCAGGTGAAAGGGCAGCACGGCGGTAAGCCGGCGACCGGTACCGGGATCGGACTGGCGGTATCCAAGCGGCTGGCGCAGGCCATGGGGGGCGATATCACCGTCAGCAGCCTTCCCGGCCAAGGCTCCTGCTTCTCGTTATCAATTGTGGCGCCGGAAGTGGCGCACGAGCCGGAACAGACCGAGGACGAGGAAGAGATGCCGCTGCCGGCGCTGAACGTGTTGCTGGTGGAAGATATTGAACTTAACGTGCTGGTGGCCCGTTCCGTGTTGGAAAAACTCGGCAGCAGCGTGGAGGTCGCGATGACCGGTAAGGACGCGCTGGCGATGTTCGACCCCGACGAGTTTGACCTGGTGCTGCTGGATATCCAATTGCCGGATATGACCGGCCTGGATATCGCCAGCGAACTGAAAATCCGCTATCAGGGACGGCAGATGCCGCCGCTGATTGCCCTAACCGCCAATGTAATGTATTGAAGGATAAGCGGGAATATCTGGCGGCCGGCATGGACGATGTGCTGAGTAAACCCCTGGAGGTCGCGGCGCTCACCCACGTGATAAAGACGTTCTGGGATCATGCCGACAGCGTCGGCGCCGAGGCGCCAACAGTGCAATCCGCAGTGGACAAAAGCCGGCAGGTATTGGACACCGCCATGCTGGAGCAGTACATGGAACTGGTGGGGCCGTCGTTGATTCATCAAAGCCTGGCGATGTTTGAAAAAATGATGCCCGGCTATCTGGCGATCCTTGACTCCAACATGACCGCCCGCGATCGGCAGGGCATTGCGGAGGAGGGGCATAAGATCAAGGGCGCGGCAGGTTCGGTGGGCTTACGCCATTTGCAGCAGTTGGCGCAGCAGATCCAAAGCCCCGAGTTGCCGGCCTGGTGGGATAACGTCCAGGAGTGGATTGATGAGTTGAAGCAGGAATGGCGTCATGATGTGCAAACGTTGCGTGATTGGGTTCAGCAGGTAGAAAAAAAATGACCCCGACTTATGCCGGGGTGCGCGAAGATTGCGCCAACACCAGGGAAACTGACTCCCGCCGCTATTGCTTAACGGCGGTTGAGGGACGGGGAAAAGACGTCACCAGCATTCATGAATAAACCATAGCAAAACAACAGAATAATGTTACAAGATCCATTAAAATTTGGGATGTAATACAGATTTTGTCAATGGAAATAACAAGTTCACCTACCAAACAGAAGGAATGTAGCCAATGAAACGGATCGGTATCGTGTTGAGCGGCTGCGGCGTCAATGACGGCAGTGAAATACAAGAGGCGGTGCTGACGCTGCTGGCCATCGATCGCGCGGGGGCCGATGCGGTCTGTTTTGCGCCCGATAAACCGCAGTTGCAGGTGGTCAACCATTTAAGCGGCGAGCAGACCGATGAACGGCGCAATGTGCTGGTGGAGGCGGCGCGGATCGCGCGCGGCCAAATCCAGCCGTTGTCGGCCGCCAACGCCGACGATCTCGATGGGCTGATCGTCCCCGGCGGCTATGGTGTGGCAAAAAATCTCAGCAATCTAGCGCAAACGGGCGCCGATTGTGAGGTTGATGCCGAGCTGGCGCGACTGGTGCAGGCCCTGCATCTGCAGCGTAAACCCCTGGGTTTTATCTGTATCGCGCCGGCGCTATTGCCTAAAATACTTGCTGTGCCGTTACGGTTAACGCTGGGCACCGATGTCGACGCCGCCGAGATGGTGGACGCCATGGGGGCCATCCATGTCACTTGCCCGGTGGACGACATCGTTATCGATGGCGATAACAACATCATCACGACGCCGGCCTATATGCAGGAAACCTCCATCGCCGAGGTGGCTAAAGGGATTGATAAGCTGGTGGCGCGCGTGCTGGAATATATTCCATGAAGCGTCGCAGCGGCGATCCGTTCCTGCTGCGGCGCCTCTGGCGCTGGCTGTTGAGAGGCTGCCTGGCCCTGGTGGCGCTGTGGCTGCTGGCGATAGTGCTGTTTGCTTTTGTACCGGTGCCGTTCACCGCCGTCATGGCGGAGCGGCAGATAGACCACTGGCTGCGAGGCGATTTTCACTATGTCGCCCACTCGCGCTGGGTGCCGATGCGGGCGATTGCGCCGCCGATGGCGCTAGCGGTGATGGCGGCCGAAGATCAGAAATTCTCCCGCCACTGGGGATTTGATATCACCGCTATCCGCGATGCGCTCAATCACAATGCCCGCAGCCGGCATATCCGTGGTGCGTCCACCCTGTCACAGCAGACGGCGAAGAATCTGCTGCTGTGGGACGGGCGCAGCTGGCTGCGTAAAGGGCTGGAAACCGGACTGACGCTCGGGCTTGAGGGGGTATGGACCAAGCGGCGCATACTGACCGTGTATTTGAATATCGCGGAATTCGGCGAGGGAATTTTTGGCGTCGAAGCGGCGGCGCAGCGGTTTTTTCTTAAACCTGCCAGCCGGCTGACCGCCGAAGAGGCGGCCCTGCTGGCGGCGGTGCTGCCCAACCCGCTGAGTATGCGCGCCGACGCGCCCAGCGCCTATGTCCGCCAGCGGCAGCGCTGGATCCTGCGCCAGATGCGGCAAATGGGCGGCGATGCCTATCTGGCGCAGGCGGGCCTGCGCTAAACCCTGGTTACTGCAAGTAGGTAAAGGCGGTGGTGACGTGTTTCACGCCGTTTACCTTACTGGCGACTTCGGCCGCGGCTTTGCCTTCGGCGTTGGTCACAAGCCCCAGCAGGAAGACTTCGCCGTTCTCGGTGGTCACCTTCACGTTGGACGATTTGACCGCGTCGCTGGCCAGCAGCTGCGAACGGATCTTGGTGGTGATCCAGGTATCCATGGACGCGCGTCCCAGCGACACCGGTTGCCCCTGGCGAATCTCGTTATACACCTCGGTGGCGCCGTCGACCCCCACCGCAATCTGCTTGGCACGCTCGGCAAGCTCGGGGGTCGGTGCCTGGCCGGTCAGCAGGACTTTGCCTTGATAAGCCGTATTGACAATGCGCGCGTCTTTCTTCAGCTGCTGATCTTTGGCCAGCGCGTTGGCGACCCGCGCCTCAAGGGTGCCGTCATCGACCTGCGTGCCGACGGTGCGGGGATCGGTGGCGGTTTTGGTGGCGACCGCGGCGGTGCCAACCACCACCGCGCCGACGCATCCTTGCAGCATCAGGGCGGTGCACAGCAATACTAATGGCGTATGTACCTTCATCTGGGCTCCTTAATCGTCCAGGTGGGGAAACAACTTATTATCTATCAAATCACATAAACAGTTCACGGTGAGCATATGCATCTCCTGGATCCGCGCGCTGCGATGGGATGGGATGCGAATTTCAACGTCCTGTTGACCCAGAAGGCCAGCCAATTCGCCGCCGTCGTAGCCCGTCAGGGCAACAATTTTCATGTCCCGCGTCACGGCCGCCTCGACGGCTTTCACGATATCACGGCTGTTGCCGCGGGTGGAGATCGCCAGCAGAATATCGCCGACCTGTCCGAGCGCGCGCACCTGCTTGGCATAGATTTCGTCATGCTGGCGATCGTTGGCGATGGCGGTCAAGACGACGGTATCCGCATTCAGCGCCATTGCCGGCAGGCTCGGGCGCTCGGCTTCATAGCGATTCAGCATGCAGGCGGCGAAGTGCTGCGCGTTGGCGGCGGAGGTGCCGTTGCCGCAGCATAAGATTTTTTTATCGTCGAGCAGCGCCTGCGCCAGCACGTTGGCGGCATGGGCGATGGCGTCCGGCAGGGCCTCCGCCGCCGCAATCTGAGTTTGAATACTCTCGGTAAAACAGCCTTTTATTCTTTCCAGCACGTTTAACAACCTGATAAGTCACAGATGAATGGGCGTCATTACGGTGCGCCGAAGGCGTCTTTCAGCCATTCTACCCGGCTTCCGGTAATGGCGATAATATCGAAACGACAAGCGGCGGTGTCGAAACTGGCGTCGCGCTGTGCCAGCCAGACCTGCGCGGCCCGCAGCAAACGGCGGCGCTTGCGCGGCGTTACGCTTTTGGCGGCGCTGCCATAGCTGTCGCTGCGACGGTAGCGCACTTCGACGAACACCCAGGTAAAGCGATCCCGCATGATCAAGTCAATCTCGCCGCCGCGGATATGCATATTGGCGGCGACAAAGCGCAGGCCGGCCTGCTCAAGGCGGCGGCGCGCGAATAGCTCCGCCTGCGCGCCACGTGAGCGGCCGCTTACTGCGCTGCTATGAGCTGGCCCCGCTGGTATTTCAGCCATGACAACGTCCTGTTGATCACGCAATCCGGCGTCGCCGACAGCGTGCCGGTTTCGCCTGCGACCTGGAAGCCCTGTATTTGCCGCATTTCGCTGAAGTGATTAGCCAGCGTCCAGGCATCCATACCCATGGCGTACAGCCGCACCAGCTAATAATCACCGTGGAACTGGCTAATTATCTGCGACAGCAGCGCCGGGTGGGCGCCGGTCAGCAGCGGAATATCGCTGAATTCCAGCCCCTCCATCTCCAGCCGGTAATCGGGACCGGCATCGGCCTGATAGCTGCGCGAACTGGCATACAGCGCCAGCCGGGCGCGCGAGCTGACGCGCATATCGATCATCGGCTTAATCAGCGCCAGTTCGTCAGGGGTGGCGATGATATAAACCGCGTCAATACTGCCGCCGGCGCTGCCGGACGGCGAAACCGCGCCATTATCCTGCGGCGCGGGGATGGTCAGGCCGGCAATGGTCACCGCCGCATTGGCCGGAGCCTCGCTCGCGGCCACCGGCGTGCCGGTCAGCTGAATACCGGCGCCGCTGTTGATGTTCTGTTTCAGCTCGGCGGAGGAGCCGAAGCGCTGTTCCAGCACCGTGGCGCCGCCAGCCTGACGCCAGGCGTCGGAAAACGCTTTCGCCACCCTATCGCCCAGGGCGCCGCGCGGCAACAGCGGCTGCTGCCGGCCCTGCTGGTGAATATGGTTGGCCGCATCGCGTGCCTCATCTTCTGGAGACAGGGCAAAATAGCAGATGTTAGGCCGCGACTGCAGGTGCTCCGGCTGGTTGAGCGCCAGGATGTTCAGCGTGCCGGCGGACGCGGCGCCGGGTTTATCGTTATACAGCGGCTCAACGTCGTTTTTCAGCAGCGGACCGATTATCATGCTGGCGCCATCGCGCTGCGCCTGGGCCAGCAGCGGCTGGCTTGAGGTATCATAAACCTTGACCGGCACGCCGCTGGCGGCGGCGGGCGCTGCCGACGGTTGGCCGCCGGCGCTCTGCCCGCTGAGGGTCGTCGCCTGGGGCGCATTATCCGCGGCGGCGGCCTGCCCGTCGACGCCCGATACAGCGGGGTCAGGACCGGTACCGGGAGCGGTCACCGGTCCGTCCTGATTGGCGCTGCCGCCGGCCGGTTCTGTCCCCGCCGTCCCGTCGTTCTGAGGAACGCCATCGGCGGACTGGCCCGCGGCGCTCGCGTCCTGTTCCGGCGCGCTTTGTTGCGTCGTCAGGCCGTTTTTCGCCGCCGAGAATCCTTGCTGAATCGCGTTGGAGAAAACCTGCGCCTGGCCGTTAAGCGGCAACAGCAAAGCAATGCCCCCCACCGAGGACGAGGCGTAGTTTAGCACCTGGCTGAGCGGTGTGGGCAGCGTTTTCGCCGCCGGGTTTTGCGGATAGCGGGTCTGCCAGTCTTTGATGGCCGCCTGCAACAGCGTGGGATCCTGACGATTGTCCTGATATACGCGCAGCAGATCCAGCCAGCCCTGCAGAACGTTTTCATCGGCGTTAATTACCAGATTGTTCTGCGGGGACGGGAGCGACACCAGCGTTTGCCAGGTTTTATCGATATTTTGCTGGCGCGCCGCCGGATCGGTCAGCAACGGCGCCTGGGCGATATAGGCGCGTACCAGATCCAGCGAAGGCCGGCTCTGGCCGGCATCGATCATCGCCTGGGTATAGCGCAGGCGCTGCGGCGCGTCGAGGGAGGCGCTGTCGATTTGCTGCAGGGCGGCGGCGGCGCTTTGCGGCTGATGCGACGCCAGCGCAAATTCCGCGCTCAGCAGCAGGCGTTCACGCTGGCGCGCCGCATCAAGCTGGGGCGGCAGGGCGGCGAGCTGCTGCTGCGCCTGCGGCAGGCGCCCTTCTTTGATCAGCGCGCGAATGGCAAGTAATTGGTAGTCGGTCTTGGTATCATTGCTACTTTGCTGCATCTGCTGCAAATAATAGTCGGCATTGGCGTTGGCCGGGATGGCCGCGCGGCCGGTCTGGCTTTCCGGACCCTGGGCGGTACAGGCGGCCAGTATCAACGAGGCCAGCACGACAGGAAGGAGACGTCCTGTTTTAAAACCCAATACATAAGAGGAAAGCATACTGTATCCAGTGATGTTTTTTTCAAGATGCTCAATATTAAATCGGCAATCCGGATGAAACAATGAATCAACACCAACAAGCGGATATTTCCGCATCAACGCTTTATGTGGTACCGACTCCCATTGGTAATCTGGAGGACATCACCCGGCGGGCGCTGTCTGTCCTGCAGGGCGTTGATCTTATTGCCGCTGAGGATACCCGTCATACCGGTCTATTGTTACAACATTTTGCCATAAATGCGCGGCTCTTCGCGTTGCACGACCATAACGAACAGCAAAAAGCGGACATTTTACTGGCGAAGCTGCAAGACGGACAGAGTATAGCGCTGGTGAGTGACGCCGGCACGCCGCTTATCAACGACCCGGGATACCATCTGGTGCGCCGCTGCCGCGAGGCCGGAATCCGCGTGGTGCCGTTGCCGGGCGCCTGTGCGGCCATCACCGCGCTGTCGGCCGCCGGGCTGCCGTCCGATCGGTTTTGCTATGAAGGCTTTCTGCCGGCGAAGCGCAAAGGGCGTCTCGATTCCCTGCAGGCGCTGACGCAGGAGCCGCGTACGCTGATTTTTTACGAATCCACCCACCGGCTGCTGGAGAGCCTGGAAGATATGGTGACCGCCTGGGGGCCGCTGCGCTATGTGGTACTGGCGCGGGAGCTGACCAAAACCTGGGAGACGCTATATGGCGCGCCGGTTGCTGAGCTTCTGGCCTGGGTGCAGGAGGATGAGAAGCGTCGCCGCGGCGAGATGGTACTTATTGTCGAAGGCTATCACGCGCCGGACGACGTGCTGCCCCCCGAGGCCCTGCGCACCTTAGCGCTATTGCTGGCCGAATTGCCGCTGAAAAAAGCCGCAGCGCTGGCGGCGGAGATCCACGGCGTGAAAAAGAACGCGCTGTATCGCTATGGCCTTGAACGGCAGCAAAAAGCGTAATGCGGCACTAACCTGTTGCCGGCACCGTATATCGCAGATGACAAGCGCCGGGAAAGTCCCTATACTGCGCCCCGGAGTTGACCAGACAGTCGCCGCTTCACCGTCGTCCCCGTAAGGGGAAACAGGGGGAGGGGAGGAAAGTCCGGGCTCCATAGGGCAGGGTGCCAGGTAACGCCTGGGGGGTGCAAACCCACGACAAGTGCAACAGAGAGCAAACCGCCGATGGCCCGCGCACGCGGGATCAGGTAAGGGTGAAAGGGTGCGGTAAGAGCGCACCGCGCGGCTGGTAACAGTTCGCGGCACGGTAAACTCCACCCGGAGCAAGGCCAAATAGGGGTTCACATGGTACGGCCCGTACTGAACCCGGGTAGGCTGCTTGAGCCAGCGCGTGAGCGCTGGCCTAGATGAATGACTGTCCACGACAGAACCCGGCTTAACGGTCAACTCCCCTCTTGCGTTAACCCCGCGCCTTATGCTGGCGCGGGTTTTTTTTTGCCGTTGGCGGGTGCCGGTTCAGGATGTCGAGCGGTCGTCGCCGGCCAAATCAATCAATAGCGCCCGCAGCGGTGCGGCGGCACGCAGCGTAAGCGGTTGCTCGTCATAGACAAAGGCGCCGTCGCCGCAGGCAAGCCGTCCGCGCGCGCCCTGCGGCCCGTCAATCTCCCCTTGACCGTAGACCGATTGCAGATAAGCACGCCGGCCGTTGAGCGGCACCGTCAGGCTTTCTCCCGCCGCCAGCGTTACCTGGTGTACCCACGCCTGCTGACGTAATTGCAGGCTGCCCTGCTCGCCCTGCGGCGAGGCCAACAGGACGTGGGCGGCCGCAGGCAGCGTAAGCGATTGCACGGCGGGGTTGTCCCGCGTGGGGCAGGCGTCGAGCCATAGCTGCAGTCGGGTCAGCGGCACGGCGCCGACGTTGTGCTCGCTGTAGCTGACGCCGGGGCGTGCGGCCAGCATCAGCGCCGCGCCGGCCGCCACCCGGACGGCGTGGCCGTTGCTATCGCGGTATTCGGCTTCGCCGCGCAAGATGATATTCAGCACATCGACCGGCGGGTAGGTCCGCGGCTGAAAGGCGGCGCCGACCGCCAGCACTTCCTGATTCAGCGCCCGCAGCGAGGCGTAATGTAAGAAGGCTGGATCGAAATAGTGGCCGAACGAAAAGGTATAGCGTGCCTGTAACCAACCGAAGTCCGCCTGGCCGCATTGTTGGGCTGTTCTGCAAGTAATCATGGCGTAATCTGTTTTCGCGGGGTCTTTACAAAGTGTAAGCGGCTGGACGGCGGATTGTTAGCAAGTTAATCTGGACGCCATATTCAAAAATCCTGAATGAGAACAACCGATGGCCAAAGACCGGGCGTTAACGCTGGAAGCCTTGCGGGTGATGGACGCTATCGACCGCCGAGGCAGCTTCGCCGCCGCCGCGGACGAGCTGGGACGTGTTCCTTCGGCGTTGAGCTACACAATGCAGAAGTTGGAGGAGGAGCTGGATGTGGTGCTGTTCGACCGTTCCGGCCACCGCACCAAATTCACCAATGTCGGCCGCATGTTGCTGGAGCGCGGGCTGGTGCTGCTGGAAGCGGCCGACAAGCTTACCACCGATGCAGAAGCGCTGGCGCGCGGCTGGGAAACCCACCTGACGCTGGTGACCGAAGCCCTGGTCCCCGCCGAGAAATTGTTTCCGCTCATCGAGAAACTGGCGCGTAAAGCCAACACCCAGGTGTCCATTATCAATGAAGTGCTGGCCGGCGCCTGGGAGCGGCTGGAGCAAGGGCGGGCGGATATCGTCATTGCGCCGGATCTTCACTTCCGCGCGTCGTCCGAAATTAACAGCCGCAAACTGTACCGCTTGCTTAATGTCTACGTCGCCAGCCCCGACCATCCGATCCATCAGGAGCCGGAGCCGCTGTCCGAGGTGACCCGCGTCAAATATCGCGGCATCGCCATCGCCGATACCGCCCGCGAGCGGCCGGTGCTGACGGTGCAGCTACTGGATAAACAGCAGCGCCTGACGGTGAGTACCATGGCGGATAAACACAAGGCGCTGCTCGCCGGGCTGGGGGTGGCGACCATGCCTTATCCGCTGGTGGAGGCGGATATCGCCGCCGGGCGTCTCAGGGTCGTTAGCCCGGAGTACAGCGCCGGGAGCGATATCATCATGGCCTGGCGCCGCGACAGCATGGGGGAAGCCAAATCCTGGTTTCTGCGCGAAATTCCTAAACTGTTCAGCTAAAGTCCTGCGGCCGTCCCAGGCGGTAGGGGATCATTCCTCGTCGACGCCGAAACGCTGCCCGCGGCAGTGGGGTTCGTCAAGACTTTGCTGCGGTCCGATGGAAATAATGCCGTGGGGATTGAGGGTCGGGTGGCTGCGGAAATAATGATGGCGAATATGGGCAAAGTCCACCGTTTCGGCCACGCCCGGCAACTGATAAATATCGCGCAGAAATCCCGAGAGATTTAAATAGTCGCTCAAGCGTTGTTGATCGCATTTAAAGTGGGTGTGATAAACCGCATCGAAGCGGATAAGCGTGGTCCACAGCCGTAAATCCGCCTCGGTCAGGCGGGGACCGGTCAGGTAGCGATGCCGGCCGAGAAGCGTCTCCAACCGTGCCAGTGCGCGAACACGCCCGCTACCGCCTCATCATAGGCCTCCTGACGGGTGGCGAAGCCGGCTTGGTAGACGCCATTATTCACCTGCGGATACACCCAGCCGTTAATTTCATCAATGGCGGTGCGCAGATGGGCGGGATAATAGTCGCCGGCCAACGCGCCAGCGCCATCGAACGCGCTGTTGAACATGCGCATAATATCCGCCGATTCGTTGCTGACGATGGTCTGCTGCTGCTTATCCCACAGCACCGGTACCGTGACGCGGCCGCTATAGCCGGCGTCCGCCTGCAAATATAGTTGATACAGAAAGGCCTTATCAAACAGGGGATCGCCGGTGGTGCCGGGGAAGTCGCGGCTGAAGGTCCAGCCGTTCTCAAGCATGAGCGGATGCACTACCGAGACCGGGATCAAACGGTCCAGGCCTTTCAGCTGGCGCATCAGCAGGGTTCGGTGCGCCCAGGGGCAGGCCAGCGAAACATAAAGATGGTAGCGACCGGCCTCAGCGCGAAAGCCGCCGCGTCCTTCCGGCCCGGCGCTGCCGTCAGCGGTGATCCAATTGCGGAACTGGGACGCCGAGCGTTGAAAACGTCCGCCGCTGGCGGCGGTATCGTACCACTTGTCCTGCCACTGCCCCTCTACCAGTAATCCCATCTTTTCACTCCTTCCAACGTCATGCCGCTCGGCGGCATATACCGACGGCTTATGCAGTGCCGGCCCGTCGCGTCGATGAATTGCCAAAACCGGCGCAGCGCCGGCTTTGTGCCCCGTTGCGCCGATGAATTGCCTCGACCGGCGCAGTGCCGCCTTACCGAACGAGCTCGCTTATCGCAGCACGGAACCGGCGGAAGGCGCCGTTGCCCGGGGTGATCTTTTTTTCTTCAGCAGATAATCCAGGCTGAAGGCGCCGGGGCCGCTTACCGCCAACAGCAAATAGCCACCGGCGATGGTCAGGTTTTTCATAAAGTTGATCTGGTTGCCCGCCTGAGCAAAGTCCGCATGGAAAATAAACGCCGTCAGCAGCGTAAATACCACGGTGACCAGCGCTACGCTGCGGGTAAGCAACCCGAATAGCACCGCCAAACCCCCGCCGACTTCCAGCAGAATGGTCAACGGCAGTAAAAAGCCCGGCACGCCCATCGCCGCCATGTATTGCTGGGGGGCGGCGTAACCGGCGCCCAATTTGCCATAACCGGCCACAATAAACAGTATAGGCATCAATACACGCGCCAGCAGCAGGGCAGTATCATCTAATTTTTTCATGGTTCTCTCTCGGGTTAGACCAGCCGGCGCGACGCACGGCCAGGGCTTGAACAGGATGCTTTCCGGCCAAGGGTACGGCGGAAGGTCATCGGATGCAGGCAGTGTAATGCGCGGCTATGTCCGGTGATAGCGAGTAAAACTGTCAGGTTTTATCAGAAAATTTGAACGATTTGGTCATGCGACTTCCGATCTTTAGAGTAAAGGGGGACGGCAACCGAGTCAGGCCAGAAGCAGGCGTGGATAAGTCGCACTAGACGACCGGTCCAATTAATGCTACTGTCATAGGATGAATAGCGCGATAACCATCGAAACCAACCCTGTGCGGGACTACATTCTGGCTACCGGCATGCGTATTATGGCCGGCAAGGGCTTTTCCGCCGTAGGGCTTAACGAAATTCTGACCGCCGCAGGTGTGCCGAAGGGGTCGTTTTATCACTATTTCGGTTCCAAAGAGGCCTTCGGCGAAGCGCTGCTTGAGCGTTACTTTGCGGATTATCTGGCGGAGCTGGACGCCACGCTTTGCGTTCCCGGCCTGACCATGGCGCAGCGCCTGATGAATTATTGGCAGAATTGGCAGGACACCCAGTCTTTTCACGACTGCCAGGGCAAATGTCTGGCGGTCAAGCTGGGCGCCGAGGTTGCCGATCTGTCTGAGGCCATGCGTCATGCGCTCCAGCGTGGGACCTCAGGTATCACCGATCGTCTGGCGCGGGCCATTGAGGGCGGTGTGGCGGAAGGGTCGTTGTCCGTCAACGGTTTGCCCGTTGAGGTTGCACAAAGCCTTTACCAGCTGTGGCTGGGCGCCAGCGTGATGGTTAAGATCGTCCGCCACACCCAGCCCTTTGCCACGGCGATGATAACCACGCGTCACATCTTGCATCTTTGCCCATGACCGGGGGGAAAGATAACAGCACTTCTGTGGAAGTGTTTTTTTAGCTGTAGTTTCAAGACGACCGGTCTAATATAAACTTTCTATCTTTAGGAGAAGCACAATGAAAATAGTAATGGTCCTGACTTCGCATGACAGACTGGGCGATACCGGCCGCAAAACCGGCTTCTGGTTGGAAGAATTAGCCGCACCCTATTATGCCTTTCAAGATGCCGGCGCCGAGATCGTGCTGGCCTCGCCCAAAGGTGGCCAGCCGCCGCTTGATCCCAAAAGTAATGAACCGGCTTTCCAAACCGATCTTACCCGCCGTTTCGAGGCCGACGCCCGGGCAATGGCGCAACTGGCTGCCACCGTGCGTCTGGACAGCGTCGCAGAGGCCGACTTCGACACGGTGTTTTACCCGGGCGGTCACGGCCCATTGTGGGACCTGCCTGTAGACACGCACTCGCGCGCGCTTATCACGTCGTTCCTTGCCGCCGGTAAGCCGGTTGCGTTGGTGTGCCATGCGCCGGGCGTGCTGCGTCACGTTCAGACCCCGGCAGGGCGGCCGCTGGTCGAAGGCAAAAACGTCACGGGTTTTAGCAACACCGAAGAAGAGGGGGTAGGGCTGACTCACGTCGTGCCGTTCCTGGTGGAGGATGAGCTGAAGGCCCTGGGCGGTCTTTATAGCAAGGGGGAAGACTGGGCGCCTTATGTTGTGAGTGATGGCCTGCTGATAACCGGCCAGAACCCGGCGTCATCCGCTTCGACGGCGGCCTTGTTGCTTGAGCAACTTAAGGCGGGCAAACCCGCCTGAGTCCGGGGGGCGGTGATGGGTGTAACCGTGCCGCGCCCATCAACACTACGCACAACGCCGGTCGGCGGCGTGCGGGCGAAAACCCGAACCTGGTGGCGGGGGCCGGACTGGATCTAGCCAAACTTGCGGGGCGCGCCGACCTTATCGGCAGCCTGCACGGCCTGCGCTCCAGAATAGGCCACCGGGGGGCAATAAAAAAGCGGCGCCGGGCCGCTTTTGACGATAATCTGCGCCCGGCGTCAGCGGCTTTCGAGCGCTTTGCGCACCATTTTGACCGCGCCCAGAATGCCGATGCCGCGTTTGGCCCAGCGCATCAGACGGCTGGGGTGGCGCACGTTATACAATGCCAGCAGGCTGGTACCGGCAATCAGGTAACGGCGAAGGCTTAATACACGTATCCAGCGCCGATCCCAAGGAGCGACAGCAAGCTGCCACTGGCGACCTTGCACGCCCAGCGCCTGTCGCTGCTGCTGGATTTGACGTAACAGCAGTAACTTCTTGGCGCGTTTCGGATTGCGTTCGCTCATTTCGCCTCCGCAATCCTGTCGCGCTGCTTATTTTTTACCTTTTCATCGTGCTTGCGTTCGGCTTCTTCGTTCTTAATTTCATCCTGCAGTTTTTCAAGGATGTTGCGATCCACCTGCAGCTCCTCACGCGTGGAGCCGAGCAACGAAGATTTACGCGCTTTGGCCAAGGTCACCACCGCGCCGACGATCGCCAGCAATAGCAGATGCCGGTGGTGGTGGCGATCGCCGTCAGGCGGTACTGCGGATCGATGGCCAGGATCACCAATACCAACAGGCTCATCAGACCGAACGCGGCAAACAGCAGCGTGATACCGGCCATCATCAGCATCTGAATGATATTGGATTTCTCTTCCTCCAGCTCCACGACGGCCAGGCGCAGGCGGGTCTCTACCATACCGACGACAATAGTAAGGATTCGCTGGGCGATATTGAATAAGCCATTACCGGGGCCCTGGTTTTGCTGTTCGATCATAATGATTAACGCCGTGTGATAAGTGAATAACCCCGAGTTTATTAGAGAGTAATTTTGGCAATACTACGCCGCTTCCTCTGATGCTAATTGCAAAGCGTAATAGTTCATTTCGGCTTCAGTAGGAGGGATGTAACCCAGCCGCCCGAGCA
>NZ_FRDB01000059.1 GCF_900143145.1 Candidatus Sodalis sp. SoCistrobi
CATGCTCATGCTGAGTTTCCAGCACTAGATTAACTGCCCGTTCACGGACTTCCGGAGAGTAACGTTTGGTCGTTGTCATAGAGACCTCCACTTTTAAAGTATAGACTCTAATTTATCCGGGGTGATTCGCATTGCCGATGTGTTATTCGGCGATCACAACCCGTCCGGCAAACTGCCTATGTCGTTCCCGCGTTCGGTAGGGCAAATTCCCATTTATTACAATCATCTACCCACCTGTCGCCCCTATAATCCGCAAAAGCCGGAAAAATATACCTCCCATTATTACGATGAGGCTAACGGTCCGCTGTTTCCGTTCGGCTACGGGCTGAGTTACACCCACTTCACCGTCTCGCCGGTGGCGTTGTCGGCGACGCAACTGGCGCCGGCCGGCAGTCTGACCGCCACAGTGACGCTGACCAACGACGGCGACAGAGACGGCGCCACCGTGGTGCAGCTTTATTTGCACGACGTCACCGCCGCCATCAGCCGGCCGGTGGCGATGTTGCAGGGCTTTCGCAAGGTCGCGCTGAAAGCCGGCGAGTCGCAGTCGGTCCACTTTACCGTTACGCCGGCGATGCTGCGGTTTTATAACCAGCAAATGCAGCTCGTCACCGAGCCGGGAGAGGTGGAAGTGATGATCGGCCTTGATTCGGCCAGAGTGAACCGTGCCCGCTTCACGCTGCAATAATCTGGACTGCCTGCTGGCACCGGTTCGGCGGCGCATCGAACAGCAAGTGCTGGCTCTGAGCGGCGTCGGCCTGGGCACGGTGGATTTCACCCAGCCCGCCGGCGATCCGGGCCTGTACGGCCCGGACTCGATTATCTGGCGGGTGCACGGCGACTTTACCTCGATGCTGTGCGGCGGCATCAGCGCGTTGCTGCTGCAAATGTTGCACCCCTCGGCGCTGGCGGGGGTGTGGGATCACTCTGATTTTCGCAGCGACATGTTGGGGCGACTGCGCCGCACGGCGCAGTTTATCTCGGTCACCAGCTTCGGTCCCACCGCCGCCGCCGAGCGGCTTATCGCCCGGGTGCGCCACATTCATTTACAAGTGCAAGGGGTCAATCCGTTAGGCGCTGCCTATCGGGCAAGCAGCCCGGATTTGCTCACCTGGGTACACGTGGCGGAGGCGCGCAGTTTTCTGGCGGCGCATTTGCGCTTTCGCAATCCCCGCCTGAGCGGCGCTGAACAGGACGACTACTACCGTCAGGCGATGAAAGTGGCCTATGCGCTGGGCGCGCGCGAGGTGCCCGCCAGCCGCGCCGCGGTTGAGGCATATTTGCAGGCGATGCGGCCGCAGCTGGTGTGCGATGACCGCACGCGGGAAGTGACGCGGCTGCTGCTCAATGCCCCCATGCCGAGCCGACTGGCGCAGCCGGCGGGGTGGCTATTGATGCGTGCCGGAATCGATCTGCTGCCGGACTGGGCCCGCGCCCAACTGAACCTCGAGAGACCGCCCCTGCGGTGCGTTCTGGTGACGCCGGCGGTGCATTCCCTGGCCCGTGTTCTGCGCTGGTCGGTGCGCAATGGCGCCTGGCATCGCGCTATGCGCCGTATGGGGCGCCCGGTAGCCTGAAAAACGACAGCGTAAATCTGTAAAAAAAGACCTTCGTTTACAAGAATGTCACTTCCCCGCACAGACATTATCCTTTCAGGCCGATAAACTGATTACCATCTCTGGCCACGGGCAACAATATCTGTCCCCGGGGGCATGATTTGGCCCGGGTGGTAAGCAGCGAGGCGTATATGGCATTAACGCAAGTTATCCTGGTTGATGAACGGTATCAGGCGGTGGGCACTATGGAAAAACTCCAGGCTCACCGCGAAGGCGCGCTGCACCGCGCGGTGACCGTCTATCTGTTCAATCCTGACGGCCAACTGCTGCTGCAGCAGCGTGCGCGGGAGAAATACCACTGCGGCGGTCTTTGGAGCAACACCTGCTGCAGTCACCCCATGCCGGCAGAAGAGAGCGCTGCCGCCGCCCGCCGCCGGTTGTTTGAGGAGATGGGGCTGCGGGTGGAACTGACGCCGGTGTTTCAACTTTACTACCGTCTGCCGCTGCCTGATTGAGCATGAATTCGGCCATGTATTTTTCGGCATCACGACCCGGACGCCCGCGCCCGATCCCGCTGAAGCGATGGCCTGGCGCTGGCAGGCGCTACCGTCGGTGGTGGCGCAATTGGCTCGTGAACCCGACAGTTTCACTCCCTGGTTCACATTCACCATGGCACGGATCCCCGAGTATCACGCCGCTTTTATGCGCGCCCGGCAGACCGGCTGACCCGTTAACGCTGCCTCGGCGTCCTGGCACCGCTTTGTGTCGCGCCCGCCCGGGCGTACGGCATGTCGCCACAGGCAAGATGCTGAAACTGTTTCACGGCCGTGCACCTCCCCAGGGGCATATCGCCGTCGGGGAACATCACGCAACTGCTTTATAGCCGTGACCGCGCAGGTGGGCGGCATATCCTGTCGCGGGCGTCTTGCCGCCGTTGCGGGGTAATAAATTCACCCCTAACGTGAGGTCACTGCGTGCATTTTCCCAATTGCCGCGCATTTTTGGGCTATTATTGCAAAACCGCCGACCGGCGACGCCCGTTCGGTGCCAATTATCGTCACTTCCAAAAGGAAACAATGTCTATGGCAACCATGGTTAATTGTGGCCGCGCTCTCCTGCTCGCCGCCATGATGCTCGGTATCACGCCCGCGGCGCTGGCTGCGGATACGGCGGTGCGCGTGGGGTCGAAAATTGATACGGAAGGATCGCTACTGGGCAATATTATTTTACAAGTTCTTGAATCCCATCAGGTTAAAACGGTTAATAAATTGCAGTTGGGCGCGACCCAAGTGCTGCGCGGGGCGATTACCGCCGGCGAGATCGATATTTACCCGGAATATACCGGTAACGGCGCGTTTTTCTTTTCCGCAGAGCAGGACAAGGCCTGGAAGGATACCAATGCCGGCTACCAGAAAGTCAAACAGCTAGACTATGACAAAAACCATATCGTCTGGCTGAGCCCGGCGCCGGCCAACAATACCTGGACCATCGCCGTACGCGATGAATTGGCGAAAGACAAGCATCTCGACTCGCTGGCCGATTTGAGCCGCTATTTGCAGAACGGCGGCAAATTCAAACTGGCCGCATCGGCGGAATTTATCGAACGGCCCGATGCGCTGCCGGCGTTTGAAAAGGCCTATCATTTTACCTTGCAGCAGGATCAACTGCTGTCGCTGGCGGGCGGCGATACCGCGGTGACCATCAAGGCCGCGGCGGAGCAGACGTCCGGCGTCAACGCCGCTATGGCCTACGGCACCGACGGCCCGGTGGCGGCGTTGGGGTTGCATACCCTGTCCGATCCGGCGGGCGTACAGCCGATTTACGCGCCGGCGCCGATCATCCGTGAGGCGGTGCTAAAGCAGCACCCGGAAATCGCTCAGTGGTTGAAGCCGGTTTTCGCCGCGCTGGACACCGAGACCCTGCAACGGCTGAACGCCAGTATCGCCGTCGAGGGGCAAAACGCCAGCAAAGTGGCGGCGGATTTCCTCAAGCAAAAAGGCTTTATCCCTTCTTGATGGGGTAAGCGCGAGACAGATGAACGCGGTGGCGCCGATGCCGATGGGCAACGCATAGGTCCCAGGGGACCGACCGCCGCAAGAGGCGTTGCGTGATGGAAAATCGGGTGTTATTAACCCTGACGGTGCTGCTGTTGGCGGCGGGGGGGCTGTTGCCGCTGGTGAATTTTGCCCCCAATCGGCTGGTTTCCGGGCGGGGGATCGGGCTGGCGGAACTGCTCGGCGGCGCCCGGCTATTGCTGCTTTTGCCGGCGCTCGGGCTGCTGGCGCTGGGGTTCATGGCGCCCACCCGCCCGCGCTATGTCGTCGTGTTACTGCTGGCGGAAGGGTTATTGTGCGGGTTGCTGTGGCTGGCGGGCGAGGGCGCCCGCGAGCTGGCCGCGCAGGGCGGCAGACTGGTGCGCACGTCCTTTGGCAGCGGTTTTTGGCTGATGGCGGCCCTGTGTTTATTAACCGCCGCCGAGGCCGTCGGCCGTCTCACCGCCAACCCCTGCCTGCGGGCGCTGGCCAATGGCCAGTTGTGGCTACCGCTGGCGCTGCTGCTCGCCAGCGGCCGTCTCGATGAACTGTCGCTAAAGAGTATGTTAATCGTGCGCAGGTGTTTCATCAGGCGTTTGCTGAGCACCTTACGCTGCTATTCGGTACGCTGGGGCCGGCGCTGCTTATTGGTATCCCGCTCGGTTTGCTGTGCCATCGTTCGGCCAGATGGCGCCCGTCGCTCTTCGCCGCGCTCAACATTATCCAGACGCTGCCCGCCATCGCGCTGTTCGGTCTTTTGATAGCGCCGCTCAGCGGTTTGGCCGCCGCCTGGCCGTGGTTGCACGATCTGGGCATCGGCGGTATCGGGCTGGCGCCGGCGCTGATAGCGCTGGTGCTTTATGCACTGCTGCCGCTGGTGCGCAGCGTTCATGCCGGTCTGACACAGGTGCCGGACAGCGTCATCGATGCGGGGCGCGGCATGGGGCTGAGTCGCCGGCAGCTTTTCTGGCGGGTAGAGGTGCCGCTGGCGCTGCCGGTTATGCTGTCGGGGGTCAGGGTCATCGCCGTGCAAACGGTCGGGATGGGCATGGTGGCGGCGCTTATCGGCGCCGGCGGGTTTGGCGCTCTGATGTTTCAGGGGCTGCTGAGCAGCGCGCTGGAGCTGGTGCTGCTGGGGGTCATTCCGGCGGTTGCCCTGGCGCTGGTGGTCGATACCCTGTTTAAGGTGATTATTTCATTGTTACAGAAGGTACGCCTGTGATTGAATTCCAAGGGGTCAGTAAATTTTTCCACGACAAACCGGCGGTGGAGGATCTGAGTTTTACGTTGCCCGCCGGTGAAATCACGGTGCTTATTGGCCCTTCCGGCTCGGGCAAGTCGACCACCTTGAAAATGATAAACCGCCTGATTGAGCATGATGCCGGTAACATTCTGTTCGCCGGGGAAGAGATAGGGCGCTTGCCCGCTGAGCAACTCCGACGACGCATGGGCTACGCAATACAGTCTATCGGACTGTTTCCCCACTGGACCGTGCAGCAGAATATCGCCACCGTCCCGCAACTGCTGAAATGGCCGCGTCAACGCATCCTTCAGCGCGTCGATGAACTGCTGGCGCTGCTGCATCTCAATCCTGACCAGTTTCGCCACCGTTATCCGCACCAGCTTTCCGGCGGCCAGCAGCAGCGGGTCGGCGTGGCGCGCGCGCTGGGCGCCGATCCGGAGGTGCTACTGATGGACGAGCCGTTTGGCGCGCTTGATCCCGTGACCCGTGGCGCCCTGCAGGGGGAAATCGCCCGCATTCACCATATTTCTCGCCGCACCATCGTGCTGGTGACCCACGACATCGACGAGGCGTTGCTTTTGGCTAACCGGATCCTGCTGCTTGACGGCGGGCGGCTTGTGCAGCAGGGTACGCCGCAACAGCTGCTGTTACGGCCGGCGAGTCCGCTGGTGCGCGATTTTTTTGGCGGCGGCGAGCGGGGGATCCGACTGCTGTCGCTGGGGGCCGCCGGCCAGTTGGCTCGTCCGGGGGAGCAGCTGCCGGGGCAACCGATCCCGGCGGCGATGTCGCTACGCGCGGCGCTGTCGGAGTTTATCGCCCGCGCAACCGATCGCTTGCCGGTGGCGGACGAACAAGGGGAGGCCGTGGGCGTGCTGCACTTCAGTGACCTGTTGCGCCCGCTGAGGGAGACGGCGTAATGGCGCGGCGCATCCTGACCGATCCGCTATTGTGGTGCCTGCTGTTGTTGCTGGCATTACTGTTCGGCATGCCGCATATGACGCGGTTTTTCGCGGCGCTGTTTCCCGCGCTCGAAAGGCCGGTGTACCGTCAGGACAGTTTTGCCGCGCTGGCCTTCGCCCATCTTTGGCTGGTGCTGACGTCGAGCGTTATTGCGGTGATTATCGGCGTGGGTGCCGGCATCGGGGTAACCAGACCGGCGGGCCGGGCATTCCGCCCGCTGCTGGAGACCGTGGCGGCGGTGGGGCAAACCTTCCCGCCGGTGGCGGCTGGCGGTGGCGGTGCCGGTGATGGGCTTTAGCGCCGAGCCGGCAATCATTGCGCTGGTCCTCTACGGGCTGCTGCCTATCGTACAGGCGACGATCACCGCTCTCGAGACGGTGCCGGCGTCCCTGCATGAGATTGCTACCGGGGCCGGCATGAGCCGCGGGCAAATTTTGCGGCGGGAGGAGCTGCCGCTGGCGGCGCCGGTTATCATCAGAGGCATTCGGACGTCGGTTATCATTAACATCGGCACCGCCGCGATAGCGTCCACCGTAGGGGTAAAAAGCCTGGGCTCGCCGATTATAATCGGGCTGAGCGGCTTTAATACCGCCTATGTGTTGCAAGGCGCGCTACTGGTCGCATTGCTGGCGATTATCAGCGATATGCTGTTTGAACGCTGGCTGCGGGCGCTGGCTGTCAGCTATGGACGATAATGATATAACCCGCCAGCATGACGCCGCCGATGGCGCCGAGCGAGAGCAGGGAAATCACGCCGAAAACGGCGGTTTTGATAAGCTTCATGGGCATCCTTATATGCAGGGCGTCAGACATTATAAATATTCGCCGCAGCGATACAAGGTTGACGCTGCGGCGCCGTCGCCGCCAGGGCTGAACGGTGAGGGCGGGGACGTCGCTTTCCCCGGGCGAAAGCAAAGGCGCAAGCGCTTGCCGTTAACAGGGAGCGCCGGGTGACGCCGCCGCCGCTGGAGATCCGTCTGGCGTCGCCGCACAGCGCCGCAGCGCGCAGCCTGATGGATGAACTTTCCGCCGCCTTGAGCGCGCTGACCGGCGACGATGGCCGCACCTCATTCGATCCGGCGCAGACGCTCGACGCGGGCGGCTGTTTCGCCATCGCCTACGCGGTGCCCGACGGTAGCGCGCTGGGCTGTGGCGCGCTGCAACCGCTGGCGCCCGACGTCGTGGAATTAAAACGCCTGTATGCCCGCCCGGGCACCCAAGGTGTGGGCGCCGCGCTGCTGAGGTTTTTGGAACAGCAGGCTTGCGAGGGCGGCTACCGGCATATATGGCTGTCCACCCGCCGTGTCAACCGGCGGGCGGTGGCTTTTTATCGCCGCCACGGCTATCTGCCGGTGGCGCCTTACCGGCATTATCGTGACCGGCCGGAATCTTTATGTTTGGGAAAAGCCCTGCAGTTTTATACAGCACAAGGCTGACGCCGGCGCACGACTGTGGGACAATAACGTATTTTCCGGCGATAAGACCTGAACAATGACGCTCTCGGTGGCAATCAAGGCGCAAATCCACGACTGGTATAAAGCGCTACAGCAGCACATTCCCGATTTTATCCCCCGCGAGCCGCAGCGGCAGATGATAGCGGAAGTCGCCCGTGCGCTGGCGGGGGATATTGAACGCCATCTGGTGATCGAAGCGCCCACCGGCGTCGGCAAAACGCTGTCCTATCTGATCCCGGGCATCGCCATCGGCCGCGCTGAACAAAAACCGCTGGTGGTGAGCACCGCCAATGTTGCCCTACAGGATCAGATCTTCAGTAAGGATCTGCCGCTGCTGAAAAAACTCATCCCGGATTTGACCTTTATTGGGGCGTTCGGCCGCCGTCGCTATGTCTGCCCGCGCAATCTGGCGGCGCTGGCGGCTGAAGGGGGCGGCCAGGGCGATCTGATGCTGTTTCTGGATGAGGCACTGGCCCCGGCCAGCGGCGCCGATCACCCGCACTGCGTGGCGCTGCAAAAATCGCTGAGCGATTTCAGCTGGGACGGCCTGCGCGATCACTATCCTGACGCCGTGAGCGATGCGCTGTGGGCCAGGCTCAGCACCGACAAAGCGAACTGTCTCGGACGTAATTGCCATTATTTCCGCGACTGTCCGTTTTATCTGGCGCGTAAGGAAATCGAAAACGCCGACGTGGTGGTGGCCAATCACGCCCTGGTGATGGCGGCGCTGGAAAGCGAATCGGTACTCCCTGAGGCGAAAAACATGCTGCTGGTGCTCGACGAAGGGCACCATCTGCCGGACGTGGCGCGGGACGCGCTGGAAATGGACGGCGAGATTTCCAGCCATTTTGTCGCCCATCAGCTGGAACAGTTTCGGCGGCAGACGGCGCTTATCCTAACCCAGTTCCGGCCTGCGCGGCCGCCGCAGCTCAGCCAGGAGGCACGACTCCAGGCGCACTGCGATGAGTTATTGGCGCTTATCGGTCTGTTCGAGCAACAGGCCGCTGCGGTCTTGCCCCACGAAAGCGTAGAGGGGGAGCACCGGTTTGCGCTGGGCGTCCTGCCGGCGCCGATGAGCGAGGCGGCGGCGCGGCTCCATACGCTGGCGGATAAGTTGCGGATGCTGGCGGAGTTTTTGCTGGCGGACCTGGGGGAAAAAACCGGTAAGCACGACATCGTGCGCCTGCGTCAGGCGCTGCTGCACACCAGCCGAATTCACGGCTTTTGGGACGCCACCAGCCGGCTGTGGCGACTGGCGGCGCTGGAGAAAGCCTCCAACGCGCCGATTTCCAAATGGTTGACTCGTAAGCGGGGAGACAACGGTGTGCAGTTGTTTTTGCACTGCGTCGGCATCCGCGTCAGTAGTCAGCTGGAAAAGCTGCTGTGGTCGCGGATCCCCCATGCGGTCATCACCTCAGCCACGCTGCGATCGCTTGCGAGCTTCGCGCGGATTCAGGAACTGTCCGGCCTGCATGAGCGCAACGGCGATCGCTTTGTCACGCTGGCATCGCCTTTCAATCACCGTCACCAGGGCCGCCTGGTTATCCCCCAAATGCCGATGGAGCCGGTCATGGCGCAGGAGGCGGACCACATCGCCTGGATGGCGCGCTACTTTCGCGCCGAGTGGGAGAAAGGGACGCACTTGGGCATGCTGGTGCTGTTCGCCAGCCACCGCGCGCTGCGGCTGTTTTTGGATCAAGTTGCTGAGCTGCGCCCGCAATTGCTGGTGCAGGGGGATAAACCCCGCTACCGCCTGGTGGAAGAACACCGCCGTCGCGTGGACCGCGGCCAGACCAGTGCGCTGCTGGGGCTGCAATCCTTTGCCGAGGGACTGGATCTTAAAGGAGAGTGGCTTACCCAAGTGCATATTCACAAAGTGGCTTTTCCGCCGGTGGACAGCCCGGTCATTTTGACCGAAGGGGAATGGCTGAAAACGCAGCAACGCCATCCGTTTGAGGTCCAAAGTTTGCCCAGCGCGTCTTTCAATCTGATTCAGCAGGTCGGGCGGCTTATCCGCAGCCATGAATGTCATGGCGAGGTGGTCATTTACGACCGGCGGTTGTTGACCAAATCCTATGGCGCCCGCCTGCTGGCGGCGCTGCCGGTGTTTCCCATCGCTCAACCGGCGTTGGCGGCCGAGGTCGCGGTGACGCCCCCGCCGGTTGGACCGGGCGACAAAAAAAGACCCCGACGCGCGCGGCGATAAATTGTTATTGCGCCACGAGGAAGATAAAGTCGCAGGGTAGGTTATGTGTGCAATGCTTCAGGAGAGCCCCATGTATATTCCTCCCGCGTTCCGCCAACCGGATGCCGAGGCGCAGCGCGCCCTGATTGCGGCCCATCCGCTGGCACAATTGGTCAGCTGCGGCGAGTCGGGTTTGCAGGCCGACCCGCTGCCGCTGCTGCTGGACAGTTATCCAGACGGCGCCTGGCGGCTGCGCGGGCATCTGGCGCGCGCCAATCCCCATGGCCAATCCCTGGCTCGCAACGGCGCCTGTCTGGCGATATTTCAGGGCGAGGCAGGCTACATTTCCCCCGGCTGGTATGCCACCAAGGCAGAGCACGGCAAGGTGGTGCCGACCTGGAATTATCAGGCGCTGCATTGCCACGGACAGGCGCAGGTAATAATGGACCCGACATGGCTGATGGCACTATTGCAGGCGCTGACCGGCGTCCATGAAGCGCAGCGGCAGGCGCCCTGGCAGGTCGAGGATGCGCCGCCGGGCTTTATCGACACCTTGATAGGCGCTATTGTGGGGATCGAAATTCGTGTAACGCGCATCGAGGCCAAGTGGAAATTGAGCCTGAATCGCGGTCGGGCGGATCGCGACGGCACGATAGCGGGGCTGACGGCCGACGGCAATGCGCCGCTGGCCCGGGAGAGTGCGCGCGGCTGACCGGCCAATCCCTTGCAGGTACAGGTGGTAAATGGATTACAACAGCATTATTAAAGAGATCGGACGCGGCAAACATCACGCCCGCGATTTGGACCGTCAGACCGCCTATGCGCTCTACCGCGCTATCCTGGCCGGCGAAGTGCCGGAAATGAAGCTGGGGGCGCTGCTCATCGCGATGCGCATCAAAGCGGAAGCGCCAGAGGAGCTGCTCGGCTTTTACCAGGCGATGCAGGAGCAGGTGATGGCTCTGCAGCCGCCAGCGTCACGGCCGCCGCCCATCGTCATCCCCAGCTATAACGGCGCACGCAAGCAGGCTAATCTGACGCCGCTGCTGGCGCTGGCGCTCGCCCGTCTCGGGTTTCCGGTCGTGGTGCACGGCGTGACCGACGATCCCGGCCGCGTGACCAGCGGCAATATCTTTCGCGAATTGGGCATTAACGGCGTCACGTCGCGCGATGCGGCGCAGGCCGCGCTGGACCGCCAGTCTGATGTGGTGTGGATCCCCGTGACGGTGCTTTCGCCGCCGCTGGACCGCCAATTGTCATTGCGCTGGCGGCTGGGGGTGCGCAACAGCGCCCACACGCTGGCCAAGCTGGCGACGCCGTTTTCATCCCATCCCCATTGGCGGCTTTGCAGCGTTTCCCACCCGGAATACATACCGCGCGTCGCGGGATTTTTCAGCGCTATCAACGCCACCGCCCTGTTGATGAACGGCACCGAAGGCGAAAGCTATGCCAACCCCAAGCGTCTGACGCGTATTTACCATGTTCACGGCGGTGAGCCACAGCTGCTATTGGATCCGGCAGTCAACGCGCTGCCGCCGCTGGAAAGCCTGCCGGACAACCGCGAGGCTGCCGTCACCGCCCGGTGGACTGAAGACTGTCTCAACGGCCGCTGGCCGCTGCCCCAGGCGATCCGTTTGCAGCTTGGCTGCTGTCTGGTCGCCACCGGCCAGTGCGCTGACCTGCCGGCGGCGCTCCTTGAGGTGGACAACCGCCTGGTCCGTCGCTGAATGACCTTTTCGCCGCTAACCGGAAGCACACCTCATGCAATATGCTATCGACTATTTTAACCGCCTGAATCAGGATTACCTGGCGGTACATCAGGCCAAAGAAGACCTGTTCTGGCAACACTATATGGGCACGGGCGGGGCGGAAATTTCAGCGCGTTTCGCTGCGGCTGAAACCGCCTACAAACGCTTTATCGCCGAGCCGACGCGCCCCGCGGAGCTGCGTCAACTTATCAGCCAGGTAACGGCAGAGCCGCCGTCCTCCGAGCGCGACGCTATGTTGCACGGCTTGCGCGGCTGGGCGCGCTTTTTTGACTGCAATGTGATTGAAGACTCGGCGGCGCAGGCGCTGATGGATGAGATCATCGCCGCGGAAAACGATTTGTATGCGCGACGCAAAGCCTTCACGCTGCAACATCAACTGGCCGAGCAGGACGAACCCGTCGCCGCGAGCCTGGGGGAATTACTGACCAATCAGGCCAATAACAGCAGCGAACGTTGCCGACAGAGCTCGCAGCAGGCGCTGCGGGGGTTGGAGCAATGGCTGCTGCACAACGGGTTTCCGCAACTGGTCAGCCTGCGTAATCGTTTCGCCCGGCAGATGGGTTATCGCAACTTTTTTGATTATAAGGTTAACAAAACCGAGCAGATGACGCCGGAACAGCTGTTCACCATCCTTGACAGCTTCGAGCGGCAGACCCGCGACGGCATGCAGGCCAGCCTGCGGCAGTTGGCGAGCGAGAAGGGGGAAACGGCGCTGGCGCCGTGGAACATCCGCTTCGCGAGCGCCGGTGACGTGACCCGACAGCTGGATCCCTACCTGCCGTTTGCCGACTCGCTGCGCCGCTGGGTGGACAGTTTCAAACGGCTGCATATCGGCTTTAACGGTGCGCGCATGCAGTTGGATCTGCTGGTGCGGCAGGGGAAATATGAAAACGGTTTTATGCACGGTCCGGTGCCGCCGTTTCTGGCGCAGGGCACCTGGATACCGGCGCGTATTAATTTCACCAGTCTGGCGCGCCCCGACCAGCTCGGCAGCGGCATCAGCGGCATCGCCACCTTATTTCATGAGGGGGGCATGCGGCGCATTTCGCCAATATCCGCCAGAACGCCCCCTGTTTCTCACAGGAATTCCCGCCAACCTCTATGGCCTATGCGGAAACCCAGTCGATGTTTTGCGACAGTTTGCTTGACGATGCGGACTGGCTGAAACGCTATGCCGTAAACCGTCACGGCGAGGCGGTGCCGGATGCGCTTATCCGTGACGCTATCGCCGCTCGCCAGCCGATGCGCGCTTTCAACGAGCGCCATATCCTGCTGGTGCCCTACTTTGAATGGGCGCTGTATCAATGGGACGATGCGCAATTGACCCCCGAGGCCATTACGCGTCTGGCGCGGGACAATGAGCAGCGGATCCTGGGCATCGACGGCAGTCCACAGCCCACCCTGGCCATTCCCCATTTATTGTCGCAGGACTCCGCCTGTTCCTATCAGGGCTACCTACTGGCGCTGATGGCGGTAGAGCAGACCCGTCATTTCTTCCTCCAGCGCGATGGTTATCTGACCGATAACCCGGCGATCGGGCCTAGTTTGGCGCAGCATTACTGGCAACCCGGCAACAGCGTCAGCCATGACGCTACGCTTGTCGGTCTGACCGTTGAGGGTTTCAATCCGGCCTATTTGGCCGCCGCCTGTAACCAGACCGTCGAGCAAGCATGGCGTCAGGCCCAGGACTGCATGGCGCAGGCGCGCGCGCGTCCACAGCCGCCGGCGGATTTCCCTTGGCAGGCCGACATTCAGGTCGTGGATGGTGATGCGATATTGGCAAGCAATGCGCAGGGGGATGAGGCGATGTGCCGACAGTTCGCGCAGGCGATACAGCAGCGCTACGGCTAAGCAAACGGCTGCGCATTAGGCGCTATGCTGTTAGCATCAAGCGTCATGCAGTTAGCGTTGCACGGCGTGCTGTTAACATCACGCGCCGTGCTGTTAGCGTTGCGCGCCGAGCTGCTAGCGGTACGCGCTGTGCTGTTGACATCACGCGCCGTGCTGTTGGCATCACGCGCCGTGCTGTTGATGATATTCCGGGCTGTAATCTTTGATGGCCTGATTATTGTCGGCGGAAAAGCGCTGGGCGGGGCAGCGGCCGGCGGTGTCGGCGGTCGTTTGCGCCATGCAGGCGCTGTCGTTACGCTGATCACGCGGCATATCGGTGAGACGGGAAGCGACGGCGGCCTGACTGATGGTCAATGCGCTGAGGACAAGAACGGCACTAAATGAGAGTTTCATACTAATCACGCTGTAAACTATATCATAACGGAAACGTATGATACGCCTGCTGATAGAATTTTTCTCCAGTAATATTTGAAGAACTCCATCATTATTTTTGATGGAGTCTGCACGTTACCGCCGCCCTTGCTGCGCCTCCCACAGCCGTCGGGTTAACGGCCGATGCGATCATCGGGCCGTACCATATCAAAGCGCTGTTGCGCTGAAATGGCAAAATAGGCGCTGGGTCCGCCACCGCGCAGCACCGGCTCTGCGGCGGCGGTCTGATACAGTCCTTCGCCATCCAGCAGCCGGCGGTCGATATGGACCGCGACGACTTCACCCAATACCAGCCAGCTACCGGTTTCCCGACCGCCGGCGTCCACCAATGCAATACACTGACTTAGACGACACTCAAAATTGACCGGGCTTTCCGCGACGCGATGCGCTTTAACCCGTTCCCCCTGAATCGGCGTCAGGCCGGCAACGGCGAATTCGTCTTCTTCGGCGGGGAGGGAGGCGGAGGTTTCATTCATCGCGGCGGCCAGCGGGCGTGTCACCAGATTCCAGACAAATTCGCCGGTGGCGGTGATATTGGCGACGCTATCTTTCCACCCGGCGCTGGAAAAACCGATGATCGGCGGATGATAGTTAAAACAATTGAAAAAGCTGTAAGGCGCCAAATTGCGTTGACCTGTGGCGTTAACCGACGCAATCCTGAATCACCCCGGATAAATTAGAGTCTATACTTTAAAAGTGGAGGTCTCTATGACAACGACCAAACGTTACTCTCCGGAAGTCCGTGAACGGGCAGTTAATCTAGTGCTGGAAACTCAGCATGAGCA
>NZ_FRDB01000165.1 GCF_900143145.1 Candidatus Sodalis sp. SoCistrobi
CATAGGTATCTACACATTTATCGTGATACCTGTTATTACTTTGCAGAATGATTTCAACCTATCTGTTGGCGGGATTGACTCTCGCCTTACCCGCCGATATCAGACGCTGGTTAAACAGCATATGACGCCCGCGGCTCTTCTTGCTTCTGCGGTTAAAGACCTCGCAAGTGCTCAAAAATCAACTTTCGCAACTACCCAAGCTGTCTGGCGTTTTCTGAATAATAAGCGAATTAGCTTCAGTCAACTCAATGAGCCAATTATTTCGCTAGCACTTGAGCAAATTTCGCTTAGCCCGCATCCATACGCTCTCGTTGTTCATGATTGGTCACGTTTACAATTTCTTTACCATCATGCCAAATACGGACGCTTAAAAATGACGCACGGTGGCGATGTTGGATATGAACTTCAAAGCAGCTTGCTGGTTGATGCTGGCACGGGTTTGCCAATAGCGCCTCTATCTCAGACACTTACCGATGCAACCGGTTGTCATTCAACGTTGGCGGAAGGACTGTCCGAACGGCAGACACATATGGACGCCTTGACGACCGATATTGCCCGTGTGGAATCGCTTAATATAGGTAAAAAGCTGATTCATATAATTGATAGAGAGGGTGACTCTATTGGACATATGCGGACGTTGAGTACTCAAGGAATATGCTGGCTTATCCGAGGAAAAGAAGGACATGGTGCAGAGTGGCAAGGTAATTCATTGAAAATTGGTGAGATTGCTGCTCTTCTGCCATACAACGGATGCGGACAGGTAGACTGGAAAGGGAAAAAAGCTGATATGGAAATCAGTGAAACCTCGATAGTCATAACCCGAGCTGCGCAGCAGAAGCGTAAAGATAAAGAAACCGGCCGCCGCATAAAAATCCAACCTGGAGAGCCTCTGACGGTCAGATTGGTTGTTGTTCGGCTTACGGATGATCTCGGTAATGTGGTGGGACGCTGGACGCTGCTTACAAACGTTTGCAGCGAGATCACCTGCGAGGAAGTAGCTCGTTGGTATTACTGGCGCTGGAATATTGAATCATTTTTTAAGTTGCTGAAAGGTGCCGGACATGACGTAGAAACATGGCTTCAGCGCAGCGCGCCAGCCGTACTACGCAGGTTGTTAATAGCCAGTATGGCTGCTGTTCTGGTATGGCGGCTGCAACGCGCTGAAGGAGAAGAAAATGCGGCAGCCCGCCAGCTGATATGTCGCTTGTCAGGACGACAGCAAAAGCGAGGCCGCAGAGAGAGCGCTCCTGCTCTGCTCGCTGGCCTATCCATCTTGTTGAATACACTAAAATTATTATCGGAATATAGTCTGGAAGAACTTACTCATTTAGCGAGAGTTGCTCTTAAGCCTCCTCCCTGATGTGTAGATACCTATGCCTCTAAGCCTTGTCCGCAGCGGAGCGGGGTGTTCAGATTTGCGTGCCGGCGCGGTTGGTTTTCGCTGTGGCCTTCACCTGGGCGCCGGTAAGTTCGCGCAGCAGCGGCCGCAGCAGGCTAAGACTGTCGCGGGTACGCCGCGCCAGCTGGCCGTGCAAGTGACTCTCCAGCCACAATAGGTTATCGCGCTGGCTCTGGTAACGCACCGTTCCTTGAGGGAAGTGGGCGCTGACTTTCCGCTGCAGGCAACTGTCGCCGGCAACGCCGGAGGTGATATCCAGCACCGGCAGCCTGGCGCGGGCGAACGGCAGCAATGGCGACGGACACGCCGCAGCCGTGTGAAGTCCCTGATGCAGCAGCAGCGGTATGCCGGCGCGGCGGGCCTGCGCGCGCAGGGCGTCAATCTGCGGCAAGAGCGCGTTTGCCTCTGCTGGCAGCTGATAATCGACGCGCAGCTTTTCGCCGGCGATGAGCTGCTGTAAATCCACCACCAGCCGCGTTTGCTGTTTCTCCTGCGGCGACATGCGATCAAGGTAGTCCTGGCTGCCCGCCAAATCGGGCGCGACGGCGCTCAGCGCCACGAAACGCACCCCGGAGTGCAGCGGCAGGCTTCCTAGCTCGCGCGCCAGCGCCAGCATGATACCGAGACCGGCGGCATTGTCGTCCACCCCCTGCAGCGTTAATCCGCCAAGATTGTGGTTCAGGTCGCTGTCGTCGCGCGGCAGGTAGGTGTCGAGATGGGCGATGACCAGAATTTCCCCTTGCCCGCTCTGGCCGGCTTTGGCGGCGATGGTGGAACTGGCGGTAATACGACGCCAGTCCACTCGTTCGCCCGGCGCGCCATAGCGATAGCGGGTATTAAAAGCGCGCAGATCGCTTTGATAGCCCAGCGCGCGAAACTGAAGCTGTAGGTGTTCGGCGGCCAGCAGCTCCACGGGACTGCCCGCCATGCGCCCGGCAAAATAGGTGGCGATAGCGCGGGTTTGCTCTAGGGCATAGCGTTCGGCAGAGAGAGGAGAGGCGGCCTGGACGGCCGGCGTCAGTCCTGCGCTGGCGAACAGCCAGAGCGCAATACGCAGGCAAGCGGGGTAACGCATAACGGAAAGTCCTTGTTAACCGGAACGGCCTCAATTTTCGGCCGCGCAACTGTCGGCTATAGTATGGGGCGGCGGCGGCAAAACAATCCCGCTTCGCTGGAAAGTCAATGGTGTCGTTATTCCATAAAGGTAAATGAAATTCCAATTAAGAATTTCATATACCAGAAATGGTCGACGTATAGTCATTATATTGCTAAACACGAACAGAAAGGTTGCTGTGGAATATTTACCGCTATTTGCCGATCTCAGGCGTCGTCCGGTACTGGTGGTTGGCGGTGGCGAGGTGGCCGCGCGCAAAATACAGCTGTTGATGCGCGCCGGTGCGCAAATCAGAGTGGCAGCGCGGGCGTTATGCCCGGCGCTTAAGGAAATCCACCAGGCCGGCGGCCTGTCCTGGCTAGGTGAATCGTTTGAGCCGGCCATGCTGGACGACGTTTTCCTGGTGATCGCCGCCACTGACGACGCGGCGCTTAACGCGCGGGTCTCCCAGTGCGCCGAACAGCGCCATTTGCTGGCCAATGTGGTGGACGACCAGCCGTACTGCTCATTCATCTTTCCTTCGATTATCGATCGCGCGCCCATCATGGTAGCCATTTCCTCCGGCGGCACGGCGCCGGTGCTGGCGCGTATCCTGCGTGAGAAACTGGAATCGATGCTGCCGACCTTTCTCGGTCCTATGGCGGCCTTGGCGGGCGCCTGGCGCGGCCGGGTAAAGCAGCGAATCAGCAGCATGTCCGGCCGCCGCCGGTTCTGGGAAAAAGCCCTCAACGGCCGCTTCGCCAGTCTGGTGGCGCAGGGACGGCTGGATCAGGCCGAGCAAGCGCTGGATCAGGCTCTTAACGCCGGCCCGGAACAGGGGGGTGAGGTGGCGCTGGTCGGCGCCGGCCCCGGCGACAGCGGTCTGTTGACGCTGCGCGGGCTGCAGCTGATGCAGCAGGCGGATGTGGTGCTGTATGACTATCTGGTCAGTCAGGAAATCCTGGAACTGGTGCGGCGCGATGCCGACAGAGTCTGTGTGGGCAAGCGCGCCGGCGAACAATCGATGCCGCAGGCGGAGATCAACCGCCTACTGGTGACGCTGGCGCAGCAGGGCAAAAAAGTGGTGCGGCTTAAAGGCGGCGATCCTTTTATTTTCGGCCGCGGCGGCGAAGAGCTGCAAACCGTAGCGGCGGCGGGCATCTCGTTTCAGGTGGTGCCCGGTATCACCGCCGCCGCCGGGGCCACCGCCTATGCCGGCATTCCGCTGACCCACCGCGAGCATGCGCAGAGCATTACCTTTATCACCGGGCATCTGCGCGACGGCGCCGATGCGCTGGACTGGCAGGCGCTGGCGTGCGGGCGTCAGACGTTGGCTATCTATATGGGGGTGGTCAAGGCGGCGGAAATCAGCAGCCAGCTGATTCGCCATGGCCGGTCGCCGCAAACGCCGGTGGCGGTGATAAGCCGCGGTACCCGCAGCGACCAGAGCGTTCAGACGGGGACCCTGGCGGCGCTGGATCAACTGGCGCAGGGGGCGCCGACCCCCGCATTACTGGTGATAGGCGAAGTGGTCGCCCTTCATCATGAAATCAATTGGTTTGGTCAGCAAAACCTGGCGGCGCAAAAGCGCGCGTCGGTGGTCAATCTGGCGTAAGGATGTCATTTATGGATCAACAACGTTTTACCCATCTGCGGCAGCTGGAGGCTGAGAGTATCCATATCATCCGTGAGGTGGCTGCCGAATTCAGCAATCCGGTGATGATGTACTCCATCGGCAAAGATTCATCCGTGATGCTGCATCTGGCGCGTAAGGCCTTTCATCCCGGCAAACTGCCGTTTCCGCTGCTGCATGTGGATACCGGCTGGAAATTCCGCGAAATGTATGCGTTCCGCGATCATACCGCCAAGGCCTACGGTTTCGAGCTGCTGGTGCATAAAAACCCGGAAGGGGTGGCGATGGGCATCAATCCCTTTGTCCACGGCAGCGCCAAGCACACCGATATCATGAAGACCGAGGGCCTGAAACAGGCGCTGAATCAATACGGCTTCGATGCCGCCTTTGGCGGCGCCCGGCGCGATGAGGAGAAATCCCGTGCCAAGGAGCGTATTTACTCTTTTCGCGATCGCTTTCACCGCTGGGATCCAAAAAACCAGCGCCCGGAGCTGTGGCACAACTACAACGGCCAGATCAACAAAGGGGAAAGCATTCGCGTATTCCCGCTCTCCAACTGGACCGAGCTCGATATCTGGCAATACATTTTTTTGGAAAACATTGACATCGTACCGCTGTATCTGGCCAAGAAACGCCCGGTGCTGGAGCGCGACGGGATGCTGATGATGGTGGACGACGACCGTATCGACCTGCAGCCGGGCGAAGTTATCGAACAACGTATGGTGCGCTTTCGCACGCTGGGTTGCTGGCCGCTGACCGGCGCGGTGGCCTCCGACGCGCAGACCTTGCCCGCGATCATCGAGGAGATGCTGGTATCCACCACCAGCGAGCGTCAGGGCCGCGTTATCGATCGCGATCAGTCCGGGTCGATGGAAATGAAAAAGCGTCAGGGTTATTTTTAAGGAGCCATCGACATGAATAATGCCATAGCCCAACAGATCGCCGAGCAGGGCGGGGTAGAAGCCTATCTGCACGCCCAGCAGCACAAAAGCCTGCTGCGTTTTTTGACCTGCGGTAGCGTCGATGACGGCAAAAGCACGCTGATTGGCCGCCTGCTGCACGATACCCGGCAAATCTACGAAGATCAGCTGTCGACGCTGCATACCGACAGCAAACGCCTGGGTACCCAGGGCGACAAACTCGATCTGGCCTTGCTGGTGGACGGCCTGCAGGCCGAGCGCGAGCAGGGCATCACGATTGACGTCGCCTATCGCTATTTCTCCACCGAAAAGCGTAAATTTATTATCGCCGATACGCCGGGGCATGAACAGTACACCCGTAATATGGCGACCGGCGCCTCGACTTGCGATGTCGCCATTCTGCTTATCGATGCGCGCAAAGGCGTGCTGGATCAGACCCGGCGCCACAGCTTTATCAGTACCCTGTTGGGCATCCGCCATCTGGTGGTGGCGGTGAACAAAATGGATCTGGTGGTGTTTGATGAGCAAATCTTTCAGGGCATTCGTCAGGATTACCTGCGTTTCGCCGAGCAACTGCCGGTGGATCTGGACATTACCTTCGTCCCGCTGTCGGCGCTGGAGGGCGATAACGTAGCCGCGCCGGCAAACTCAATGCCTTGGTATAGCGGTCCGACGCTACTGGACGTGCTGGAGTCGGTAGAGGTTATCAATCTTAACGAGCAGCAGCCGGCGCGCTTTCCGGTGCAATATGTTAATCGCCCCAATTTGGATTTTCGCGGTTACGCCGGCACCGTGGCGGCGGGGGTACTGCGCGTCGGTCAGGCGGTGAAAGTGCTGCCGTCGGGCGTCACCTCCACCCTCAGCCGCATCGTCACCTTTGATGGCGATTTAACGGAGGCCTGGGCTGGCGAAGCGGTGACCCTGGTCCTGGCGGACGAGGTGGATATCAGCCGTGGCGATTTGTTGGTGGACGCCGGTGAGACGCTGACGGCGGTGCAAAACGCCCAGGTCGATGTGGTGTGGATGACCGAGCAACCGCTGGTGGCGGGCCAGAGTTTTGATATCAAGATCGCCGGCAAGAAAACCCGCGCGCGGGTGGACAACATCCAGTATCAGGTGGATATCAATACCCTGACCCAGCGCGTGGCCGACAGCCTGCAGCTTAACGGTATCGGCCTGGTAGAACTGGCATTCGACGAGCCGATGATGCTGGATAAGTATGCCGATAATCCGACCACCGGCGGCATGATTTTTATCGACCGGTTGAGTAATGTCACCGTCGGTGCCGGCATGGTGCGCCAGCCGCTGCAGGAGGTTTATCGCGAGCCGGGCGCCTACGGCGAATTTGAGCTGGCGCTCAACGCGCTGGTGCGCCGTCATTTCCCGCACTGGGGCGCGCGCGACCTGCTGGGAGGCAAATAATGACCGCCGACGCAGGGCGTCCTGTTGACGACAATGTGGTTTGGCATTCACATCCGGTTTCCCGTCAGGACCGCGAGGGGCTGCATAAGCACCAGGGGGCGGTATTGTGGTTTACCGGCCTGTCCGGCTCGGGCAAATTGAATCACCCCGGATAAATTAGAGTCTATACTTTAAAAGTGGAGGTCTCTATGACAACGACCAAACGTTACTCTCCGGAAGTCCGTGAACGGGCAGTTAATCTAGTGCTGGAAACTCAGCATGAGCA
>NZ_FRDB01000054.1 GCF_900143145.1 Candidatus Sodalis sp. SoCistrobi
AAGGAGGTAAAGTAGGCATCTGCGCGGCAATGCGAAAATTACTCCAATTAGCTTATGGTGTCTTAAAATCTGGAATACCCTTCGATGAAAATATAGCTCTTGCATCATGATGAGCAAGACGGTATCTGACGAAAATGCGTCGCACTTTAAGCGCCATATAGCGCCAACGATTCAGGTACGCTGATACCTTCTTTCCTCCAGTGAGACAGGAATGAGGCGGCCCATTGCACGCCTCCCCCTGAGCGTAGCCGGCCCGTCCCGGCGCCGTCGCCGCCAGCGGCCGCGGTGACGATAATCCGCTCATCCGTTAACGCATTTCCTACAGGTGCAGGTCACCGATTGCGCCTGATGTCGCACCTATCGCCAACGTGCTTCTTTTGGCTGATAAAAAATTAACTTAGCGAAGTTAAGTTTTTCATAGGCTTAATAGTTAATAAAAAATTTCGTTAAGCAAGCCTGAACGCGCCGTAAACATTTGTCTATGCTTATTATTGAGAGTTCCATGATTGCGTTCTCATCGTAATTGTCTCTCGTATGGCATTTTTCTGCTCCCTAGTTACGTACGTTAACCGCTAACGTGCCGTCGCGCGCGCCGTTGACGGGGCGAAAGCAATCTGGCGGATAGGCCTTAACCCGTTAACTTTTTGCAATACCCTTTTATTTCATGGAGTAAGCAAAGGAAGAAACCATGGCAGGATATCCCGACCAAGACGTTATTACCGCACTGGTGGCCGGCCATTATGCCGATCCGTTTTCTTTATTGGGCATGCATCAAACCGCTGCGGGATTGGTAGTACGTGCCTTATTGCCCGAGGCCAGCGCGGTAACGGTAATAGAAGCTAAAAATGGACGCCGGGTCACAGAGTTAACCTGCGATGATCAACGCGGTTTTTTTAGCGGAATGGTCCCGCGGCGTAAAAACCCTTTCCATTATCAATTGGCCGTCACCTGGCATGACCATACCTATATTATCGAGGATCCCTATCGTTTTGGTCCTTTGCTGCAGGATCTTGACAGCTGGCTGCTGGCGGAAGGGACCCATTTACGTCCCTGGGAACGGTTGGGCGCGCATCCAGAAGTGCTGGATGAGGTCGCGGGCATGCGCTTCGCCGTTTGGGCGCCTAATGCGCAGCGGGTTTCGGTAGTCGGAGAGTTTAATTTTTGGGATGGTCGCCGCCATCCCATGCGCCAGCGGCGGGAAAACGGTCTTTGGGAATTGTTTCTGCCGGCGGTCACGCTAGGCCAATTATATAAATATGAAATTATCGACTGTCATGGCCAGACGCGGCTTAAGGCCGATCCTTACGCTTTCGAGGCGCAAATGCGCCCGGAGACGGCATCGCTGACGCGGGGGTTGCCGCCGCCGGCGTCGCCGCCGGACGCGGCACGTCGCCGGGCCAACGCGATGAATCAGCCTATCGCCATTTATGAAGTGCATCTGGGCTCCTGGCGCCGCCACGCCGAGAACAATTACTGGCTCAGCTATCTTGAGCTGGCAGAGCAATTGGTCGGTTATGTGAAATACATGGGGTTTACCCATATCGAATTGCTGCCGATTAATGAACATCCGTTCGACGGGAGTTGGGGGTATCAGCCTCTCGGCATCTATGCGCCGACGCGCCGTTTCGGCACGCCGGAAGATTTTCGCGCGCTGATTGATGCCGCCCATCAGGCCGGGCTGAACGTGCTGCTGGACTGGGTGCCGGGCCATTTCCCGAGCGACGAGTTTGGGCTGGCCCAGTTCGACGGTACGGCTTTGTATGAATATGCCGACCCCAAAGAAGGACGGCATCAGGACTGGAATACGCTTATTTACAACTACGACCGCAACGAAGTGCGTAACTATCTGGCCGGAAATGCGCTGTTCTGGCTGGAACGCTATGGCCTTGACGGCCTGCGGGTGGATGCGGTGGCGTCGATGATCTACCGCGATTACAGCCGCGCCGCCGGGGAATGGGTGCCCAACTTTTATGGCGGTAACGAGAATCTGGAGGCCATCGCTTTTCTGCGCTACACCAATCATACCGTCGGCACTCAGCGTGACGGCGCGGTGACCGTGGCGGAAGAGTCTACTTCCTTTTCCGGCGTCACCCGTCCGCCGGACGCCGGCGGGCTGGGGTTCCATTACAAATGAAATATGGGCTGGATGAACGACACCCTGCACTATATGCAGCTCGACCCGGTGCATCGCAAATACCACCACCATCAAATGACCTTCAGCATGGTCTATGCCTACAGCGAGAATTTTGTGCTGCCGCTGTCCCACGATGAGGTCGTGCATGGAAAAGGGTCGATTCTGCGACGCATGCCCGGCGACGATTGGCAAAAGTTCGCCAACCTGCGCGCCTATTACGGCTTTATGTGGGGGCATCCCGGCAAGAAGTTGTTGTTTATGGGCAATGAATTCGCCCAGCGCCGGGAATGGAATCATGACATCAGTCTGGACTGGCATTTACTTGACGATGAAAACGGTTATCATGCTGGCGTCCAGCGGCTGGTGCGTGATTTAAACCAATGCTACCGCAGCCATCCACCGCTTTACGAGTGTGATTATACCTTTTCGGGCTTTCAGTGGCTGGTGTCTGACGACCATGAAAACTCGGTATTCGCCTTCCTGCGTCGCGATAACGCCGGTAATGAAATGCTGGTGGTCAGCAATTTTACCCCGCTACCGCGTCAGGGCTATCGCATCGGCGTACCCAACGGCGGCCGCTGGCATGAGGTGCTGAATACCGATTCGGGCTACTACAATGGCAGTAATGAGGGGAATCAGGGTGAAATTCACAGCGAACCCGTCCCTTGGCATTACCATGGCTATTCTCTGTCCCTGACGCTGCCGCCGCTGGCGACGCTCTTTTTGCTGCGGGAGGGGGAATGACGGCGCTGACGGCGGGGTCCCCTGAGTGCCTTGGCGCCCATATTGACGACGCCGGGGTCAATTTCTGCCTGTTTTCTGCCCATGCGACGCGGGTGGTGCTCTGCGTCTATGATGAGCAGGACCGCGAGCAGCAGTGGGAACTCCCCGGCCGCACCGGCGATCGCTGGCACGGGCATTTGGCCGGCGCCGGCGCGGGACTGCGCTACGGTTTCCGGGTTCAAGGCCCCTTTTCCCCCGGCGAAGGCCACCGTTTCAACCCGGCAAAGCTTGTCATCGACCCTTGCGCCTATCTGCTTGAGGGCGAGCTCGGCTGTCATCCGGCGCTGCAGGATGCGGGTTGTCGCCCTGATCCTGTCGACAGCGCGCCGTATGTTCCCAAATGCCGGGTGGTCGCGCTGGATTACGACTGGCGCGGCGATACGCCTCCGGCGGTGCCTTGGGGCAACACGGTGATTTACGAAGCCCACGTGCGCGGTCTCACCCGACAGCACCCCGCCATTCCCGCCGCGCTGCGCGGTACCTATGCCGGGCTGGCCCATCCGCACATGCTGGCGTACCTGCGTGCGCTCGGCATCACCGCCGTTGAATTGCTGCCGGTGCAGCAACACGCCCATGAGCCGCGGCTGCAACGCCTGGGCCTTTCTAATTACTGGGGCTATAACGTGTTGGCGCCCTGTGCGGTGGAGCCGGCCTATGCGGCGGGCCTGGGCGGGCAAAGCGCGCTGGATGAATTTCGCGATATGGTGCGGGCGCTGCACGGCGCCGGCATCGAAGTCCTGCTCGATGTGGTGTTCAACCACAGCGCCGAACTGGACAAGGAGGGGCCGGTCGTCTCGCTGCGCGCCATCGACAACCGCAGCTACTACTGGCTTGATGAGTCGGGCGAGTATCAGAACTGGACCGGCTGCGGTAATACGCTGCGCCTTTGCCAGCCGATGGTGCGGGAATGGGTGATGGCGTGTCTGCGTTTCTGGGTTGAGGAATGCCACGTCGATGGTTTCCGTTTCGATCTTGGCAGCGTGCTCGGCCGTACGCCGGCATTTAGCGCCGACGCGCCGCTGTTTGCCGCTATTAAAGCCGACCCGCTGCTGGGGCGCTGCAAGCTTATTGCCGAACCCTGGGATATCGGGCCGGACGGCTACCAGTCCGGGCGGTTCCCCGCGCCCTTTGCCGAATGGAACGATCGCTTTCGCGACGATATGCGGCGCTTCTGGCTGCATGGGGATATCCGACTGGGCCAATTCGCCCGCCGCTTCGCCGCCTCGGACGATCTGTTTCGCCAGCGTTCCCCGGCGGCCTCGGTGAATATGCTGACCGCCCATGACGGGTTTACCCTGCGCGATCTGGTGAGTTTCAATCACAAACATAATGAGGCTAACGGGGAAGACAACCGCGACGGCGCCGGTGAAAACTTTAGCTTTAATCATGGTCATGAGGGGCTGGATGCCAGCGAGGAGGTAGCGGCTTACCGCCAGAATAGCCAGCGCTCGCTGCTGACGACGTTGCTGCTGTCCCAGGGTACGCCGATGCTGCTGGCCGGCGATGAGCACGGCCACAGCCAGCAGGGCAATAATAACGCCTACTGTCAGGATAATGCCACGACCTGGCTGGACTGGGCACAGGCCGACGAGGCGCTGACGGCGTTCACCGCCGGGCTTATCCGGCTGCGTCAGTCTATTCCGGCGTTAAGCATCGATCGCTGGTGGGTCGAGGGGGCGACGCAGGAGGTGGAATGGCTGGATGAGCACGGCGCCCCGTTGTGCGCGGAACAGTGGCAGCAAGGGGAAACGCGGCTGCAGATTCGTTTATCACTGCATACGCTTTTTGTGATCAATGCCACGACAAGCCCCTGTGAAATCACCTTACCTGAAGGAGGGTGGCGGTTAGCGGCGCCGTTTCAGCCCTATATGTCAGCGCCGGCTGATGAGTTGCTCTCGCTCGGTCCCCGGGCGGCATGCGTGCTGGAACAGGATTAACAGGAGTCGGCTATGGTGCGGTTTGCAAGCAGTGACCCGGTAATGCTGGCGCGTCAGTTGCCGCTCCAATCCGTGGCGTTGATTCTGGCGGGCGGGCGCGGCTCGCGGCTCGCGGTTGAAAGGCCTGACCGCCGAGCGCGCCAAACCGGCGGTGCACTTCGGCGGTCAGTTTCGCGTTATCGATTTTGCCTTGTCCAATTGCCTGAATTCCGGCATCCGGCGCATTGGGGTGATTACCCAGTACCAATCCCATACGCTGGTCCAGCATATCCAACGCGGCTGGTCGTTCCTGAACGCCGAGATGAACGAATTTGTCGACCTATTGCCCGCTCAGCAGCGGCTGGCGACCGAACACTGGTATCGCGGCACCGCCGATGCGGTATCGCAAAATTTGGATATTATCCGCCGCTATGGCGCGCAATATTTGGTGATTTTGGCCGGCGATCATATTTATAAGATGGACTATTCGCGGCTACTCATCGATCACGTCGAGAAGGGCGCGCCCTGTACCGTCGCCTGCCTGCCGGTACCGCGCGCCGAGGCGCGTGATTATGGCGTGTTGGCGGTGGACGCCGATTATCGGGTGGTGGATTTCGTGGAAAAACCGGCGGATCCGCCGGCGATGCCGGGCCAGCCGGACCAAGCGCTGGCAAGCATGGGCATTTATGTCTTTGATGCCGACTACCTGTACCGGCGGTTGGAGCAAGATAGGCACGATGACCAATCCAGCCATGATTTCGGCAGAGATATCCTGCCCCGGGTAACCGCCGACGGCGACGCCTGCGCCCACCCCTTTACGCTCTCGTGCGTGACGTCGGGGCAACCCGGACAGGGCACGCCCTATTGGCGCGATGTCGGGACGTTGGCCGCTTATTGGCGCGCCAATCTGGATCTCGCCTCGGTCACGCCTGAGCTGAATATTTACGACAGCGCGTGGCCGATCCGCACGGCGATGCCGCCGCTGCCACCCGCCAAATTTACCCAGGATTGCGCCGGCCATTCCGGCGTGACGCTGAATTCACTGGTCGCCGGCGGCTGTATTTTGTCCGGGACCCATTTGAAACTCTGCGTGCTGTTTCCCCGCGTGAGGATCCACTCCTTCTGCGAGCTGGAACAGACGGTGCTGTTGCCTGACGTGATTGTCGGACGCTCCTGCCGGCTGCGGCGATGTATTGTCGACCGCGCCTGCCAGATCCCTGATGACATGATAATTGGCGAAGATGCGGAATTGGATCGGCAACGCTTTCACCTTACCGAGGAAGGCATTGTGCTGGTCACCCGCGATATGTTGGCAAAACTCAGTTAGGGAAGACCCCAAACGGTCACTAGAAAAGCACTAAGCCACAACAGGAGCGATGATGCAGGTTCTACATGTTTGTTCTGAATTGTTCCCCTTGCTAAAAACCGGGGGACTGGCAGATGTGGTAGGGGCGCTCCCCGCTGCGCAAATCGCCGAGGGCGATGATGTGCGGGTGTTATTACCTGCCTTTCCGGATTTGCGTAAAGGCGTTCCCGATAGCCGGGTGGTAAAAGAATTTGATGCGCTGTCCCGCCACGGCGTGCTGCTGTACGGCCGCTTTAACGGCGTTGGTATCTATCTGATTGATATTCCTGATCTCTACGATCGTCACGGCAGCCCTTATCACGACCAGGATCAGTTTGCCTACATGGACAACTATCTGCGCTTCGCGATCCTGGGCTGGGTGGGGGCGGAAATGGCCTCCGGGCTGGATCCCGCCTGGCGACCGGATATCGTGCACGCCCACGATTGGCACGCCGGATTGACCTGCGCCTATCTGGCGGCGAAGGGACGACCGGCGAAATCGGTGTTTACCGTGCATAATCTGGCCTATCAGGGGCTGTTTTCCGCGCGCCATTTACCCGAACTGGCGCTGCCGGATGACTTTTTCCAAACCTATGGTTTCGAGTTTTATGGCCAGATTTCCTATATGAAAGCCGGGCTGTTTTATGCCGATCATGTCACGACGGTCAGCCCCACTTACGCCCGGGAAATCACGCAGCCGGCCTACGGTTACGGCATGGAGGGATTATTGACGTCCCTGCAAACCCAAGGGCGGTTGAGCGGTATTCTGAACGGCGTCGATGATGCTATTTGGAACCCGACCCATGACGCCATGCTGGCCACTCGCTATAACCGCGATGTGCTGGAGGCGAAGGTGAACAACAAGCGCCATCTGCAAACCGCGATGGGGCTGACGGTGGATGAAAAGGTGCCGCTGTTCGCCGTCGTTAGCCGGTTGACCAGCCAGAAAGGGCTGGATCTGGTGCTGGAAGTCCTGCCGGACCTGCTTGAGCAAGGGGGGCAGCTTACCCTGCTCGGCGCCGGTGACGCCACGTTGCAGCAAGGCTTTTTGGCCGCGGCGGCGGAATATCCCAGCCAGGTGGGTGTACAGTTGGGCTACCATGAGGCGTTTTCCCACCGCATTATCGGCGGCGCAGACGTATTGATGGTGCCGAGCCGCTTTGAACCTTGCGGTCTTACCCAGCTTTATGCCCTGAAATACGGCACCCTGCCGCTGGTACGCCGTACCGGCGGGCTGGCGGATACCGTCACCGATAGCTCGCTGGAAAACCTGTCGGACGGCGTCGCCAGCGGTTTTGTGTTTGAGGATGCCACCGCCGCGGGCCTGCAGCGCGCCATTCGTCGCGCTTTTGTCTTGTGGTCGCGGCCGTCGCTGTGGCGTTATGTACAGCGACAGGCGATGGGACTCGATTTCAGCTGGCGCGTTGCGGCGAAAGCGTATCAGTCGTTGTATCAACGCCTTTAAGGTTAATCAGGGGAACACGGGCATGAATTCACCGTTTATCTATGCGTCACCCACTCTCAGCGTTGAGGCGCTTAAACATTCCATCGCCTATAAGTTGATGTTTACTATCGGCAAAGATCCGGCCGTGGCGAATAAACACGAGTGGCTCAATGCCGTGTTGCTGGCGGTAAGGGATCGCATGGTGGAGTGCTGGCTGCGATCCAACCGCGCTCAGCTGTCGCAGGACGTGCGCCAGGTTTATTATCTGTCGATGGAATTTTTGCTCGGCCGCACGCTGTCTAACGCGCTGCTGGCGATGGGAATTTACGAGGATACCCGGGTCGCGCTTGATGAGATGGGGCTGGAGCTGGATGACCTGCTGACCGAGGAGAACGATCCCGGTCTGGGAAACGGCGGCCTGGGGCGGCTGGCAGCCTGCTTTCTCGACTCAATGGCGACGCTGGCGCTGCCGGGACGCGGCTACGGTATCCGCTATGAATACGGCATGTTCAAGCAAAATATTGTCAACGGGCAGCAGGCCGAATCCCCCGATTATTGGCTGGAGTACGGAAATCCCTGGGAATTCCCCCGCCACCCCAGCCGATATAAGGTCCGTTTCGGCGGCAGGCTGCAGCATGAAGGCGCCAAAATACGCTGGGTGGAAACCGAAGAGGTCCTGGCCTGCGCCTATGACCAGATAATCCCGGGGTTTGATACCGACGCCACCAACACCCTGCGGCTTTGGAGCGCGCAGGCGAGCAGTGAAATTAATCTCGGTAAATTCAATCAGGGCGACTACTTCGCCGCGGTGGAAGACAAAAACTATTCCGAAAACGTCTCCCGCGTACTCTATCCCGACGATTCAACCTATTCCGGCCGCGAACTGCGGCTGCGGCAGGAATATTTTCTCGTCTCCGCCACGGTGCAGGATATCCTTAACCGGCATTGGTTACTGCACAACACCTTCGACAATCTGGGCGATAAGATTGCTATCCATTTGAACGACACGCATCCGGTGCTGGCGATCCCTGAACTGATGCGTCTGCTCATCGACGAGCATAAGTTTGACTGGACACGCGCCTGGGCGGTGGTTTGCCAAGCATTTTCCTATACCAATCATACCTTGATGAGCGAGGCGCTGGAAACCTGGCCGGTGGATATGCTGGGCAAGATCCTGCCGCGCCATTTGCAAATCATCTTCGACATTAACGATCACTTTCTGAATCAGGTTCAGACGCAGGTACCGGGCGACAGCGAGTTGCTGTCGCGCGTGTCTATCATCGATGAACATAACGGCCGTATGGTGCGTATGGCCTGGCTGGCGGTGATCGCCAGCCATAAGGTCAACGGCGTTTCCGAACTGCATTCGGAGCTGATGGTGCAGTCGTTATTTGCCGATTTCGCCCGCCTGTTTCCCGATCGTTTTTGCAATAAAACCAACGGCGTTACCCCAAGGCGCTGGCTGGCGCTGGCCAATCCGCCGCTGTCGGCGGTGCTGGATGCCACCATTGGTCAGACCTGGCGCACCGACCTCGGGCAGTTGGAGGAATTAAAAGGGCATATCGATTTTCCGGCGTTTATCGTGCAACTGCAGCAGGCTAAATTAAGCAATAAAAAACAGCTGGCGGCCTATCTGGCCAATCAGTTGGACGAGGTCGTCAATCCGGCGGCGCTGTTCGACGTGCAAATCAAACGCATCCACGAATACAAACGCCAGCTGCTTAACGTGCTGCATATCATCACTCGTTATAACCGTATCCGCGAAAACCCTGAAGGCGATTGGGTGCCACGGGTGAATATATTCGCCGGCAAAGCCGCGTCGGCCTATTACATGGCTAAACATATCATCCGCCTTATTAATGATGTGGCGGCGGTTATCAATCGCGATCCGCTGATGAAAAACCGGCTCAAGGTCATTTTCGTGCCGAACTATAGCGTCAGCCTGGCGCAGCTTATTATTCCGGCGGCGGATCTCTCCGAGCAAATCTCCCTGGCGGGGACCGAGGCGTCAGGGACCAGCAATATGAAGTTTGCCCTTAACGGTGCGCTGACTATCGGCACCCTCGACGGCGCGAATATTGAAATGCGCCAGCACATGGGCGAAGAGAATATGTTTATTTTCGGCAATACCGCTCTACAGGTCGAGGCGCTGCGCAACGACGGCTACAATCCGCGCAGCTATTATGAGCAGGATGCGGAGCTGCATTTGGCACTGTCGCAGATAGCCACCGGCGTATTCAGTCCCGGCGAGCCGGGACGTTATAGTAATCTGTTCGATTCGCTGGTCAATTTGGGCGACCATTATCAGTTGTTGGCGGATTACCGCAGCTATGTGGATACCCAAGATGAGGTGGACAGACTGTATCAGCGCCCGGACGAGTGGACGCGGCGCGCGGCGCTGAATATTGCCAATATGGGGTATTTCTCCTCCGATCGGACGATCCGCGAATATGCCGAGGAGATTTGGAAAGTGGCGCCCGTCCGCCTGTAGCGGCGTCGCGATGGCCGCGGGCCGGGGTTAGCTGCGACAAGCGGACGCCGTGGCGTTGGGGCACCCCCGGTCAGCGCCGTGCGGCAATCAGGTGCTCAGCGCTGACCCGTTACGCCCTTAGCCGATAATCGTCCTGTGCGGCGTTGAGGCACCCAGCGTTGCCTGGTTATGCTCACAGCAGACGAACGTAGAATGTCGCGTTGATGAGGGCAGCGTCGCGACGTCACGCTCACAGGAAATCAACGCTGCCGCACTGCGCTCAGGAGGCCAATGACAGCCGCGCCGGACACTGACGTGCTGCGCCAGCCAGTCTTTAACGCGCGCCTGCTGCCCCTCATCCAGCCACATGCCAAGCTTGGTGCGGCGCCAAATAGCGTCGTCCAGCGTGACCACCCATTCCTGCGCCATCAAATAACGTAGCTCGGCTTCATACAGCCCGTGTCCGAAATCCTCGCCCAGATCGGCAAGGCCGGTCGCGCCCGCCAGCAGCTGTTCACTGCGGGTACCGTAGGTGCGGCTATAGCGCCGCGCCAGCGCTTCCGGCAGAAAGGCGAATTTGCGGCGCAGCACGGCGGCGTAGTCGTCGCGGGTACCGGCAAAATCGCCGCCCGGCAGCACCGCGTTGCGGGTCCAGGCGCCTTTGGCGTGGGGATAATACTGTGCCAGTTTTTCCAGCGCATGTTCGGCCAGCTTGCGGTAGGTCGTGAGTTTACCGCCGAAAACCGACAGCAGCGGCGCCTGGCCGTTTTCATCGCTCAGCGACAGCGTGTAGTCGCGCGTCACAGCCTGCGGTGAGTCCGATTCATCGTCGCACAGGGGGCGAACGCCGGAATAGGTCCAGACGATATCTTCCCGACTCAGGGGACGTTTGAAATGGCCGTTGTAAACCTTGAGCAGATAGTCAATTTCACTCTCGTCGATTCGGACCTCCCCCGGATCGCCGTGATATTCCACGTCGGTGGTGCCGATGATGGAAAACGTTTCCATCCACGGAATGACGAATACTATGCGGTGATCCTCGTTTTGCAGGATGTACGCCTGCGGCTGGTGATGGACGCGCGGCACGACAATGTGGCTGCCTTTGATTAGGCGGATGCCGTATTGCGACGGAAAATGCAGGCTTTCATCGATGAAGTGTTTCACCCAGGGGCCGGTGGCGTTAGCCAGGCCTTTGGCCTGCCAGCGATGCTGCTTGCCGGTAAGGCTATCGCGCGCTTCAACCTGCCACAGTCCGTTTTCCCGCCAGGCGCGGGTCACCTGGGTACGTGTCTTGACTTCACCGCCGCGTGCCACCACTTCTTGGGCGTTTAGCACCACCAGGCGCGCATCGTCGACCCAGCAATCGGAATACTCGAAACCGCGCACGATCTCGGGTTTCAGCACGGAATCCGCGCCAAAGCGAACGCTCTGGCTGGCCGGCAGGCTGGTGCGCTTGCCGAGATGATCATACATAAACAGACCGACGCGGATCATCCACGCCGGCCGCAGGTGCGGGCGGTGCGGCAACCGGAACCGCATCGGGAAGGCGATGTGGGGGGCCATTTTCAGCAGGACTTCCCGCTCGGCCAGCGCTTCGCTCACCAAACGAAATTCATAATGTTCGAGATAGCGCAGCCCGCCGTGAATAAGCTTGGAACTGGCGGAAGATGTGGCACATGCCAAATCCTGCGCTTCCAGCAGCAATACGGACAGTCCGCGCCCGGCGGCGTCGGCAGCGATGCCGGTACCGTTGATCCCGCCGCCGATGACGATCAAGTCTTTGGTTTCCACGTTACCTTCCTCCAAATGCGCGTTACAGTTCTTTTATGTTCGTTTTCGCTCATAATTGTACGCGCTAACCAACATCCACGCTACGTTCTCTGTTTAAAAAACCTGTCATGCGTGACGGAGGTAACGTTTTTGCCCACTCGGCGCCCGTTGCATGAGGGCTGGCAAGGGTGAGATGGCACGATTCAGGCACCGGTATTCCGCGGTCGACCGCCGCTGAAAAGCGCTGCACGGCGGCCCATGGCTTGCTACACTTCATGCGCCGCCGTGTGGCGCATTAACTTTTGGTGAAACCGAGGCGTCAGTTTATGGATCAATTTGCAACAATCAGCGTGGAGCAGGCCAGAGAACGCTGGCGGCAGGGGGAGGCGGTGTTGGTGGATATCCGCGATCCGCAAAGCTTCGCCGCAGGCCACCCCCGCGGCGCGTTTCATCTGACCAACGACACCCTACCGGCGTTTTTGGCGCAACATGATGCCGCGCGTCCGGTACTGGTGCTGTGCTATCACGGTAACAGTAGTAAAGGCGCCGCCCAGTACCTGCTAACGCAGGGGGTGGAGGCCGCCTACAGCGTGGATGGCGGGTTTGATGCCTGGCTGAAAGCCTTTCCGCAGGAGACGGAGTCGCTATAACGGTTGTCGCGCGCCGCAACACGTTGGGCGATGTCGTGCCGGTGACCACCGGCGGGGGAGCGAGCCCGGTTTTTTTTTGCCCGCGTGCCGTCTCGCGATGAGACACAGATCGCAAAATTAGCGGGTATCGGCCCGGCGCGGCGCAATCCGCCGAGCCAGGGTTTCGCCCGCTGGCCTTTTTCCTTTATCCTCAGAGGATTGCCCGGCCGTCTGGCGGCGTCAGCGCCATAAGCAAACCCCGTCGGACCGCGCATTGAGCCTGCGTATGCGGTATGTTGTCCCCATTACTTCATTATGGAAGTGCAAGAGAACCATGATTCGAGTTACCGCCTTGTCTAACGCACGTCTGGCCCTGGCCTTCATTGATTATATGAAAACCCAGGGGGTGGACATGGAGCTGCGCCCGCAGGGGCGTTTTGCCGAGTTGTGGCTGGCGCAGGATGAGAAACTGGCAGAGGTTGAGACGGCGCTGGAAGCGTTTTTGCTCGACCCGCAGCATCCCCGTTATCAGGCCGCCAGCTGGCGCACCGGCTCATTACATTATCGCGGCGAAACCGGCTCCGGCCTGCGCGCCTGGCTGCCGGCGCTACGCCAGCAGGCGGGGCCCTTAACGCTGGGCGTAACGGCGTTGTGCGTGCTGGTGTTTATCCTGATGGCCCTGCTCGGCGACGATCGGGTAATGGCCGCGCTGGCGTATCCCGCCGGTCCGGGCCAATACGTTCAGATTTGGCGCTGGGTCAGCCATGCCTTTTTGCATTTCTCGCTACTGCACTTGCTGTTCAATGTGGTGTGGTGGTGGTATCTGGCCGGCCTGACGGAGCGCTATCGTGGCAGGGGGTCATTGGCTATTTTGTTCGTGCTCTCGGCTGTCGTCAGTGGCGTGGTGCAGTCGCATTTTAGCGGCAGCTTTTTCGGCGGCCTGTCCGGCGTAGTGTATGCGCTGATGGGCTATGTCTGGTGGCACGGCGAGAAAAATCCCGGCGGGCCGCTGTTTATGCCGCGTGGGGTCATTGTTTTCGCCCTGTTATGGCTGATTGCCGGCTATTTCAATATCTTGGGTATCGCCATTGCCAATGCCGCGCACGTGGCGGGTCTGGTCACGGGCCTGTTGATGGCATTTTGGCAAACGCGGCGGAGTCAGAGTCACGGCGGTCATCGCTGATCGGCCGGCAGCAGAGGAATCAACGTGAAGCAAACGCAGCGGCATGATGCCATCATCAATCTGGTTCGCCAGCAGGGCTACGTCAGTACCGAGGAACTGGTGGATCACTTTGCCGTCAGTCCGCAGACCATACGGCGCGATCTCAACGACCTGGCCGAGCAGAACAAGATCCAGCGCCATCACGGCGGCGCGGCGCTGCCGTCGAGCTCGGTTAACGCCGCCTATCACGACCGCAAGGTGATGTGGTCGGCGGAAAAGGCGCGTATTGCGGCGCGCGTCGCCAGCCAAATCCCCGACGGGGCCACGCTGTTTATCGATATTGGTACCACGCCGGAGGCGGTGGCGCATGCGCTGTTGGGCCATAAAAATCTGCGGGTGGTGACCAATAATCTCAACGTGGCGACGCTGCTTACCGCCAAGGAGGATTTCCGCCTGATTTTGGCCGGGGGCGAAGTGCGTACCCGCGACGGCGGCATTATCGGCGAGGCCACCCTCGATTTTATCTCTCAATTCCGGCTCGATTATGGCATTCTCGGCATTAGCGGTATCGATTTGGACGGCTCGCTGCTGGAGTTCGATTACCATGAAGTGCGCACCAAACGGGCGATTATTGATAATTCCCGCTGCGTGATGCTGGTGACCGACCACTCCAAATTCGGCCGCAGCGCTATGGTGAACCTCGGCAAAATGGACCTGGTGGATTATCTGTTTACCGACCAACTGCCTCCCCCGGGCGTGATGACGCTTATCGAACATTCCGACGTCAAACTGGAGCTGTGCTGAGCGCGAAAGCGATGGCATAAAAATCCTTGCCGGCGCTCCCTTTTTTAACGGCGTTGACTATTCTTTGATCATCACGGCATTAGCCGGACTCTTACGCTACCTTTCGCAAACGATAGTGACGGCGCCCCCAGGGGCGCTGCCGGGGTAGTCGTGTTTGGTCTGAGGAGGACCCGCACGGCGCTGTCCCCCCGCGTGTCCCGGGGACAGTGGGATTTCCGGTAGTGGCAGGCGTGCCGGTGTTATCCTGGCACAGTCGTGTCAGGCTCGGCGACCTGCGCGGCGATGGCGGGTAATGCGTCGCCGGGGTAGCCGTGACGATGGCGGGCTCAGGGGGCATAGGTATCTACACATTTATCGTGATACCTGTTATTACTTTGCAGAATGATTTCAACCTATCTGTTGGCGGGATTGACTCTCGCCTTACCCGCCGATATCAGACGCTGGTTAAACAGCATATGA
>NZ_FRDB01000254.1 GCF_900143145.1 Candidatus Sodalis sp. SoCistrobi
CATAGGTATCTACACATTTATCGTGATACCTGTTATTACTTTGCAGAATGATTTCAACCTATCTGTTGGCGGGATTGACTCTCGCCTTACCCGCCGATATCAGACGCTGGTTAAACAGCATATGACGCCCGCGGCTCTTCTTGCTTCTGCGGTTAAAGACCTCGCAAGTGCTCAAAAATCAACTTTCGCAACTACCCAAGCTGTCTGGCGTTTTCTGAATAATAAGCGAATTAGCTTCAGTCAACTCAATGAGCCAATTATTTCGCTAGCACTTGAGCAAATTTCGCTTAGCCCGCATCCATACGCTCTCGTTGTTCATGATTGGTCACGTTTACAATTTCTTTACCATCATGCCAAATACGGACGCTTAAAAATGACGCACGGTGGCGATGTTGGATATGAACTTCAAAGCAGCTTGCTGGTTGATGCTGGCACGGGTTTGCCAATAGCGCCTCTATCTCAGACACTTACCGATGCAACCGGTTGTCATTCAACGTTGGCGGAAGGACTGTCCGAACGGCAGACACATATGGACGCCTTGACGACCGATATTGCCCGTGTGGAATCGCTTAATATAGGTAAAAAGCTGATTCATATAATTGATAGAGAGGGTGACTCTATTGGACATATGCGGACGTTGAGTACTCAAGGAATATGCTGGCTTATCCGAGGAAAAGAAGGACATGGTGCAGAGTGGCAAGGTAATTCATTGAAAATTGGTGAGATTGCTGCTCTTCTGCCATACAACGGATGCGGACAGGTAGACTGGAAAGGGAAAAAAGCTGATATGGAAATCAGTGAAACCTCGATAGTCATAACCCGAGCTGCGCAGCAGAAGCGTAAAGATAAAGAAACCGGCCGCCGCATAAAAATCCAACCTGGAGAGCCTCTGACGGTCAGATTGGTTGTTGTTCGGCTTACGGATGATCTCGGTAATGTGGTGGGACGCTGGACGCTGCTTACAAACGTTTGCAGCGAGATCACCTGCGAGGAAGTAGCTCGTTGGTATTACTGGCGCTGGAATATTGAATCATTTTTTAAGTTGCTGAAAGGTGCCGGACATGACGTAGAAACATGGCTTCAGCGCAGCGCGCCAGCCGTACTACGCAGGTTGTTAATAGCCAGTATGGCTGCTGTTCTGGTATGGCGGCTGCAACGCGCTGAAGGAGAAGAAAATGCGGCAGCCCGCCAGCTGATATGTCGCTTGTCAGGACGACAGCAAAAGCGAGGCCGCAGAGAGAGCGCTCCTGCTCTGCTCGCTGGCCTATCCATCTTGTTGAATACACTAAAATTATTATCGGAATATAGTCTGGAAGAACTTACTCATTTAGCGAGAGTTGCTCTTAAGCCTCCTCCCTGATGTGTAGATACCTATGCCTCGAAGGGCACGTCCAGCGCTTTCATCAACACCCACGGCCGTAATGACCAAGACGAGTAATTTTTATTGGCGATATGCAGTTGATACATCCTTGCGTACTCCCTTGAGGGGTTAAAAACCGTGCGCCGACGGACAGGTCGACAGCGTCACCCGGAAACGGGGCATGCGCAGGCCCGGCACCGTGACGGAATCTACGCTGCCTTCCTGGCGCGCGCCCATACGTTGATAAAAGCCGGCGGCCAGCGGATCGGCATCGATCAACAGCCGGGTGGCGCCGGCGCGGTGTGCCGCTTTGATAGACCAGCCGAACAAGGCCTTGCCGATCCCCGCTTTTTGTCGCGCGGGCGAAACAAACAAGCGCGCCAGGAAAGCCTCTTTGTCATCCACCTGCAATTGGGCGACCCCCAGCAGTTGGCTATTGCTTTCCGCCACGCAAATCAGTGAATTTTCCATATCGGCGGGCCGGAAGGTCAGCTCCTGCCGGCAGCATTGCATAATCGCATCGTCATAACCCCATAACGCCTTGGATTGCAGACAGAGCTCAGTGAGTTGGGCCAACTCCTCAATGCGTGCTTCTCTGAGCTGATGCATTACTCTTTCCTCTCATGCTGTTGGTAAATATGCAAGATGAGCTCGGTGGCGCGCCGGGCGTCGTCGGCGGCGGCCAGCGGCACAGACCCGCGGGCGACGGCCTGCTCGAAATCCGCCAATATCGCCTGGTGACGACGGCTATCGTTAAGCGTGGCGCTGCTGGCGCCGTTATCCGCCACCGGCGGAGGCGGGTGCGCGGGATTATCGATACCGTCGATATGCCAAACCTCGATGCAATCGTTGCTGAGCGTAAACGTCCCTTTCTCACAGCACACTTCCAGCCGCGGCGGGTAGCCGGGACGTGCGCAGGTGGAGGCCACAATGGTGCCTATCATGCCGTTGTCATAACGCATGACCACGGCGCCATGGTCTTCCGCCTCCATACGGTGGGCGAACGTGGGCAGCTCGCTGTGCAGCTGCGCGGGCATGCCGAACAGCCAAATATAGGTGTCAATGGCGTGGCTCGCCTGCTGCATAAACACGCCGCCGCCGTCGAGCCGATAGCCGCCGCGATAATCGGCGCTATCATAATAGGGCTGGTCGCGCCAGAAACGGCAACTGAGATCGGCGGAGTAAATTTGTCCCAGCGCGCCCCGCGCCAGCAAGGCTTTAACGGCCAGATTATCTGGATAGCTGAGGCGCTGAAAGCTGACCGCCAGAGTGACACCGTGCTGGCGGGCGGCGTCCATCATGCTGTCCATGGCCGCGACCGTGATAGCCAGCGGCTTTTCCACCAAAATATGCTTGCCCAAGCAGGCAGCCTCGATAGCGCTTTGCGGATGGAGCCCGTTTGGCGTGGCGATAATCACCGCGTCAAAGGGTTCATCGACGTCAGCAAGGGTCGGCCAGCAAGGCAAAGATGGCTGGCCGGCCGGACCATGACGGGTTTGCCGGCGGGAAATAAACCCGGTCAGTTCACATCCCGCCACCGCCCGCAGCGCATCGGCGTAGGTGCCGCTGATATTCCCCGTACCCACAATGACATATTTCATACAGTCTCGGTGCCTTATGGTGATTACAGACCCGATCATCCCTGAAACGATGCCCCCGGCAGAAGTGACCCGAGTTCCCTTTTCCTGTAGCGGAGGCGACGGATGCCGTGAAGCGGCAATCGTAAAGCGCGGTATAGACGAAAAACACTTTGTTACAGGGTAAGGCAGTATTGCAAAGCTTCCGGCGCTTGCCAAGCGCCCTGGACAGAAGGTGGCGGCGGCGTGCCAAGACTGCCGGTCGCGACCGGGGACGGGCCGGGACCCAGGAAACAATCCGTTTCAATAAATCTGCTGCAGGCTTTATGCTGTGTGAGTCGCTATACTCTTGTAATGCCACATTTATGGCATAGTAGCGCCTTATTTTTTTCGTGACCGGAACGTTCCGTGCCGGCTGGCTTTCGCGATTGTGAGAAACCTTTATGAGATGGCTTTGGTCATTTGGCCTGATGCAGGCATGTGTCGTCGCTCCCGCTTTGGCGGATAATAATAATTTACTTCCTTCTCCTCGCTTACCCCGTGATGCCTTCGTCAATGCGCTATTGGCGAAAATGACCACCGAGGAAAAAATTGGCCAGTTGCGCTTAATCAGCGTCGGGCCGGACAATCCCAAAGACGCCATCCGTTTGATGATCCAACACGGCCAGGTGGGCGGTATCTTTAATACCGTTACCCGCCCGGATATCCGCGTCATGCAGGATCAGGCGATGCAGTTAAGCTGAATCACCCCGGATAAATTAGTGAATCACCCCGGATAAATTAGAGTCTATACTTTAAAAGTGGAGGTCTCTATGACAACGACCAAACGTTACTCTCCGGAAGTCCGTGAACGGGCAGTTAATCTAGTGCTGGAAACTCAGCATGAGCA
>NZ_FRDB01000002.1 GCF_900143145.1 Candidatus Sodalis sp. SoCistrobi
CGGCGACTCCTACGATAATGCGATGGCAGAGAGTATCAACGGGTTGTACAAAACGGAGGTTATCCACCGCGGGAGCTGGAAAAACCGGACGGAAGTGGAGTTGGCCACGCTGGACTGGGTGGACTGGTACAACAACAGAAGGCTGCTCGGGCGGCTGGGTTACATCCCTCCTACTGAAGCCGAAATGAACTATTACGCTTTGCAATTAGCATCAGAGGAAGCGGCGTAGTATTGCCAAAATTACTCTCTAATAAACTCGGGGTTATTCAGGCTTCAACAATACGGCACAGGTTGTCGATCGGGGTGCGGCCGGCGTCCTCGCAGGAAAATTCGACGTCATCGGTATAGTTGCGCGCGCGTTTAACCGAGTGAACCGCCATTTCAACCACCTGGTCAAAGCTTTTTTTCAGCTTGGATTCCACATGCAGGGTCGAGGTGGCCAGGAAAACATGGATACGGAAAGCCTCCGCCACGCGCAGCGCCTCGGCCGCGACATCAATATCGCGATCGACGCAGCGCGCCAGGCCGCAAACCCGGCTGTTTTTGATTTGGCGGGCAATGGTCTGCACCGACTCGAAATCGCCGGGGGAAGACACCGGAAAGCCCACTTCCATGACGTCAACGCCCATTCTTTCCAGCGCCTGCGCAACCTGCAGTTTCTCTTTTACGCTCAGGCTCGCCTGCAGCGCCTGTTCACCATCACGCAGCGTGGTATCGAAAATAATGACTTGTTGGCTCATGGTGGATCCTTATTCTGTTGGTTGCCGCACACGCCAGGCATAAAAAAACCCGCGCAGTGCGCGGGTTTTTATCTGGAGTGGCCCGAATTCAGTTCTGAATTCCGTGCACCAGCCTACCGCGCATCAATTTTGCGTGTAGCAGTAGGCTTAGTAGACGGAGAGACGTGAACATAAATTCTGTGCATTCCAGTAATGAATTCGTTTAGTAAGGTTATTGGTACCGCATCCGGCGCGCGCTGTCAACCGTTCATCGCGGCGGCCGGCCGGCCGGCCAGGGCCGATTTGTCGGCGCGCACTTTTATGCACCCCTGCTAAAATTGACCCACCGGCAGAAATAACCTGCCGTAAAAAAGGGTCTTATCCAGTGAATTATCTTGTGGAGTCCCATTGGGGTAGCGTATTAAATATACCCGTTTATGGCGCAGGGTTTTTTGCTGTTTGCCTGCATCATTAACAGGCGCTATCGTAATCGGCCATAAATTATAACAACACAGTATTCAGGGTGCTTATTACCCTGTCCCTCACGACAATCGGAAAGGCGTTCCGCTGTCGGCGTAACACTGTAAGCCTGGAGGCAAACCATGGAGATGTTGTCAGGAGCCGAGATGGTGGTCCGGTCATTGATTGATCAGGGCGTAAAGCAGGTATTCGGTTATCCCGGCGGTGCCGTGCTGGATATTTATGACGCGTTGCACACGGTCGGCGGCATCGATCACGTGCTGGTGCGTCACGAACAGGGCGCGGTACACATGGCTGACGGCTACGCCCGCGCCACCGGCGAGGTCGGCGTGGTGCTGGTGACCTCCGGGCCCGGCGCCACCAATGCGATAACCGGTATCGCCACCGCCTATATGGACTCGATTCCCTTGGTGGTGCTGTCCGGCCAGGTAGCCAGCTCGCTGATTGGTTACGACGCCTTTCAAGAGTGCGATATGATTGGCATTTCGCGCCCGGTGGTGAAACACAGCTTTCTGGTGAAGAAGACCGAAGATATCCCGCTGGTGCTGAAAAAAGCCTTCTTTCTGGCCGCCAGCGGCCGGCCGGGGCCGGTGGTGATCGATCTGCCCAAAGACATACTCAGCGCGGCGCACAAATTGCCCTACCTCTATCCCGACGCGGTGTCGATGCGCTCGTACAACCCCACCGTGCAGGGCCACAAGGGGCAAATCCGGCGCGCGCTCACGACGCTGCTCGCAGCCGGGCGGCCGGTGGTGTATACCGGCGGCGGTGCCATCACTTCCGCCTGCCACCACGCGCTGCGTCAACTGGCTGAACAGCTGAATTTGCCGGTGGTGAGCTCGCTGATGGGGCTGGGCAGTTTCCCCGGCAGCCATCGGCAAAGCCTCGGTATGCTGGGGATGCATGGCACCTTCGAGGCGAATATGGCGATGCATCGCGCCGATGTGATTTTCGCCGTCGGGGTTCGTTTTGACGATCGCACCACCAACAATCTGGCGAAATACTGTCCAGATGCCACGGTACTGCATATCGATATCGATCCGGCGTCGATTTCCAAAACCGTCACCGCCGACGTACCGATTGTGGGCGACGCCCGCCAGGTTCTCGAACAGATGCTGGAGCTGCTGGCGGCGGGAGAAAGCCGTCAACCGTTCGACGCGCTGCGTGATTGGTGGCGGGATATCGAGCAGTGGCGCGCCCGCGCCTGCCTGAAATACGACAGCAGCAGCGATAAAATTAAACCCCAGGCGGTGATTGAGACGCTGTACCGGCTGACGCAGGGGAAGGCTTACGTCACCTCCGACGTCGGCCAGCATCAGATGTTTGCCGCGCTGTACTACCCGTTCGATGAACCGCGGCGCTGGATCAACTCCGGCGGCCTGGGCACCATGGGCTTTGGCCTGCCGGCGGCGCTCGGGGTGAAGATGGCCTTTCCACAGGAAACCGTGCTGTGCATCACCGGCGACGGCAGTATCCAGATGAATATTCAGGAGCTGTCCACCGCACTGCAATATGATCTGCCGGTGGTGGTGGTCAGTTTGAACAACCGCTATCTCGGCATGGTGAAACAGTGGCAGGACATGATTTATTCCGGCCGCCACTCCCAATCCTATATGGCGTCCCTGCCGGACTTCGTGAAATTGGCTGAGGCCTATGGCCATGTTGGCATCGCCATTGAGCGGCCCGATGAGCTGGAATCCAAGCTGGCTCAGGCGCTGGCGGTGAAAAACCGTCTGGTGTTCGTGGACGTGATGGTGGACGGCACGGAACACGTTTACCCCATGCAAATTCGCGGCGGCGGCATGGATGAAATGTGGCTAAGTAAAACGGAGAGGACTTGATCATGCGCCGTATTTTATCAGTGTTACTGGAAAACGAATCCGGCGCATTATCCCGGGTTATCGGGCTGTTTTCCCAGCGTGGCTACAACATCTAAAGTCTGACCGTGGCCCCCACCGACGATCCCACCCTCTCACGCATGACCATTCAGACCGTGGGCGACGAGAAGGTGCTGGAGCAGATTGAAAAGCAGCTGCATAAGCTGGTGGACGTGTTGCGCGTCAATGAGCTGGGGCAGGGTGGAAGCACCCACGTTGAACGGGAGATTATGCTGGTGAAAGTGCAGGCCAGTGGTTTTGGGCGCGAAGAGGTGAAACGCTGCGCCGAAATCTTCCGCGGTCAGATTGTTGACGTCACGCCGGCTATCTATACCGTTCAGCTGGCGGGCACCAGTGAGAAACTGGACGCCTTCCTCGCCACCGTGCGCGAGGTGACGGAGATAGTGGAAGTCGCCCGCTCGGGCATCGTCGGCCTTTCGCGCGGCGATAAAGTGATGCGCTGAACCTGTGTCCTGCCGGGGGCTACAGCCTGCGTTATCGGCTGAACGCCCCTGTTCGCGCCGGGCGGGGTTTTTGCCTCGCCCGGCGGATGATTACCCTGGCGCCTAGCTTACGCCGGTGCCCGGCGCGTCTCCCCGGACCGGCATGGCGGGCTGACAGGCCGTAGCAGGGGCGGTCCTCCGCTGAGCATAACGGGTCCCCGACATTATCCGGCCTATGCCCACGGGACGACAAAACGGGTTCTCAGGTCCAACCGGGCCTAATACCGTGCAGTGCCCTGTTGTCATGTCTTCCACTGAATTTATGCTATCGGCCGTTTGAGCCGGTTCAACTGTTCCGGCCGTATCGGCCGTTTAAGCCCTATCAGCTTTATCAGCCGTATTGGCCGAAGTCGCTTTATCAGCTTTGTCGGCTGTATCGAGCGTGTCAACGGTCTTAGCCGCATCGGCTGAAGTCGCTTTATCAGCTTTGTCGGCTGTATCAGGCGTGTCAACGGTCTTAGCCGTATTGGCCTAATTCGCTTTATTAGCTTTGTCGGCTGTATCGGGCGTGTCAACGGTCTTAGCCGCTTCGGCTGAAGTCGCTTTATCAGCTTTGTCGGTTGTATCAGGCGTGTCAACGGTATTCGCCGCATCGGCCGAAGTCGCTTTATTAGCTGTATCGGCCGTTTAAGCCTTATTGGCAGGGCGCTGACGCCGCTTCGACAACGGCCGCCGGATTTTCGCTTAGCATTTTGTGCTGATAGTTGTAGCATGGTTGAATTCCCCGGTGCGACTATGGACATTCGGGCAAAGGGTTAATTAATAAGCATAAAGGGGTCTATGTGAAACTGGATGAAATCGCGCGCCTGGCTGGTGTTTCGCGCACAACCGCCAGTTATGTCATTAACGGCAAAGCGAAACAATACCGCGTCAGCGATAAAACCGTGGAAAAGGTTATGGCAGTGGTCAGGGAGCATAATTACCATCCCAATGCGGTCGCCGCCGGCCTGCGCGCCGGGCGCACCCGCTCCATCGGCCTGGTTATCCCCGATCTGGAAAATACCAGTTATACCCGCATCGCCAACTATCTCGAACGCCAGGCGCGTCAGCGCGGCTATCAGCTATTGATCGCCTGTTCGGAAGACCAGCCGGACAACGAGATGCGCTGCGTGGAGCATCTGCTTCAGCGGCAGGTTGACGCTATCATCGTCTCAACCGCCTTGCCGCCGGAGCATCCGTTCTATCAGCGCTGGGCCAATGACGCATTCCCCATCATTGCCCTCGACCGTGCGCTGGATCGCGAGCACTTTATCAGCGTCGTCGGTGCGGATGAGGAAGATGCGGAAATGCTGTCCCAGGAGCTGAGTCAGTTCCCGGGGGAGCACGTGTTGTATCTTGGCGCTCTGCCGGAGCTGTCGGTGAGTTTCCTGCGTGAACAGGGGTTCCGGCGCGGCTGGGGGCAGGATCGGCGCAAGCCGGACTTTCTCTATGCCAACAGCTATGAGCGTTCAGCGGCGGCGGGGCTGTTCGGCCGCTATCTGGAGAGCAATCCCATGCCGCAGGCGCTGTTCACCACGTCATTTTCTCTGCTGCAGGGGGTGATGGACGTAACGCTCAAACGCAGCGGCCGGCTGCCGACCCATCTGGCCATCGCCACTTTTGGCGATAATGAACTGCTGGATTTTCTGGAGTGTCCAGTGCTGGCGGTCGCCCAGCGCCATCGGGAAGTGGCGGAGCGGGTGCTGGAGCTGGTGCTCGCCAGTCTTGACGAGCCTCACCGGCCCAAGCCGGGTCTGACGCGTATTCGCCGCAGCCTGTTCCGGCGCGGTCAGCTTAGCCGTAATTAAACCCTGCGCCGCCGGGCCGTGAGCCGAGACGGCGCCGAGGCGACCGGCAGCGTCCCAGTCACCCGGAACAGCCGGCGGCAATAATCCAGGAAGTAGCCGTACACCACGCCGAGCACCATAGAGGCCACCGCGTTGCTGGCCACCGCTGCTAGCAGCTGCCCCCACTCTACCCCCACCACCAGCAGGATCGCCGCATACACCGGTGATTGAAAACTGACGTACGCCAGCAGATCCGCCAAGTTACGGTTCCAGACTTGTTTGGGCCCGTGGCGCCATGCCAGACGCAGCACCGCATCGCGATACTGGCCAAACGGCCAGGCGATAATCACGTTAATCGGGATCGCCAGCACACGTGACGATAACGACTGCTGCAGGCTCATGCCGGACAACAGGATCTCAATCGCCATGCCGGTAAAAAAGCAGTACACCACCAGTGCGAAGGTGTCCGCAGTAGCACTGCGTAAACGAGATGATGCAGCAGACATGAGATGACAGCTCCAGCGTAAAAAAGAAAAGGAATCTCCCGCTAGCGTGACAGTGGCGGGAGTGATTTGTAATGGTTAATTTATGCAGTGTAGATTACATCACTGCATACTCTAAGTTAACTAGTTAATAATTTTTATTTAAATGATAAATAACAGTTTTTATGCCGATAAAATATCCATCGTTGACCATTTAGGCGATTTCTCGCCGTCAGTTAATGAAAGATAATGAGAATCAAATGGTTGGGCGAAATGATTTCTTAAATCGGTCGTGGGGGGTTTTAACTACCGCAGCGGTGCCAAAAAAAGAATTGCGCTATTTTTAGGATTAGTCTGGTGATAAAATAAAGCGGACGGTTACCAATAAACATCTGATGATAAAATCAACAAAGATTAGGGCATATAAAAGTAAAGGTGTATTTTAAGCCGTCAAACAGAACGCTTTCAGCGGATTAATAAAGGCGTTAAAATATCTGCGCAGTATGAAAAAAGAGGAATGGTAAACCCTTCTGTTACTCCCCCCTTGCTTCATCCGCCCTCGTGTTGCCTAGCGTTGTCTCGCTGCCCGGAAGTCCATTAGACCGGTTTTTGGCCGGCGGTGGTTTCGCAGGCGCGAATATTTATATTTTTTAATCCGAACAGAATGACGATGAATAGAGTGATGTTATTTTTAGCTTTTTTTCGTGATGTATTACGCATTCTCCTCACGAATGGTAATTACCGACGTAAATAATCCCTTCTGAGTCATTTAGTCGCTTGACAATGTTTTGACACCATTCGTACACTCTTTTGCGTGGGAATTTGTGGGGCAAAGTGGTGATTAAGGTTTTTAAGGGGTAAACGGACGCATGTTTCGTGGCGCAACCTTGGTTAACCTTGACAGCAAAGGCCGGCTCGCCGTGCCTACCCGTCATCGGGAAAAGCTGAATGAGGACTCGGCAGGTTTAATGGTGTGTACCATTGACCTCCATCAGCCATGCCTGTTGCTTTACCCCTTGCCGGCCTGGGAAATCATCGAACAAAAGCTGTCGCGATTGTCGAGCATGAACCCCGCGGAACGCCGGGTGCAGCGTTTGTTGCTGGGGCATGCGAGCGAGTGCCAGATGGATGGCGCAGGCAGAATTCTGCTGGCGCCGACGCTCCGGCAGCACGCCGGGCTGTCAAAAGAAGTGATGCTGGTTGGGCAATTCAATAAGTTCGAGTTGTGGGACGAACAGACCTGGTATCAACAAGTCAAGGATGACATCGACGCTGAGCTGTCGGCGGAGCTACCGCTTACCGACCGGCTGCAAGACTTATCGCTATAGCCATGTCAGAAAATTATTTACATACCACCGTGCTGCTGGATGAAGCGGTGAAGGGTCTGAATCTTCGGCCAGACGGCGTCTATCTGGACGGGACCTTCGGGCGCGGCGGGCATTCGCGTCTTATTTTATCAAAGCTGGGGGCGCAGGGACGGCTGTTCGCTATCGATCGCGATCCGGCGGCCATCGAAGCGGCGCGGGCCATTGGCGATGCGCGTTTTACCATTATCCACGGGCCGTTTTCCGCCATGGCGGAGTACATGGCGCAACGGGACCTGCTGGGCAAGGTTGACGGTATATTGCTGGATCTTGGTGTCTCGTCGCCGCAGCTCGACGACCCGGAACGCGGTTTTTCGTTTATGCGCGACGGACCGCTGGATATGCGTATGGATACCACGCGCGGCCAGTCCGCCGCGCAGTGGCTGGCGCAGGCGTCGGCGGAGGACATTGCCTGGGTGTTGAAGACCTTTGGCGAAGAGCGCTTCGCCAAGCGAATCGCTCAGGCCATCGTCGCGCATAATCGTCAGCAGCCGATGACCCGCACCCGCGAACTGGCGGCGTTGATTGCCGACGCCAGCCCGTTTCGCGACAAGCATAAGCATCCGGCGACGCGCAGCTTCCAGGCGATCCGCATTTACATCAACAGCGAGCTGGAAGAGATCGAACGGGCGCTGGACGGCGCGCTAACGGTGTTGGCCCCCGGCGGCAGGTTGTCGGTTATCAGCTTCCACTCGCTGGAGGATCGATTGGTGAAACAATTTATTCGTCAGCACAGCCGCGGACCGCAGGTGCCGGCGGGGTTGCCGCTCACGGAAGCGCAGATCGCCGCACAGTACCAAGACCAGCGTCAGCTGAAAGCGGCGGGCAAAATGCAGCCATCGGCGCGGGAGATAAGCGATAACCCGCGCGCGCGCAGTTCGGTGCTGCGCTTTGCCGAGAAGCTGGTGCCATGATCGGCAACGAACGGCACGGGTTGATAGGCGTTATCGGCAGCGATTTGCTGCGCCACGGCAAACTGCCGCTGTTGTTACTGATTGCGGTCATGGTCTCCGCAGTCCTGGTGGTGATGACGACCCATCAGAGCCGGCGGCTGACCGCCGAACGTGAACAGATGGTGCTGGAGAAGGACGCGCTGGATATCGAATGGCGCAACCTGATCCTGGAAGAGAACGCGCTGGGGGATCACAGCCGCGTGGAGCGTATCGCCACCGATAAATTGCAGATGCAGCATGTGAGTCCGTCGCAAGAAAATATTGTGGTTCAACCGTAATCTACACAGGGATCGCTAACGATACATGAAAGCCGCAGCACGCACGATGAAACACAAACGCCAGGAGAACCAGACCAGCTTTGTCAGCTGGCGTTTCGCCTTGCTGTGCGGTTGCATCCTGCTGGCGCTGTTGGGGCTGATGTTGCGGGTGGCCTATCTGCAGGTGATCAATCCCGACAAACTGGTGCGCGAAGGGGATATGCGTTCGCTGCGCGTGCAGCAGGTCCCCACCGCGCGCGGAATGATAAGCGACCGCGCCGGCCGTCCGCTGGCGGTGAGCGTGCCGGTTAACGCCATCTGGGCCGATCCGAAAGAGCTTAACGATCACGGCGGCATCAGCGCCGACAGCCGCTGGAAGGCGCTGTCCGATGCGCTTTCCATCCCTCTCGATCAGCTCTCCTCGCGCATTAACGCCAATCCCAAAGGGCGTTTTGTCTATTTGGCGCGCCAGGTTAATCCTGCTATCGGCGAGTACATCCATAAACTTAAACTTCCGGGCATTTTCTTGCGCCAAGAGTCACGGCGCTATTATCCCGCAGGTCAGGTGACCGCGCATCTCATCGGCGTGACCAATATCGATAGCCAGGGGATTGAAGGTATCGAGAAGAGCTTTGACCGCTGGCTGACCGGACAACCCGGCGAGCGTACGGTGCGCAAAGATCGGTTTGGCCGGGTTATCGAGGATATTTCCTCGGTGGACAGTCAGGCGGCGCACAATCTGGCGCTCAGCATCGACGAGCGTTTACAGGCGCTGGTGTATCGCGAGTTAAACAATGCGGTGGCGTTCAATAAGGCCGAGTCCGGCACCGCGGTGTTGGTGGATGTCAATACCGGCGAAGTGCTGGCCATGGCCAACAGCCCCTCCTACAACCCCAACAACCTGACCGGAACCACGATGGACGTGATGCGCAACCGCGCCATCACCGATATTTTCGAGCCGGGCTCGACGGTCAAGCCGATGGTGGTGATGACCGCGCTACAGCGCGGCGTGGTGCGGGAAAACAGCGTACTCAATACGCTGCCCTACATGATTAGCGGCCACCAAATCAAGGATGTGGCGCGCTATGCCGAATTAACCGTGACCGGAATTTTGCAGAAATCGAGTAACGTCGGAGTGTCCAAGCTGGCGTTAGCGATGCCATCCTCGGCGCTGGTAGAAACTTACTCGCGCTTTGGATTGGGTAAGGCGACCAATTTGGGGCTGGTCGGAGAAAGCAGTGGCTTATATCCCCATAAACAACGGTGGTCCGACATGGAGAGGGCCGCCTTCTCTTACGGCTACGGGCTAATGGTAACGCCGTTACAATTAGCGCGGGTCTACGCCACGATCGGCGGTATGGGCGTTTTACGCCCGCTTTCCATTACCCGGGTCGATCCCCCGGTGGCGGGAGAGCGGGTGTTTCCCGAATCGCTGGTGCGTACCGTGGTACACATGATGGAAAGCGTGGCGCTGCCGGGCGGCGGCGGCACCAAAGCCGCCATTAAGGGCTACCGCATCGCTATTAAAACCGGTACCGCCAAAAAGGTCGGGCCGGACGGCAACTACATTAATAAATATATCGCCTATACCGCCGGGGTCGCACCCGCCAGTAACCCGCGCTTTGCGCTGGTGGTGGTGATAAACGATCCGCAGGGCGGCAAGTACTACGGCGGGGCGGTATCCGCGCCGGTATTTGGCGCCATCATGGGCGGTGTACTGCGGACAATGAACATAGAGCCGGACGCGTTGCCGCAGCCCGGTGAGAAATCCGACATGGTGGTCAATAATCGAAAAGAGGCATCCGGTGACCGATCGTAATTTGCGTGAGCTGCTCGCGCCCTGGGTACCTGATGCCCCGGAACGCGTGCTGAGGGAAATGACGCTGGACAGCCGCACCGCGGCTGCGGGCGATCTGTTTGTGGCCGTCGCCGGCCATCAGACGGACGGGCGTCGCTATATTCCCCAGGCGATCGCGCAAGGCGTTGCCGCCGTCGTGGCACAAGCGGAAGGTGAGGCCGAAGAGGGTGAAATCCTCGAACTGCACGGCGTGCCGGTCATCTATCTCCACCATCTCCACGCGCGTTTATCCGCGCTGGCGGGACGCTTTTATCAGCAGCCGTCGCGCGCGCTGCGCCTGGTCGGCGTCACCGGCACCAACGGCAAAACCACCACCACCCATCTTCTGGCGCAGTGGGCGCAGTTATTAGGTGAGACCAGCGCCGTAATGGGCACCGTCGGCAACGGCGTGCTGGGCCATATCCATCCGGCCGACAATACCACCGGCTCACCGGTTGAAGTCCAACAGCTGCTGTCTCAGCTGCAGCGGCAGGGCGCGCGCTTCGCGGCGATGGAAGTCTCCTCCCACGGCCTGGTGCAGCACCGGGTCAGCGATGTGCATTTTGCCGCTGCGGTGTTTACCAATTTAAGTCGCGACCATCTCGATTATCACGGCGACATGGCGCAGTACGAAGCGGCCAAATGGCGGTTATTCAGCGAGTTGGACGTCGGTCAGCGCATTATCAACGCCGATGACGCCACCGGCCGGCGCTGGCTCAAAAGGTTGCCGCAGGCGATTGCGGTCGCGGTCAGCGAGGCGCTGCCGCCGGAACACCAGGGCGACTGGCTGTGCGCCGGCGAGGTACGTTATCATGCGCGCGGCGCACAGATCCCCTTTCGCTCCAGCTGGGGCGAGGGGACGCTCAGCAGCCCATTGGTGGGCCAATTCAACGTCAGCAATCTGTTGCTGGCGCTCACCACGCTGCTGGCGCTCGGCTATCCGCTGCCGGCGCTGCTTGAGTGCGCCAGCCGCCTGCAGTCGGTCTGCGGTCGCATGGAGGTGTTTCATACCGAAGGCCGCCCTATGGTGCTGGTGGATTATGCCCACACCCCCGACGCGCTGGAAAAGGCGCTGGCGGCGGCCAGACTGCATTGCCACGGCAAACTGTGGTGCGTGTTCGGCTGCGGCGGCGATCGCGATAAGGGCAAGCGGCCGCTGATGGGCGCTATCGCCGAGCAGTACGCCGACCGGGTAATCATCACCGACGATAATCCGCGCGGCGAAGCGGCGCAGGATATCATCAACGACATTAAGAGCGGCCTGCTGGATGCGGGTCGTATCCAGGCGATTTCTGGCCGCGCGGAAGCGGTTACCAGCGCCATTATGCAGGCCGCGCCGGCGGATCTGGTGCTGGTGGCCGGTAAAGGCCATGAGGATTACCAGATAATCGGCCAGCAGCGGCTGGACTATTCCGACCGGACTACCGTGGCGCGGTTGTTGGGGGTGGTGGCATGATCCCCTTTACGCTCAGCGCCATCACGCCGGTGCTTAACGCCGAACGGCTGGGCAGTGATGGCACTATTGAGACCATCGTCACCGACTCGCGGGCGCCGGCGGCGGCGCAGCGGTGTTTATTTGTCGCGCTGAAGGGCGATCAGTTCGACGCCCATGATTTCGCCGAGCAGGCGGTCGCCGCCGGCGCCGTCGCGCTGCTGGTCAACCGCCGTTTGCCGCTGGACGTGCCGCAGTTGGTGGTCGCCGATACCCGGCGCGCGCTGGGCCAATTGGGCGCCTGGGTGCGCCAGCAGGTCCCGGCGCGGGTGGTGGCCCTGACCGGGTCCTCCGGCAAAACGTCGGTCAAGGAAATGACCGCCGCCATCCTGCGCCAGTGCGGGCGGGTGTTGGCGACCGACGGTAATTTCAACAACGATATCGGCGTACCGCTGACGCTGCTGCGTTTGACCCCGGCCCATGATTTTGCGGTTATCGAGCTGGGGGCCAATCACCTTGGCGAAATCGCCTGGACCACCGATTTGGTGCGCCCGGAAACCGCGCTGGTGAACAACCTTTCTGCGGCCCATCTGGCCGGGTTCGGCTCGTTGTCGGGCGTGGCGCAGGCCAAGGGCGAAATCTTCGCCGGCCTGCCGGCCAACGGACGCGGCATTCTTAACGCCGACAGCCATGATTGGCCGCACTGGCAACAGGTACTGGGCCACAAGGCGGTTTGGCGCTTCGCCGTACAGGCCGCCGACGGCGTGGATTTTTTTGCCAGCGACATCGCAAGCACACAGCAGGCGGTGCGTTTCACCCTGCACAGTCCGCTGGGTGAATGCCCGGTGCGGTTGCCGCTGCCGGGCAAGCATAATATCGCCAATGCCCTAGCCGCCTGCGCACTGGCGCTGTCGGTGGGTGCCGGGTTGCCGGCGGTTGCCGCCGGTCTGGCGCAGTTGCAGGCCGTACCGGGACGGTTGTTCCCTATTGCGCTCGGCGCCGGCCGTCTGCTGCTGGACGATAGCTATAACGCCAATGTCGGCTCCATGACCGCCGCCGCGCAGGTGCTGGCGGAAATGCCGGGCTACCGGGTAATGGTGGTCGGCGATATGGCCGAGCTGGGGGAGGAAGCGGCGGAATGCCATCGACAGGTCGGCGAAGCCGTCGCCCTGGCCGGTATCGACAAAGTCTTAAGCGTCGGCAGCCTGAGCCACCTTATCGGTGAGGCCAGCGGCCGGGGCGAACATTTTCAGGACAAAACCGCGCTGACCGCCCGACTGGCGCAGCTGCTGTCCGAACAGGCGGTAATAACCGTATTAGTGAAGGGTTCACGTAGTGCCGCGATGGAGCAGGTGGTGCGCGCGTTACAGGAGAAAGCACCATGTTAGTCTGGCTGGCCGAACATCTGGTCCCATTTTATTCAGGATTCAACGTCTTTTCTTACCTGACGTTTCGCGCCATCGTCAGCCTGCTGACCGCGCTGTTCCTGTCGCTGTGGATGGGACCGCGTCTTATCGCCTGGCTGCAAAAGCTGCAGATCGGACAGGTGGTGCGCAATGATGGCCCAGAATCGCATTTCAGCAAACGCGGCACGCCGACCATGGGCGGGTTGATGATCCTCACCTCGATCACGATTTCGGTATTGATGTGGGCTTATCCGTCCAACCCGTATGTCTGGTGCGTGCTGTTTGTCCTGGTGGGCTACGGCATCGTGGGCTTTATCGACGACTATCGCAAGGTGGTGCGCAAAGACACTAAGGGGCTTATCGCCCGCTGGAAATATTTCTGGCAGTCGGTGATAGCGCTGGCGGTTGCCTTCACCATGTTCGCGGTGGGCAAAGATACGCCGGCGACCCAGCTGGTGGTGCCGTTTTTCAAGGACATCATGCCGCAGCTAGGGCTGTGGTATGTGCTTTTAGCCTACTTTGTCATCGTCGGCACCAGTAATGCGGTCAACCTGACCGACGGTCTGGACGGTCTGGCGATTATGCCGACGGTGTTCGTCGCCGCCGGTCTGGCGCTGGTGGCGTGGGCGACCGGCAACATGAATTTTGCCGGCTACCTGCACATTCCTTATGTGCGTTTCGCGGGTGAACTGGTGGTAGTGTGCACGGCCATCGTCGGCGCCGGGCTGGGGTTTTTGTGGTTCAACACCTACCCCGCGCAGGTGTTCATGGGCGACGTCGGCTCGCTGGCGCTGGGCGGCGCGCTCGGCACCATCGCGGTGCTGCTGCGCCAGGAATTTTTACTGCTGATTATGGGCGGGGTGTTCGTGGTGGAAACCCTGTCGGTGATTTTACAGGTGGGCTCGTTCAAATTGCGCGGTCAGCGCATTTTCCGTATGGCGCCCATCCATCACCACTATGAATTGAAGGGCTGGCCGGAGCCGCGCGTCATCGTGCGTTTCTGGATTATTTCCCTGATGCTGGTCCTTATCGGGCTGGCTACGCTTAAGGTACGGTAATGAAGACGGACTATCGGGGCGAACAAGTGGTCATCATCGGGCTGGGGCTTACCGGCCTTTCCTGCGTTGACTTCTTTTGCCGCCGTGGCGTGACGCCGCGGGTGCTGGACACCCGTTTTACGCCGCCGGGTCTGGAGAAACTGCCGGCCGATGTGCCGCGCCATCTGGGTTCGCTTAACGAGGCGTGGCTGCTCGACGCCACGCTTATCGTCACCAGCCCCGGCGTTCCCCTGTCGCATCCCGCGCTGGCCGCGGCCGCAGCGGCCGGCGTGACCATTATCGGCGATATCGAGCTGTTCGCGCGCGAGGTATCGGCACCGGTGGTGGCGATAACCGGCTCCAACGGCAAAAGCACCGTTACCCGTATGGTGGGCGAAATGGCCGCCGCCGCCGGCTGGCAGGTGGGGGTTGGCGGCAATATCGGTCTGCCAGCGCTGACGCTTTTGGACTCGCCGTGCCAGCTGTATGTTCTGGAGCTGTCGAGTTTCCAGCTGGAAACCACCCATAGCCTGAAAGCGGCGGCGGCGACGGTTCTCAATATCAGCGAAGATCACATGAACCGCTATCCGCTTGGCCTGCAACAGTACCGGGCGGCCAAGCTGGAAATTTATCACGATGCCGCGGTCTGCGTGGTCAACGCGGAAGATGCGCTTACCCTGCCGGTGCGCGGACATGACGCGCGCTGCATCAGTTTCGGCGCGGAGCGCGGCGATTATTGCCTCCGCCGGCATGCGGGGCAGACCTGGCTGATGGCCCACGGCGAGCCGCTGCTGGAAGGCGCGGAGCTGCGCGTTGGCGGCCGCCATAATTACACCAACGCCCTGGCGGCGCTGGCGCTGGCGGATGCAGTGGGCATCCCGCGCGCGGCAAGTCTGGCGGCGCTGCGGCAGTTCCGCGGTCTGGCGCACCGTTTTGAGTTGGTGCATGAACGCCGCGGCGTACGCTGGATTAATGATTCCAAAGCGACCAATGTGGGCAGTACCGAGGCGGCGCTGAACGGGCTAGAGGTGGCGGGTACGCTGCATTTGCTCTTGGGCGGCGATGGTAAATCCGCCGATTTCACGCCGCTCTCGCCGTGGCTGCAGGGCGACCGGGTGCAGCTGTATTGTTTCGGCCAGGACGGCGAGCAGTTGGCGTCCCTGCGTCCTGGTCCTGACGCCGCGACGCTCACCGAGACGCTGGAGCAGGCGATGCGCATCATCGGTTCCCGGGTGAGGGCAGGGGATATGGTGCTGCTGTCGCCGGCCTGCGCCAGCCTGGATCAGTTCAGCAATTTTGAAGTGCGCGGTGACGTATTCACCCGCCTGGCACGGGAGGTGTGCTGATGCGCTTTCCCGGTTTAGGCTTGATCCCCCGCCTGAAGGCGTGGGTGATGGGGGCGCGCGAGCCTGAGGCGCCGACCCATCTGCTCTATGATCGTACGCTGCTGTGGCTGACGCTGGGGCTGGCCGGTATCGGTTTCGTGATGGTGACCTCGGCGTCGATGCCGATCGGGGCGCGCCTGTCGGACGACCCGTTTTATTTTGCCAAACGTGATGCGTTTTATCTCGGTCTGGCGTTTGTGCTGTCGCTGGCAACGCTCAGGATCCCGATGGCGGTCTGGCAGCGCTACAGCTCGGTGATGCTGCTTATCACGCTGGTGATGCTGCTGGTGGTGCTGGTGGTCGGTAGCTCGGTTAACGGTGCGTCGCGCTGGATAGCGCTCGGGCCGCTGCGCATCCAGCCAGCGGAATTATCCAAGCTGGCGCTGTTTTGCTATCTGGCCAGTTATCTGGTGCGCAAGGTAGAGGAAGTACGTACTAACTTCTGGGGATTTTGCAAACCGATGGGCGTGATGGTGCTGCTGGCGGTACTGCTGCTGGCGCAGCCCGATCTCGGCACCGTGGTGGTGTTGTTCGTCACCACCCTGGCGATGTTGTTCCTGGCCGGCGCCAAGCTATGGCAATTTTTATCGATTATCGGTTCGGGCATTTTCGCGGTGGTGTTGCTCATCATCGCTGAGCCCTACCGTATGCGGCGGGTGACGTCGTTTTGGAACCCGTGGGATGATCCTTTCGGCAGCGGCTACCAGCTTACCCAGTCGCTCATGGCGTTTGGTCGCGGCGAGTTCTGGGGACAAGGACTGGGCAACTCGGTACAGAAACTGGAGTATCTGCCGGAAGCCCATACCGACTTTATCTTCGCCATTTTGGGCGAAGAGCTGGGTTACTTCGGCGTGGTGCTGGCGCTACTGATGGTGTTTTTGGTTGCGTTCCGCGCCATGTCCATCGGCCGCAAAGCGCTGGAAATCGACCAGCGCTTTTCCGGTTTTCTGGCCTGTTCCATCGGCATCTGGTTCAGCTTCCAGGCGCTGGTCAACGTGGGCGCCGCCGCCGGCATGCTGCCGACCAAAGGCTTGACCCTGCCGTTAATCAGCTACGGCGGTTCGAGCCTGCTTATTATGTCGACGGCGATAGTCCTGCTGCTGAGGATCGATTTTGAGACGCGTCTGACTAAAGCGCAGGCGTTTGCGAGGGGGCCGCGATGATGGCAAAGACACGGCGGTTGATGGTGATGGCGGGCGGGACCGGCGGACATGTGTTCCCGGGGCTGGCGGTCGCGCATCACCTGATGGCGCAGGGCTGGCAGGTTCGCTGGCTCGGCACCGCCGATCGCATGGAGGCCGATCTGGTGCCGCAGCACGGCATTGATATCGATTTTATCCGCATTAGCGGCCTGCGCGGCAAGGGATTGAAAGCGCAACTGCTGGCGCCGGTGCGCATTTGGCGCGCCCTGCGGCAGGCGCGGCGGATTATGCGCGCGTGGCGGCCGGATGTGGTGCTGGGTATGGGCGGTTATGTTTCCGGGCCCGGCGGTCTGGCGGCCTGGAGCTGCGGCATTCCGGTGGTCCTGCACGAGCAGAACGGTATCGCCGGCCTGACCAATCGCGGCTTGGCGAAAATTGCCCGCAAAGTATTGCAGGCGTTTCCCGGCGCCTTCCCCCATGCCGAGGTGGTGGGCAATCCGGTACGGGATGCGGTGCTGGCGCTGCCGGCGCCCGAAGCGCGCTTTCACGATCGCACAGGCCCGATTCGGGTGCTGATTATCGGCGGCAGTCAGGGCGCGCGGGTGCTCAATCAGACCATGCCGCCGGTCGCCGCCCGGTTAGCGGGCACCTTGACGCTGTGGCACCAGGTCGGTAAAGGGGCGCTGGAGGAGGTCAACCAGGCCTACGCCGCGAACGGCGAGACGCAGCACAAGGTGGTGGAATTTATCGACGATATGGCCGCCGCCTACGCCTGGGCAGATGTGGTGGTGTGTCGCGCCGGGGCGCTGACGGTGAGCGAAATCGCCGCCGCCGGCCTGCCGGCCCTGTTTGTGCCGTTTATGCACAAAGATCGTCAGCAGTACTGGAACGCGCGGCCGCTGGAGCAGGCCGGCGCGGCGAAAATTATTGAGCAGCCGGCCTTTAGCGTTGAGCGGGTCAGCGACGTGCTGGCCGGCTGGGATCGGCCGACATTGCTGACCATGGCGCAACGCGCCCGGGCGGCGGCGATACCCGATGCAACGGAGCGCGTGGCGCGGGAAGTGGCGGCGGCGGTGCGCGCCTGAGCGTGCGCCGACAACACCGGACGGGCCGTGCGGGCCGTCTTGAGCGTTTTTTTGACTTAAGCGATGACACTGTGAATACACAACAACTGGCTAAACTGCGAACGTTTGTCCCCGAGATGCGCCGCGTCAGGCAAATCCATTTTGTCGGCATCGGCGGTGCCGGCATGGGCGGTATCGCGGAGGTGCTGGCGAACGAGGGCTATCAAATCAGCGGCTCCGATCTGGCGCCGAACGCGGTCACGCAGCAACTGACGGAACTGGGCGCGCAGATTTATTTCAATCACCGCCCGGAGAATATTAGCGACGCCAGCGTGGTGGTGGTGTCGAGCGCCATCGCGGCCGATAACCCGGAAATTGTGGCGGCCAAAGAGGCGCGTATTCCCGTCATTCAGCGCGCGGAAATGCTGGCGGAGCTGATGCGTTTTCGTCACGGCATCGCGATTGCCGGTACGCACGGTAAAACTACCACCACCGCGATGGTGGCCAGTATTTATGCCGAGGCCGGCCTGGATCCGACCTTCGTGAACGGCGGATTGGTGAAAGCCGCTGGCGTGCACGCCCGTCTGGGCTGCAGTCGTTACCTGATTGCCGAGGCCGACGAAAGCGACGCCTCCTTCCTGCATTTGCAGCCGATGGTGGCGATTATCACCAATATCGAAGCCGACCATATGGATACCTATCAGGGCGACTTTGAAAATCTCAAGCAGACGTTTATTAACTTTCTGCACAATCTGCCGTTTTACGGCCGTGCGGTGATGTGTATCGACGATCCGGTGATCCGCGAACTGCTGCCCCGCGTCGGGCGCCAGATCACCACTTATGGCTTCAGCGACGATGCCGATTTGCGTATTACCGATTACCGCCAGGACGGTGCGCGCGGCAGCTTTACCCTCACCCGGCAGGAAAAGGCCGATTTGCGGGTGGAGCTCAACGCACCGGGTCGCCACAACGCGCTGAATGCGGTGGCGGCCATTGCGGTGGCGACCGAAGAAGGCATCAATGACGAGAGCATTTTGCAGGCGATGCTGCAATTTCAGGGCACCGGTCGCCGCTTCGATGATTTGGGCCTTTACGATTTGGCCAACGTCAACGGCAAAACGGGCGAAGTGATGCTGGTGGATGATTACGGCCATCACCCGACTGAGGTGGACGCCACGATCAAAGCAGCGCGTGCCGGCTGGCCGGACAAGCGGCTGGTGATGGTGTTTCAGCCGCACCGCTATACCCGTACGCGGGACCTGTACGACGATTTTGCCAACGTCCTCTCCGGCGTGGATGTCCTGCTGATGCTGGACGTCTATCCCGCCGGCGAAGCGCCGATCCCCGGCGCCGACAGCCGCTCTTTGTGCCGTACTATTCGCGGTCGCGGCAAGGTGGATCCGATTTTGGTGCCGGATATGGAGGCGCTGCCCGCAACGCTGGCGCAGGCGCTGCAAGACAACGATTTGGTGCTGATGCAGGGCGCCGGTACGGTGGGCAAAATCGCCCGTAAACTGGCTGACAGCAGGCTGCAACCGCAGTCGGGCGAGGACGTCATGGTTAAACGGCTTGATCTTCACCGGCACGCGCCGACGGTCGCCGCGGCGGGAGCGGCCTGACATGTCGCAGGCGGCGATAAACGTACGCAACCGTGAGACACAGAGAGCCGCTGCGGGACGCAGCAACGGCGGCCAGCTCGCGGGTCTGATCTTCTTGCTGATGGTGCTCGGCACCATCGTTTGGGGAGGTTGGATGGTCGTGGGCTGGATGAAAGATGCCCACCGTTTACCGCTGTCCCGGCTGGTGGTGACCGGAGAACATCATTACACCACCAATGACGATATTCGCCAGGCGATTCTGGCGCTGGGAGCGCCCGGCACCTTTATGACGCAGGACGTTAACGTCATTCAGCAGCAAATTGAACGCATGCCGTGGATAAAGCAGGTCAGCGTGCGTAAACAGTGGCCGGACGAATTAAAAATCCACTTGGTGGAATATGTGCCGGTGGCGCGCTGGAACGATCAACATCTGCTTGACGGCAGCGGCAAGGTATTCAGCGCCCCGGCGGAGCGTATCGGCAATCAGCCCATGCCGATGCTGTATGGCCCGGAGGGCAGCGAGCAAGACGTGCTGAGCGGCTATCGCACCATGAACGCGGTGCTGACGGCGGCCAAGTTTCAGCTCAAGGCTGTCAGCATGAGCGCCCGCCATTCGTGGCAGTTGACGTTACGGGATGATACCCGGCTGGAGCTGGGCCGGGACGACAGAGCCAGGCGCCTGCAGCGCTTTATCGGGATTTATCCGGTTCTTCTCCAGCAGGCCCGGAACGATAATAAGCGCATCAGCTATGTGGACCTGCGCTATGACTCGGGCTTGGCCGTCGGTTGGGCCGCGGCCTATATCGAACCGGAAAACAGTAATCAGCAACAGACTCAGGCACAGGCAGAACAACAATGATCAAGGCGACGGACAGAAAACTGGTAGTAGGACTGGAGATCGGCACGGCCAAGGTGGCCGCGCTGGTAGGGGAGGTGCTGCCCGATGGTATGGTGAATATCATCGGTGTCGGCAGTTGCCCGTCGCGTGGCATGGACAAGGGTGGCGTTAACGATCTGGAATCGGTGGTGAAATGCGTCCAGCGCGCTGTTGATCAGGCGGAGCTAATGGCGGATTGCCAGATCTCGTCGGTGTATCTTGCCCTGTCCGGCAAACATATCAGCTGCCAGAACGAAATTGGCATGGTGCCGATTTCCGAAGAAGAAGTGACCCAGGAAGACGTGGAGAATGTGGTGCATACCGCCAAATCGGTGCGGGTGCGCGATGAGCACCGTATCTTGCACATCATCCCGCAGGACTATGCGATTGACTATCAGGAAGGAATAAAAAATCCGGTGGGTTTGTCCGGCGTACGCATGCAGGCCAAGGTCCATCTGATTACCTGCCATAATGATATGGCAAAGAACATTGTCAAAGCGGTTGAACGTTGCGGGCTGAAAGTTGACCAACTTATTTTCGCCGGTCTGGCATCAAGTTACGCGGTACTGACCGAAGATGAACGCGAACTGGGCGTGTGCGTGGTCGACATCGGCGGCGGCACCATGGACATGGCGGTGTATACCGCCGGCGCACTGCGCCACACCAAGGTGATCCCCTACGCCGGCAATGTGGTCACCAGCGACATCGCCTATGCCTTCGGCACGCCGCCCACCGACGCCGAGGCGATCAAAGTTCGCCACGGCTGCGCGCTGGGGGCGGTGGTCAGCAAGGACGAGAGCGTGGAAGTACCGAGCGTCGGCGGCCGGCCGCCGCGCAGCTTACAGCGCCAGACCCTGGCCGAGGTGATCGAGCCGCGTTACACCGAGCTGCTGAATCTGGTCAACGACGAGATTTTGCAACTGCAGGAGCAATTGCGGGCGCAGGGGGTGAAACACCATCTGGCCGCCGGCATTGTCCTGACCGGCGGCGCGGCGCAAATCGACGGCTTGGCGGCGTGCGCGCAGCGGGTATTTCATACCCAGGTGCGTATCGGCCAGCCGCTGAATATCACCGGCCTGACGGATTATGCGCAGGCGCCCTATTATTCTACCGCCGTGGGGCTGCTGCATTACGGTAAAGAGTCACATTTAAGCGGCGAAGTAGACGTGGAAAAAAGAACGTCGGTCAGCACATGGTTCAAGCGGTTCAGCGGCTGGCTGCGCAAAGAATTTTAACGATTTTCAAGACGGAACCCGGCTGTGCAGGCGGCCGATTCCGAAGCGACAGGCACAAAACGGAGAGAAATTATGTTTGAACCTATGGAATTAACCAACGACGCGGTGATTAAAGTCATCGGCGTCGGCGGCGGTGGCGGCAACGCCGTCGAGCATATGGTGCGCGAGCGCATCGAAGGCGTGGACTTCTTCGCGGTGAATACCGATGCTCAGGCATTGCGTAAGACGGCGGTGGGCCAGACCATTCAAATCGGCAGCGGCATTACCAAAGGGCTGGGGGCCGGCGCCAATCCCGAAGTGGGCCGCAACTCCGCCGAAGAGGACCGCGAAGCGCTGCGGGCCGCGCTAGAAGGGGCCGATATGGTGTTCATCGCCGCCGGTATGGGCGGTGGTACCGGTACCGGCGCCGCGCCGGTTGTCGCGGAAGTCGCCAAGGATCTGGGGATCCTGACCGTGGCGGTGGTCACCAAGCCCTTTAATTTTGAGGGCAAAAAACGTATGGCGTTCGCCGAGCAGGGCATTGCTGAACTCTCCAAGCATGTCGACTCGCTTATCACCATCCCTAACGACAAGCTGCTGAAAGTCCTGGGGCGCGGTATTTCGCTGCTGGACGCGTTCGGCGCCGCCAACGATGTATTGAAAGGCGCGGTGCAGGGTATCGCCGAGCTTATCACCCGCCCGGGGCTGATGAACGTCGACTTTGCCGACGTGCGCACCGTGATGTCGGAAATGGGCTATGCCATGATGGGCTCCGGCGTCGCCTGCGGCGAAGATCGCGCGGAAGAAGCGGCGGAAATGGCGATTTCCAGCCCGCTGCTGGAAGATATCGATCTGTCCGGCGCCCGTGGGGTTCTGGTCAACATTACCGCGGGCTTCGACCTGCGTCTGGACGAGTTTGAAACCGTGGGTAATACTATCCGCGCTTTTGCCTCCGACAACGCCACGGTGGTTATCGGTACCTCGCTGGACCCGGATATGAACGACGAACTGCGCGTTACCGTGGTCGCGACCGGCATCGGTATGGACAAACGGCCGGAAATCACGCTGGTGACCAATAAGCAGAGCAGCCAGCCGGTGATGGATAACCGCTACCGCGATCACACCGCAGGCATGTCTTCGCTCAATCATGAGCAGAAAACGGCGGCCAAGGCGGTCAATGAGCAAAACGCCCAGGGGAGTAAGGAACCCGACTACCTGGATATCCCGGCATTCTTGCGTAAACAGGCGGATTAAACCGTGCCGTTTTGGGAAACGCCGCTCTTTGTGCTAAACTGGCCCGCCCACTCTTCTCTATACTGTGTGGAGTAGGCGGCATGGTTAAACATTGCGAGAGAAACAGATGATCAAACAGCGGACATTAAAACGTATCGTGCAGGCCACCGGTGTGGGGTTACATACCGGCAAAAAGGTCACACTGACACTACGCCCTGCACCGGCAAACACCGGGGTCATCTATCGTCGAACCGATTTGAACCCGCCGGTGGATTTTCCTGCGGACGCCAAGTCGGTACGTGACACCATGCTTTGCACCTGTCTGGTGAACGAGCATGATGTGCGTATTTCCACCGTAGAGCACCTGAACGCGGCGCTGGCGGGGTTGGGAATCGACAACATCATCGTTGAAGTGGATGCGCCTGAAATCCCGATCATGGACGGCAGCGCCAGCCCCTTCGTCTACCTGCTGCTGGATGCCGGCATTGAGGAGCTTAACAGCGCCAAAAAATTCCTGCGTCTGAAACAGGCGGTGCGCGTCGAGGATGGGGATAAATGGGCCGAGCTGGCGCCGTATAACGGCTTTACGCTCGATTTTACCATCGACTTCAAACATCCTGCGATTGATGCCAGCTCGCAACGTTATTTCCTGAACTTCTCCGCGGAGTCTTTCGTGCGCCAGATAAGCCGGGCGCGCACCTTTGGCTTCATGCGCGATATCGAGTACCTGCAATCTCGCGGCCTGGCGCTTGGCGGCAGCTTCGACTGCGCTATCGTGGTCGATGACTATCGGGTGCTGAATGAAGACGGCCTGCGCTTTGAAGATGAGTTCGTCCGCCACAAAATGCTCGACGCCATCGGCGACCTGTTCATGTGCGGCCACAACATCATCGGCGCGTTTACCGCCTTCAAATCCGGCCACGCCATGAATAACAAGCTGCTGCAGGCGGTACTGGCGCGTCAGGAAGCCTGGGAACTGGTGACCTTCGAGGATGAGGCTGAACTGCCGCTGGCGTTCAAGGCGCCGACCTTCGTTATGGCCTGAGCGTCATCATCGAGGTCGCGGTGACGCGGTGCTTGACGGCGGCGTCCCGGTATATCGCAGGCCAGGTTAGCCTTTTGGCGTCTATTTCCCGCGACGGGCGGGGTCGGCACTCTCTCCGGCCAGCTCCGCCAGTCGTTCTAGCGCGTTCTTTAATTTACCTTCGCTGCGCGCCGCCACATGGCGAATAGACGCCGCACTCTGTACACTCAAACGCCTTGGCTTTTCCCCCAGCGGCCGGTCACGTTGACGGTCGCTGTCGTTGTTTTGCGCATGCAATTCCTGTTTTCTCGCCAGGCCAGGGTTAATCCTGATGTCGATAGACGACAATGATGGTAGAATCTGCGCTCTTAACGTGGACAATAATTGAGGTTGTTCATAGCGTAACCGCATCTTCCAGCTGGCATTGGCGGTTTCCAGTACCAGTACCCCCTGGCGGACGTTGGCGACGCGGCACCAGGGGCGCAGCGGTGCCGGCAACAGCGCGTTGACCGTGCGGTTGAGCTTAAGCAGCAAGATGGCGCGCTGCTGAATCTTTGAGAGGGACACGCGGCCCGTTTCGGCGGCGTCGCTAAACAGGCTGTCGATGGGATGTGGACGACTATCGCGCATAACAACACTCCGGCGGAAGACATGATCGGGTAATGGGTATTCTAAATCGTTGGCGACAATTTGGCAGACGTTATTTCTGGCCGCATCTTCTGTTGGGGATGGTCGCGGCCGGTTTTGGCGTGCCGTTATTGCCAGGCGGCCAGGAGATGCTGCACCAGGCCGACAATTGCCCAAGCCTTAGCCGACAAAGCGCCTTTCAGGTCGGCTTTAGTCAGCTGGCGCGGCTGAAGGATGTCCCGGGTCGCCCCACCTACGCCGTTGACTACTGGCATCAGCATGCCATACGTACCGTCATCCGTCATCTCTCCATTGCCTGGGCCCCCGCGCCGTTGCCCGAGGCCGTCGCGCCGCTGCGCGTTCAGCATCAGGTGCTGCTGACCACGCTGAGTCTGTTGCTCAACCGCGAAGCGCGGCCGCCGGTGCTGGTCCGCCGGCTGCGGTTAACGGACCACGTCGCTTTCATCGACAATCGTAGCGGCATCCGTCTGGCGCAGCTGCAGGGAATACGCGCCGGCCCGCCGGCCGTCGCCTGACGCTGAAGGACCTTAACTTTCCCGCAAACGATTTTTTGGCCGCCGATGGACGGGGCCGTGATGAGATGTGACTGACTATGCTAGCAAAATTACTTACCAAGATTTTTGGCAGCCGTAACGATCGTACCCTGCGCCGTATGAGCAAAGCGGTGGACGCTATCAACCAGATGGAACCGGCGATGGCACAGCTGAGCGACGAACAGCTCGCGGCCAAAACCGTTGAATTCCGTGACCGTATCGCCCAAGGGGCAACCGTTGACAGCCTGTTGCCGGAAGCCTTTGCCGTGGTGCGCGAGGCCAGCACGCGGGTATTCGCTATGCGCCATTTCGATGTGCAATTGATGGGCGGTATGGTGCTTAACGACCGCTGCATCGCCGAAATGCGCACCGGTGAAGGGAAAACCCTAACCGCGACGCTGCCGGCTTACCTGAACGCCCTGAGCGGAAAAGGCGTGCACGTGGTCACGGTGAACGATTACCTGGCGCAGCGCGATGCGGAAAACAACCGCCCGCTGTTCGAGTTTCTGGGTCTGAGCGTCGGCATCAACCTGCCGGGGCTGCCGGCACCGGCCAAACGGGCCGCCTACGCCGCCGATATTACCTACGGTACCAATAACGAGTACGGCTTTGACTACCTGCGTGACAATATGGCGTTCAGCCCGGAAGAGCGGGTGCAACGCAAGCTGCATTACGCGCTGGTGGATGAGGTGGATTCCATCCTTATCGATGAAGCGCGTACCCCGCTGATTATCTCCGGCCCGTCGGAAGACAGCTCGGATATGTATCGCCGCGTCGATAAGCTTATCCCCCATCTGATTCGTCAGGATAAAGAAGACTCCGAGAGTTTCCAGGGCGAGGGGCACTTCTCGGTGGATGAGAAGTCCCGCCAGGTGAACCTGACCGAACGCGGGCTGGTGCTGATTGAAGAGCTGCTGGTGAAAGCCGGCATCATGGAGGAGGGCGAATCGCTCTATTCGCCGGCCAACATTATGCTGATGCATCATGTGACCGCCGCTTTGCGCGCCCACGTGCTGTTCGCTCGCGACGTGGACTATATCGTCAAAGACGGTGAGGTTATCATTGTCGACGAGCATACCGGCCGCACCATGCCGGGCCGCCGCTGGTCCGACGGGCTGCACCAGGCGGTGGAGGCCAAGGAAAATGTCGCCATCCAGAATGAAAACCAGACGCTGGCATCGATTACCTTCCAGAACTATTTCCGCCTGTATGAGAAGCTGGCCGGTATGACCGGTACCGCCGACACCGAAGCGTTTGAGTTCAGCTCCATTTATAAACTCGATACCATCGTGGTGCCGACCAACCGTCCCATGATCCGTAAGGATTTGGCCGATCTGGTCTATATGACGGAAAAAGAAAAAATTGACGCCATCATCGAGGATATCAAAACCTGTACCGAACGCGGTCAGCCGGTCCTGGTGGGGACGATTTCCATTGAAAAATCGGAGCTGGTTTCCGGCGAGCTGGAGAAAGCCGGCATTGCGCATAAGGTGCTGAACGCCAAATTCCATGCCATGGAGGCCGACATCGTCGCCCAGGCGGGCCAGCCGGGGGCGGTCACCATCGCCACCAACATGGCTGGGCGCGGTACCGACATCGTGCTGGGCGGCAGTTGGCAGGCGGAAATCGCGGCCCTGGAGTCCCCGGACGAGCAGCAGATCGCCGCCATTAAGGATGCCTGGCAGCCGCGCCATGAGGCGGTGCTGGCCGCCGGCGGCCTGCATATTATCGGCACCGAGCGCCATGAGTCGCGCCGTATCGACAATCAGCTGCGCGGCCGTTCCGGCCGTCAGGGCGACGCCGGCTCCTCCCGTTTTTATCTGTCGATGGAAGATGCCCTGATGCGTATTTTCGCCTCGGATCGCGTCTCCGGCATGATGCGCAAACTGGGTATGAAACCCGGTGAAGCCATCGAGCACCCCTGGGTCACCAAGGCGATTGCCAATGCCCAGCGCAAGGTGGAAAGCCGCAACTTTGATATCCGTAAGCAATTGCTGGAATATGACGACGTCGCCAACGATCAGCGCCGCGCGATCTACACCCAGCGCAACGAACTGCTGGACGTGGCGGACATTAGCGAGACCGTTAAGAGCATCCGCGAAGATGTGCTGAAGACCATCCTCGATAGCTATATTCCGCCGCAGTCGCTGGAGGAAATGTGGGACGTGCCGGGGCTGGAGCAGCGCCTCAAGGATGACTTCGATCTGGAAATGCCCGTCGCCCAATGGCTGGACGATGAACCGGGCCTGCATGAAGAAACCCTGCGCGAACGTGTGCTTGAGCAGACGCTGGCTCAATACCAGCGTAAAGAAGAGATCGTCGGCACCGATATGATGCGCAATTTCGAGAAGGGCGTCATGCTGCAAACGCTGGATTCCCTGTGGAAAGAGCATCTGGCGGCGATGGACTATCTTCGTCAGGGCATCCATCTGCGCGGTTATGCGCAAAAAGATCCGAAACAAGAGTACAAGCGCGAATCTTTCGCCATGTTTGCCGCTATGCTGGAGTCGCTGAAATATGAAGTGATCAGCACGCTTAGCAAAGTGCAGGTGCGCATGCCGGAAGAGGTGGAGGCGATGGAGCAGCAGCGGCGCGAGGAGGCCGAACGTCTCGCCAGACAGCAGCAGCTGAGCCATCAGGCGCCGGTGGATGAGCTCGCCCAGGGTGAGGCGGCAGCGGCGCTGGAAAGTCGCAAAGTCGGGCGCAACGATCCCTGTCCGTGCGGTTCGGGCAAGAAATTCAAGCATTGCCACGGCAAATTGCAATAGTACGGCACCTCTTGACCGATAGTCGCCCATCACGCCCGGTTCGCCGGGCGTTTTAGTAAATACGGTTTACACTTTTTCTAAGGCGCGCGGCCTGGCTGTGCGGGACAACCTGAAGGAGCGCTGACAGCTATGACGATACGAACCATTGCGGTGGGTATCATTCGTAACGCCCGGCGGGAAATTTTTATCGCCCGACGGGCGGCGGATGTGCACATGGGGGGATTTTGGGAGTTTCCAGGCGGTAAGGTAGAGCCGGGAGAGACCCCCGAACAGGCGCTGTATCGCGAATTGCGCGAAGAGATCGGCATTGAGGTCGAGCATGCCCAGCTGTTGGCGACCACCCAGCATGCTTTCGCCGAGCGGCAGTTGGCGTTTTATTTCTATCTAGTGGAACAGTGGCGCGGCACGCCCTGCGGCAACGAAGGGCAGCCGGTGCGCTGGTGCCCACAGCAGGCGCTGCGCGCGGATGAGTTCCCGCCGGCCAACGCGGCCATCATCCGCCAACTAACGGCGGACTAAGAGCACGGCGTCAGCCAATAGCGCAACGCTGCCGCGCGAGGGCCAGCGGAGGTGTAACGCTGTCGCTTGAGAGTCAACGCACAGCGCAACGCTGTCGCTTGGGAGTCAACGTACAGCGCGACGCTGCCCCGCGAGGAGTCAACGGATTACGCTACGCTGTCCCGCGCAGTTGGTCGCCGGCGGCAGACAAGCGCACCGTGCCGCCGACGGCGGGCGGGGAAACCAGGGTAAGCCGGGGTGGCTGGTGCGGCATGCGGGGGTGAAGCGTGTCGCCTGCGACGGCAGGGTAAACCGCCGCCGGTGCGGCCCTGTTAATGGCGGGTTTCATCGCTCCACTCGTCGCTGTCGATAATCTGCACGTCGCTTGGAATGCGTTTTTCTTCTTCCGCCCATTCGCCCAAATCAATCAGCTGACAGCGTTTGCTGCAAAACGGCCGGAACAGGCTTTTTTGGCTCCATTCCACCGCTTTGCCGCAGGTGGGGCAGGGGACGTTAACGATATCGTCGCTCATGGTCGCGTTCTCCTAACAGCAGGCCAGTTCAAACGGCAGGCGGTTCGGCACCACACCGTTTTCGCTGTCCAGGGATAAAAAACGGATAGCATAACGGGTTTTATGGCCGGATACTTGTGGATAAAGTTGATGCTCAACAGGGATGCGTAGCCGCAGCAAATCGCCAACCTCGGCGTTGTCCTGGAAAAAACCGTTTAAACTGATTTGATTCTTGAACGGCCCCGAATGGCGCACGATATCAAGGATGCGGGTCAGCGCGGCGTTGAGCGGATCCAGCGTTTGCAGCCAGCCGTTGACCTGCGCGTCCCGCAGCGGCTGCGGCAGATGGAGCCAAATATGCAGCGCCGGCAGGTCGAAGCTGCAGCAGCCGCCCGGAATGGAAAGCCGCTGGCGCACGGCGCCGATCAGGCGATCCTCGCGCAGCAACTGACCCAGGCGCGGGGCCGACATCAGCGTGGTGGCGCAACGTTTGAACTCGGTGCGCAGGGCGCTGACGCGCTCGCTGTCGACGCCGGGCACGCCTTCCCACTGCAATAACTTTTGCTGCTGGCGATCGAGCTCTTTGAGCATTTCACTGCGGATATCGCCGCGTTCCAGAACGTCCAGCAGATCGGACAAGGTACGAAAAAACGTCAGCGCGTTGGCCGTCTCGCTTAATGCCGGATGTCGGTAAAGCTGCTGAAGAAGAAACTCCAGTCGAAGCCAGGTACGCATTTTTTCATTTAACGGGTGTTCAAATAGCACCGTTGTCGAGTAAACGTCACTCATGGTGATTTATCCTGTCGGGTTGCTGATGCCGCAAGCGCAAGATAGCGTTGATGCAAGGTAGCAACGCGATCCGTTATCTCCTCGGGGCGCCCGCTATTATCAATAATATCGTCCGCGCAGGCCAGACGCTGCTGACGCGACACCTGCGACGCCAAAATGTTTTCTACCTGTGCACGGCTGACGCCGTCCCGGCTGAGCGTACGCACGATCTGGCGCTCGCGGTCGACGTCCACCACCAGCACCCGGTTGGCGCGCTGCTGCAGGTTGTTTTCAATCAGTAGCGGCACTACCCACAGCACATACGGGGTGCGGGCTGAGCGTAACTGCTGCTCGGTTTGCCGTTGAATAAGCGGATGAAGCAGGCCGTTAAGCCAGGCTTTTTCTGCCGGGTCGCTGAAAATACGCGCGCGAAGCGCGGCGCGATCCAGCGAGCCGTCCGCGCTTAGCATCGCCGGGCCAAAACGCTGCACGATGGCGTGCAGGGCCGGACTTTCCGGCTGCACCACCTCCCGGGCGATCACGTCGGCGTCCACCAGAGGCACGCCGAGCGCGGCAAAGGCGTTGGCCACCGTGCTTTTACCGCTGCCGATACCGCCGGTCAAGGCGACAATGTATTGCGTCACGTTAACTGCCTCACCCCGAAAGAGAATCCCCCGGCACCAGGTAAATTGGTACGATTGTAGCGTAAAATGGGCAGATTTCGCAGTCTTGCCCTAACTTTAATCCCGCGTATGATACCGCTACTGGAATAGGCAAATTGTATCCGATATTGATTAGCGACTCGTCGCCTTTTACCAGGAAAACCCTATGCGTATTGAAGAAGATGTGAAGTTAGGTTTTAAAGATGTCCTTATCCGGCCAAAACGCTCCACGCTGAAAAGCCGCTCCGATGTTGAACTACAGCGCGACTTCACCTTCAAACACCCCGGCATTCGCTGGTCCGGTGTGCCGGTTATCGCCGCGAACATGGATACCGTCGGCACCTTTAATATGGCGGAGGCGCTGGCCGCCTTCGACGTACTCACCGCGGTGCACAAACATTATAACGTGGATCAGTGGCGTGAGTTTGTGGCGCGGGCGCCGGAATCGGTACTGCGTCATGTGATGGTGTCCACCGGCACCTCAGCCGCCGACTTCGAGAAATTGAAGCAGATCCTGGCGCTGTCGCCGCAGCTAAATTTTATCTGCATTGATGTCGCCAATGGCTATTCGGAGCATTTTGTGAACTTTGTTCAAAAAGCTCGCGAAGCCTGCCCGGATAAAGTGATTTGCGCCGGCAATGTGGTGACGGGCGAAATGGTGGAAGAACTTATTCTTTCCGGCGCCGATATCGTCAAAGTGGGTATCGGCCCCGGCTCGGTATGCACCACTCGGGTGAAAACCGGCGTCGGCTATCCCCAGCTGTCGGCGGTCATTGAGTGTGCCGATGCCGCCCACGGTCTGAGCGGGCAGATTGTCAGCGACGGCGGCTGCGCGGTGCCGGGCGACGTCGCCAAAGCGTTCGGCGGTGGCGCGGATTTCGTGATGTTGGGCGGCATGCTGGCGGGCCACGACGAATGCGAAGGCACCCTCGTCGAGGAAAACGGCGAACGCTTTATGCTGTTCTACGGCATGAGCTCAGAGTCAGCCATGAAGCGGCATGTCGGCGGCGTGGAGGATTACCGCGCGGCGGAGGGCAAGACCGTCAAACTTCCGCTACGCGGGCCGGTGGAATATGCCATCCGCGATATCCTCGGTGGTCTGCGTTCCGCCTGCACCTACGTTGGCGCCTCGCGTTTGAAGGAATTGACCAAACGCACCACGTTTATCCGCGTCGCCGAGCAGGAAAACCGAGTCTTCACCCAGTTGTAAACAGCGTCAGGCGGCGAACGGGACGCCGCCGCCTGAACATGTCCCCGGTTGCGTGGTTCAGCATTGCTCTTAGCCTGCCGTTGCCTTGAGCGTCTCCCGGCCCTGCAAAGAGAGGTGACGGCGGCGCCCGCGACCGGCGCTTCCTGCGGCCCGCTATTGTGCACCATCGACTAGCGCATCCTGCAGACTGCCATCGTATGTACCTGCCCGGCGCGTCCTTCGGCCTGCAACCGCGCGTGCGCGGGGCCCGCCATCGTGCACCCATAACCAGCGCATCCTGCAGCCTGCCACCCTACGCACCTGCCAGCGTGTCCTTCGGCCTGCAACCGTGCGCGCCCGGCGGCGCATCCTGCCGCCTGCCATTCGTATGTACCTGCCCGGCGCGTCCTTCGGCCTAGAACCGTGCGCGCCCGGCGGCGTTTCCTTATCTCTGCAACCGTGCGTGGCGGGTGTGCCGTAGTCGCTCAAAACTGGCTAAACACTTCGCCTAACTGCAGCAGGGGTAAATAAAGAATCACCACCAGTCCGCACACCATGGCGCCCGTCAGCAGCAGCAGCGCAGGCTCGGCCAGCTGCGCCAGCTGTTCGGCCTTTTCCCGCGCCTGCTCGCCGTGTAACCGCGCCAGCTGCGATAAAACCTCGTCCAGCGTGCCGGTGAGCTCGCCATTGCGAATGAGCCAGCGGCAATGCGCCGGAAACAGCGATGTTGGCGCCAGTGTTTGGTGCAGCGCCTTGCCGCGGCGCAGATCCTGCCGGCAGCGCAGCACGGCCTGACGATAGCGCGGGTGCCCCACGGCGCGGGCCGCGACCGCCAGCGCCCGATCGAGAGCGATGCCGGCGCGATGGGTCATTGACAGCGTCTGGAACAACTGGTGAAGCGCGTGATGTCGCAACAGCGGGCCCGCCAGCGGCAGCCACAGCGCTGTGGCGCGCAGCCGATGACGCCAGCGCGGGTGATAGTGGCACAGTCGCCGCCAGACGCCGTACAGCGACAGCGCGACGGCGAGATAAATCAGACCCTGTTCCCCCGCGTGCGCCGCGAAACGCAGCAGCAGGGCGGCGGTGGGCGGTAGGGGGACGCCTGCGCTGGCATAGATTCGGGTGAAGGCCGGCAACAGCATGAGCAGCATGAGCAGCAGCACGCCGACCGCGCCCATACTGACCAGCAGCGGATAGCGTAGCGACCGCATGACCTGCTGTCTAAGACGCCACAGCCGGGCTTCGCTTTGCGCCAGTTCGGCGCAGCAGCTATCTAACCTGCCGGTAAGCTCGCCCAGGGCGAACATGGCGCACCACACCGGCGGAAAGACCTGCGGCCAGGCGGCGCAGGCCCGTGATAGCGTCACCCCCCGTTCGATATCCGCGCCGATCTGCGCCAGCAGGCAGCGCCAGCCTGCGCGGGGGTATTCGGCGCCCAGCAGCGTCAGGCTTTCCCGCAGCGGCAGGCCGGTCTGCAGCAGCGAGGCGAGCCGGTCGGTAAGGTCAATCAGCGCCCGGCGTTGCCAATAGCGCGCCGGCAGCCAGCCGTGAATACGCAAGCGAAAGGGCTGGTGGCCCAACGCCACTAAACGCAGACCGCAGTCGCGGCGGCTGTGGCCTATTATCTCACCCCGACAAAGTTGGCCTTCGGCGGACAAACCCTGCCAACGCCAGAGCCAGCAGCCGGTCACGGCGGATTCCCCAAGACGCGCCTGAGCTCGGCCAATGAGGTTGTGCCCTGCTGCGCCAGCGCCATGCCGGCACACCACAATCCCTGGCCACCGCTGGCGTCATCCTCCAGCAGCGCGAACAGGCCACAGCGGCCGATATAGCCACGCCGGCAGCGGACGCAACCTTGCGCCTGCCAGCCGCCTGTCGCGTCCTGTCGGGGAGCCTCAGAACACGGCGCGCGCCGGCAGTCGGGGCACAGCTGTCGCACCAGGCGCTGCGCCAACACCAGGCTCAGCGCTGGCCCTGCCTGCGTCGCATCCAGCCCGAGCTGGCGCAGCCGGCTTATGGCGTCGTCGGCGCACAGCGTATGCAGCGTGGAGAGCACCAGATGGCCGGTGCGGGCGGCGTTCAGCGCCACGGCGGCGGTTTCATTGTCGCGGATCTCGCCCACCATTAGCACGTCTGGGTCCTGGCGCAGCAGCGCCCGCAACAGCAGCGGAAAATCCAGCCGTGCCCGGAAATTGACCTGACTCTGGTTGATACCGGCCAACGGCAGCTCAACCGGATCCTCCACGCTACAAATATTGAGCGGACGGCGGCGCCGCATATTCAGCATGGCGTAGAGTGTCAACGTTTTACCGCTACCGGTGGGGCCGGTTATCAACATTAGCCCGTGGGGTTGACGCAGCACCCGTATCATGCGCCGCTGGAGCGTCGCCGGCATGCCCAACCTTTTCAGCGTCAGATGCTCCGGCGAGCAGCGTAACAAACGCAGTACCGCTTTTTCACCGTACAGGGTGGGCAGCGTGGAAAGCCGTAGCGAACACGGTGGGCCATCGCCGCCGGCGCTGAATTGTCCGTCCTGGGGCTGGCGGCGTTCGGCGATATCCAGCCGCGCCAACACCTTTAGCCGCGCGACCAGACCCTCCGCCAGCGCGGCGGGACAACCCTGAGCGGGGGTCATCAGACCATCGACGCGCAACCGCAGCCGGTAGCCTGCGGGCGAACAGGGCTCAATGTGAATATCCGACGCTTCGCGGCACAGCGCGCGCTGCAGCAGCAGATCCAACGTGCCGGTCACCGGCATATCGTCGCGCAGCGGGGTGCCGGTCACCGGCCAGCGCGCATCAGTATGCGTGCGGTTGAACATTACTCGTGCGACGTGAAAGTCGCTCAGTTTGTTGTTTCACCATCGCCCCGGCGATGGCAGAGAAACCAGGCGTTCCGTCGCCTGTAGCCTACTGAAGCATGCGAAACGGGTAACGGTTTGGTATGGAGCCTTCAGGACAACGTAGCCCGGTTTTGAACTGTGTGAAATCCGCGAGGAAGAAGCATGTCTGCGAGTGTCAATGCGGACAGGGCGCAAGGCTGGACGGTATGGTTAACATAGGTGAACTGCTGATAAACATCGTCAGTCCAGAACAGGCCAAAGACACTGACAGGCCTGACCCAAAATGGGAATGTAGTCGGACCTTCTTTTGTTTAATGGGGAGGCACGGACATCAAGGCTACCGGTGGATAGGCAGAACCTAACCCGTCACGTGCAAACTGGGTGGAACACGGTAAACCCGTATCGCTGCCTCGCTGAGGCAGGCTAACCGCAAGGTTCGCTGTCGGCGGTGCGGGCAGAGGAGAGCGGAAAAAGCGAACGCCGGGCTGTAATGGCTCGGACAGGGGTTGAGCATCTGCAACATCACCCCACGCGAAAGCGGGCAGACTTCCGCAGGGTCTTTCATCACGAGATAACCTGAACACCTTTTTTCAGGAGGGAGAGCAGATGACTGCGAAGAAACTCAGCGCGGGTGCCCCCACCGGCCATACGGCGCATTGGCACAGCATTGATTGGGCAAAATGCCGCCGCGAAGTCAGAAGGCTGCAGGCACGTATCGTGAAGGCAACACAGGAAGGCAGACAAGGCAGGGTTAAAGCCCTGCAATGGCTGCTTACCCATTCGTTTAGCGGCAAAGCGCTCGCCGTAAAACGGGTGACGGAAAACCGTGGAAAGCGGACGCCGGGTGTGGATGGTAAAACATGGTCCACTCCCGGCGGCAGAATGAGGGCTATCGATGCCTTAAGGCGACGGGGGTACCGCCCCCAGCCCCTGAGGCGCATATATATCCCGAAATCTAACGGCAGACAGCGACCGCTGGGTATCCCGACAATGCGCGACAGGGCCATGCAAGCACTTTACTTGCTGGCGCTGGAGCCTGTCGCTGAAACCCGTGCCGATCCGAATTCGTTTGGATTCAGGCAGGGAAGATCAACGGCTGATGCGGTAGAGCAATGCTTTACTACACTCCACCGCGCTGATCGAGCCCACTGGATACTGGAAGCCGACATCCGCAGCTGCTTTGACGAAATTTCACATGAATGGCTGATCGCCAATATCCCGATGGACAAGGCGATCTTGAGAGGATGGCTCAAGGCTGGCTATATGCACGAGGGTCTTTTCAAATCGACAGACGCGGGAACGCCGCAGGGCGGGATCATTTCGCCAACGCTGGCGAACATAGCGTTGGACGGGCTTCAATCTCTTCTAAAGAAAAATTTCTGCCGAAGCGGGCTAAACCCGTACAAAGTTAATATCATCAGATATGCGGACGACTTTGTGGTCACAGGGATAACACAGGAAGTGCTGGCCGATAAAGTTCGTCCCGTGATTGAGCAATTTCTGGCTGAACGTGGGCTTACACTCTCACCGGAGAAAACGAAAATCACACATATCACCGAGGGGTTCGATTTCCTTGGCATGAACGTTCGCAAATACAATGGCAAATTGCTGATCAAACCGGCGACGAAAAGCGTGAAAACGTTTCTCAACAAGCTCCGCCGAACCGTGAAAAGTAACCCTATGATTAGCCAGAACCAGCTGATATGGCTGCTAAACCCGATGCTGAAAGGCTGGGCTCGGTATTATAGGCACGTTATATCCAAGAAAATCTTCCACAGAGTCAATCATGAAGTATGGAGATCGGTATGGAACTGGGCTCGCCGCAGACATCCCGGCAAAGGTACCGGCTGGGTCAAGAAGAAATACTTCCGCTCCGTCGGTTTCCGGCACTGGGTGTTTGGCGTCGAAACAGGAAGGTTTCTCCGCTCGGGACAACGCGAACTTAATACTTTATATGAAGTCTCGGATATGCCAATCCGGCGCCACCGACAGGTTAAGACGACCGCCAATCCATTCGATCCCAGTTACGAGGCGTATTTCGAGGCCAGACTGGGAGCAGCAATGCTGGAGTCGATTAAAGGATACGGACAACTTAAGCGCCTGTGGCGGACACAGGGGCGCAGGTGCCCTATCTGCCATCTTTTCATCACCGCTGAGACAGGCTGGCAACTCCGCCATATCGTGCGGAAGGTGAATGGTGGACTGGATAAGCCCTCGAATCTGGTCATGCTACATCCGGAATGTCATCACACAGCCCGTGGCCGTGGTTTTTCCGTTGTTAAACCGGCTCTTACATGGAGTTATCGAAAGGCTTGAGCCGTATGCCGGGAAACTGGCACGTACGGTTCTGAGGGGGCGGCGGCGCAGTAATGCGCTGCTGCTACCCGACATCCTCGCGTTCGGCGTTCTGGAATAACGCCCCACACGGCGCGGCGAGATGGCTGCCCGCCGCCGCGTCGCAGCGATGGTGCCAGAGCAGGCCGTCGCCGTGTGTCGCGGGCGTCATCACCAGCGTCAGCCCAGCCAGTGTTTGGCGGCCGGTCAGACTTATCACGCCCTGACGCACGCTGACGCCGCTGACATAACGGGACCGATGAGTGGCCGGGATACCCTGTTGACCGGCGTTGCAGCTATCGACGTCGCCCTGCTGCATTGCGCACAGCTCCACCGCCAGACGGTAGGGGCTGGCGATACGCAGCATATCGGTCAATGCCGCGCGATCCAGATAACGTTGATAGCCGGGCAGCGCAATAGCGCTAAGAATAGCGATGATGGCGATCACCACCATCAGCTCCATGAGAGTAAATCCGCACTGGCGATGCATGTCGGGCTCCTTGGGTGAACGAAAACCCCTTCACCCTAGTGGCCCAGCAAACGCCCCGATAGCGGCGGAAAGAAAAAGTGGCAGACGGATTCAGCTATACATCGCTCGGCTGCAGGTTGTGACATGCCAAATGCGTGGCCGCGCGCAATATTTCGTTAATGAAAACGCAGGGAGAGATCCAGCGCCCGCAGATGCTTGGTCAACGCGCCGACGGAGATGTAATCGACGCCGGTCAGCGCGTAATCGCGCAGCGTGGCGAGCGTGACATTGCCGGACACCTCCAGCGCTGCCCGCTGCCGGGTCACCGCCACCGCTTGCACCATATCCTCACGGCTGAAGTTGTCGAGCATAATGATATCAGCGCCGGCGTCCAGCGCTTGATGCAGCTCATCTAGCGATTCTACTTCGACTTCCACCGGCACATCGGCGCGCAGCGCCATGGCGTTGGCGATAGACCCGGCGGCGATGATATGATTCTCCTTGATGAGGAACGCGTCCGCCAGCCCTAACCGGTGGTTGCCGCCGCCGCCGCACAGTACCGCGTATTTCAGCGCGGTCCGAAGCCCCGGTAAGGTTTTACGCGTATCCAGCAGCGTGGTATCGGTACCCGCCAGCGCAGCGACATAGCGTTTCACTTCGCTGGCCACGCCGCACAGCGTTTGGACGAAATTGAGCGCGGTTCGCTCGCCGGTAAGCAGCAGGCGCGCCGGCCCGCTCAGTCGGCACAGGGGTTGATTGGCTATAATGTCATCGCCATCTGCGACCAGCCAGTCAATCGCCACGCCGCCGCCCAACTGGTTGAAGACCTCTTCAAGCCAGCGTTGGCCGCAAAAAACGCCGTTTTCGCGGGTGATAATCACGGCGCTGGCCTGCCTGTCCGCCGGCAGCAGTAAGGCGGTGATATCGGCCTGCGCGTCGGTGCCGCCGCCCAGATCTTCTTTTAACGCGGCGCTGACCGACGGCGGGATATCCTGTTGAATTCGTGCAAGCAATTCCGCCCGGCGGCGCTCAACGTTGTAACGGCGGGTCGACATAAAAATCTCCGTATCTGCGGATAAAGGGAAGCGATGATTCATGCTACCCTGAAGCCGGGCGAAGTACCATACTCGGTAAAATGAGGTCACCATGCGGTTGGATAACGGTTGGATTGCAGATGTGAAGCGCGTGCCTTCCCCCCATTGCGACTGTCGACCGGCGAACGTATTTCCTACCTTGCTGGTGGTGCACAATATCAGTTTGCCGCCGGGCCATTTTGGCGGCCCCTGGATAGATCGGCTGTTTACCGGTACGTTGGATCCTGCGGACGATCCCTATTTTGCCGCTATCTGGCAACTGCGCGTGTCCGCGCATTGCCTCATCCGGCGCGATGGGGAGGTGGTGCAGTATGTTCCCTTTCACCGACGCGCCTGGCACGCGGGGGTGTCCTGCTACCAAGGGCGTGAGCGCTGCAATGATTTTTCCATTGGCATTGAGCTGGAAGGGACCGATACGCTGCCCTATACCGATGCTCAGTATTGCGCCCTTGCCGACGTGACCCGCGTGTTGATGCGCCATTATCCCATAACGCCGGCGCACATTACCGGTCATAGTGATATCGCGCCGGAGCGTAAAACCGATCCAGGACCGGCCTTTAGCTGGCGCGATTTTCGACAACTACTGTCACTACCGCCTGACGACATTTAACAGGGAGACGCGGGTTATGACGCTGTTTACATTACTATTGGTGCTGGCCTGGGAGCTGTTATTCAAGCACGGTGAACATTGGCAACTGGATCGCTGGCTTGAGCGGCCGTTCAGCCGCCTGCGCGAGACGTCGCTGGCGCAGACGCTGATGCTGGTGCTGTGCTGGATGTTATTGGTCGCGGTCTGTTTGCGGTTGGCCTCGGGCTGGTTTTACCATATCCCCCTGCTGCTGCTGTGGGTCATCCTGGCGCTATTGTGCATCGGCGCGGGCGGGATCCGTCGCCATTATCGTGACTATCTGGTTGCCGCCGCCCGCGGCGACATCGATGCCAGTGCGGCGATGAGCGACGAGCTGGCGCTGATTCACGGCTTGCCGGTGGAAGGCGCGCCGGCCGAGCGCTTGCGCGAACTGCAAAACGCGCTGCTGTGGATCAACTTCCGGTTTTATCTGGCGCCGCTGTTTTGGCTGGTCATCGGCGGCCCCTGGGGGCCAGTGCCTCTGGCGGGCTATGCCTTTCTGCGCGCTTGGCAAACCTGGCTGGCGCGCCGCTCCACGCCGTTAAAACGCGCGCGCTCCGGCATCGATATGCTGTTGCACTGGCTGGATTGGCTGCCGGTGCGGCTGGCGGGCGCGGCCTATGCTTTGCTGGGGCATGGTGAGAAGGCGCTGCCGGCCTGGTTTGCCTCATTATGGGATATTCACAGCAGTCAATATCAGGTGCTGACACGGCTGGCACAGTTTTCGCTGGCGCGTGAGCCGCATCTGGATGCGGTGCAAACGCCCCGCGCCGCGGTAGCGCTGGCGAAAAAAGTCACATTGGTGATTGTGGTGGTCGTGGCGCTGTTGACCATCTACGGCGCGTTGGTCTAGGCTGCCCGCCGGTCGCCGGCACGGAATACTGCCGGTCGTTGGCACGGAATAGCGCCGGTCGTTGGCACGGAATAGCGCCGGTCGCCGACACGGTAATACCGGCCGGCGCGGGGACCGGGGATCAGCGTGCGGCTGCGCGCTGGCCGGAGGTTTTCAGTGCGAAGCCGATGCCCAACACCACCAACCATACCGGAATCAAATACACCGAAATCGCCATGCCCGGGGTGAGCAACATAATCGCCAGAATACCCGCCATGAAGAGCAAACAAAGACCGTTGCCCACCGGATACCACAGCGCCGGAAAACGCGGGACGGCGCCCTGTTGCATTTTTTTGCGGCGGAATTTCCAATGCGCCAGGCTGATCATGCTCCAATTGATCACCAGTGCTGACACCACCAGCGCCATCAGCAGACCAAACGCCTCGCCGGGCATGAAATAATTAAGCAACACGCAAATCGCGGTCGCCACCGCCGAAACGCCCAGCGCGGCCACCGGCACGCCGCGGCGGTCGACTTTCGCCAGCGATTGCGGGCCATTGCCTTGACGGGCCAGACCGTACAGCATGCGGCTATTACTGTAAACGCAGCTGTTATAGACCGACAGCGCGGCGGTCAAGACCACCAGATTAAGGATATTGGCCACCCAGTAGCTGTTCAGGGCCTGGAAGATCAGGACAAACGGGCTGCCACCCTCCACCACTTTGGTCCAGGGGTAGAGCGAAAGCAGGATCGCTAGCGCGCCGATGTAGAATATCAGGATGCGGTAAATGACCTGATTGGTGGCTTTAGGAATACTGCGCGTCGGGTCGTCGGCCTCGGCGGCGGTAATCCCCACCAGCTCCAGACCGCCAAAGGAAAACATGATGACCGCCATGGCCATCAGCAACCCTTTGCCGCCGTGTGGGAAAAAGCCTCCCTGCGCCCATAAATTGCTGACGCTGGCCTCTGGGCCGCCACGTCCGCTGAGCAGCAGCCAGGCGCCAAACACGATCATCGCGACGATAGCGGCAACCTTGATAATGGCAAACCAGAATTCCATTTCACCGTAAAGCTTTACGTTGGCCAGGTTGATGGCATTAATCAGCAGGAAAAACACCGCCGCCGATACCCAGGTCGGCAGCCCGGGCCACCAATATTGCATATAGATGCCGACCGCGGACAATTCCGCCATCGCCACCAGAACATAGAGCACCCAATAGTTCCAGCCGGAGGCGAAACCGGCGAAATTACCCCAGTATTTATAGGCAAAGTGGCTAAACGAGCCCGCTACCGGCTCTTCCACCACCATCTCGCCCAGCTGGCGCATAATAAGGAAAGCGATAAAACCGCCGATGGCATAGCCCAAAATAACCGAAGGTCCGGCCATTTGTATGGTTTGTGCAATCCCCAGAAACAGGCCGGTGCCAATCGCCCCGCCCAAAGCAATGAGCTGTATATGGCGGTTTTTTAGCCCGCGTTTCAGCGTCTCATCGCGCTGTTGACCTTCCATCATCGAATCCTCTGTCGTTAAGGCGGGCAAGTACCTGGATGCCGGCCTGCGCTGTGTCTGTCCACGGTTACGGTTGTTGTACGTTTTAATTTACGCGCCGCGGCGTGGTAATTTCGCGTCCGGGCTGTCGCGGGCAACAGAATAGTGATATTTGGGAAGGTTTGCACGGGATTTATGATGGTGGCTAAGTAATAAATCGCGCACGTCGACAGGCGGACAACGAAGGTTGCCTTAGCGCGAAAACCGCTGCCCTTGGCAGAGTGATCCCGGGCGTGCATGGTTATGCATTTCCCAGCGGTTTTTTGGCTCAAACGCGCAGGGAAATCTCTTTGCCGGGCGCAGATTAGGTTTCACAGAGGTTAATAACCTTTTGTAACGTAAACACGATTGTGCTGTCGGACGGGCCTGGCGCAGCACAGATGTAAGGCTTTTGTGAGAATGTGCGCGATTTGATGATTTAGGTCAAAGCCAGGATAGACAGAAGGTGAATACTTTGTTACTTTTAGCACCGTGTAAATGTAATTGGTATTACCAATTGACTCCGCGCCATCCGCTGAGAAGATAAGAAATGGCCTATAGTAAGATCCGCCAACCCAAGTTATCGGATGTCATAGAACAACAGTTGGAATATTTGATTCTGGAAGGGACGCTACGCCCCGGCGAAAAACTGCCCCCCGAGCGTGAACTGGCCAAGCAGTTTGACGTATCCCGCCCCTCGCTGCGGGAAGCCATCCAGCGATTGGAAGCCAAAGGCCTGCTGCTGCGTCGGCAGGGCGGAGGGACGTTTGTGCAAAGCAATTTATGGCAAAGCTTCAGCGATCCACTGACTGAATTGTTGGCGGAGCACCCTGAATCGCAATACGACCTGTTGGAAACCCGCCACGCCCTTGAAGGGATTGCCGCCTATTATGCGGCGCTGCGCGGTACCGAGCAGGATTTCGAGCATATCCGTGAATGCCATCAGGCGATTCAGGCGGCGCAGGACAGCGGCGATCTCGACGCGGAAGCGGATGCCGTCATGAATTATCAAATTGCCGTCACCGAAGCCGCGCATAATGCGGTTTTATTACATCTGGTGCGCTGCATGGGGCCGATGCTGGAAAACAACGTGCGTCAGAATTTTGAATTGCTTTACTCGCGCCGGGAAATGCTGGCGCAGGTGAGCAGCCACCGCGCCGGAATTTTCGCGGCGATAGTTGCGCGCGAGCCGGAAAAGGCGCGCGAGGCGTCACATCGCCATCTGGCGTTTATTGAGGAAATTTTGCTGGACCTTGGCCGGGAACATAGCCGGCGCGAACGATCGCTTCGACGTCTCCAGCAACGCAAGGATTAAGCCTCCGGGAACGGCGGCCCACGCGGCAGCAGAAGCTATGGGCCTGTCTTCGTATGTTCTGACGGCCAGAGCATAGGAAGACAGGCTCCAACTAAACCAATATTAAAGATAGATAAGGAACACCACCATGTCAGAACGTTTGTACAATGACGTGGATCCGATCGAAACACGCGACTGGCTCCAGGCGATCGAATCGGTAATCCGTGAAGAAGGTATTGAACGCGCGCAATTCCTGATTGATCAGGTGCTGGATGAAGCGCGTAAAGGTGGGGTAAGCATTGCGCAAGGTGCCGCCGGACGCAACTACATCAACACGATTCCGGTCGAAGAGGAGCCTGAGTATCCCGGCAATCTGGAACTTGAGCGCCGTATCCGTTCCGCTATTCGCTGGAATGCCGTGATGACCGTGCTGCACGCGTCGAAGAAAGATTTGGAACTGGGCGGCCACATGGCGTCATTCCAGTCGTCCGCCACCATTTATGAAGTGTGCTTCAACCATTTCTTCCGCGCGCGCAACGACAAAGACGGCGGCGACCTGGTCTATTTCCAGGGGCACATCTCCCCCGGCGTGTACGCCCGCGCCTTCCTTGAAGGTCGTCTGAGCGAAGATCAGATGAACAACTTCCGCCAGGAAGTGCACGGTAAAGGGTTGTCATCCTATCCGCATCCGAAGCTGATGCCGGAGTTCTGGCAGTTCCCGACGGTGTCGATGGGCCTCGGCCCGATAAGCGCTATCTATCAGGCAAAATTCCTTAAATATTTGGACCACCGCGCGCTGAAGGACACCAGCAATCAGACCGTGTACGCCTTCCTGGGCGACGGCGAGATGGACGAGCCGGAATCCAAGGGCGCCATCACCATCGCGACCCGCGAGAAGCTGGACAACCTGGTATTCATCATTAACTGTAACCTGCAGCGTCTGGACGGCCCGGTCACCGGTAACGGCAAGATCATCAACGAGCTGGAAGGCGTATTTGGCGGCGCCGGCTGGGAAGTGATCAAAGTGGTCTGGGGCAGCCGCTGGGATGAGCTGCTGCGCAAAGACACCTCCGGCAAGCTGATTCAGCTGATGAACGAAACCGTTGACGGCGACTATCAAACCTTTAAATCGAAAAACGGCGCCTACGTCCGCGAGCACTTCTTTGGTAAATACCCGGAAACCGCAGCGTTAGTGAAAGACATGAGCGACGACGAGATTTGGGCGCTTAACCGTGGCGGCCACGATCCGAAGAAAATTTATGCCGCTTTGCAAAAGGCCAAGAAAACCACCGGCAAGCCCGTGGTGATCCTGGCGCACACCATTAAAGGCTACGGCATGGGTGTGACCGCGGAAGGCATGAACATTGCCCATCAGGTGAAGAAAATGAACATGGAAGGGGTGCGTTACTTCCGCGATCGTTTCAACCTGAGCACCATTACCGACGAAAAGATTGAAGCGCTGCCCTACATCACGTTTGACGAAGGGTCCGAAGAGCATAGCTATTTGCACGAGCGCCGCAAAGCGCTGCACGGCTATCTGCCGAGCCGCCTGAAGGATTTCACCAAGCCGCTGGAACTGCCGACGCTTGAGGACTTTGCGCCGCTGCTGGAAGAGCAGAAGAAAGAAATTTCCACCACCATCGCTTTTGTTCGCGTGCTGAATGTGATGTTAAAGAACAAGTCGATCAAAGATCGTCTGGTCCCGATCATTGCCGACGAAGCCCGTACCTTCGGCATGGAAGGTCTTTTCCGCCAGATAGGCATCTACAGCCCCAACGGTCAGCAGTACACGCCGCAGGATCGCGAGCAGGTCGCCTATTACCGTGAAGACGAAAAAGGGCAGATCCTGCAAGAAGGGATCAACGAGCTGGGTGCGGCCTCCTCCTGGCTGGCGGCGGCGACCTCCTACAGCACCAACGATTTGCCGATGATTCCGTTCTACATCTATTACTCGATGTTCGGTTTCCAGCGGATCGGCGATCTGTGCTGGGCGGCGGGCGACCAGCAGGCGCGCGGCTTCCTTATCGGCGGCACCTCGGGGCGCACGACGCTGAACGGTGAAGGCTTGCAGCACGAAGACGGCCACAGCCATATCCAGTCGCTGACCATCCCGAACTGCATCTCCTACGATCCGGCCTATGCCTATGAAGTCGCGGTCATCATGCATGACGGTTTAACCCGCATGTACGGTGATAAGCCGGAAAACGTTTACTACTATCTGACCACGCTGAACGAAAACTACGCCATGCCCGCCATGCCGAAAGGCGCGGAAGAGGGTATTCGCAAGGGGATCTACAAGCTTGAAACGCTGGAGGGCAGCAAAGGCAAAGTGCAGCTGATGGGCTCTGGCGCCATTCTGCGCCACGTGCGCGAAGCGGCGCAGATCCTGGCGAAAGACTATGGTGTCGGCTCCGATGTGTACAGCGTGACCTCGTTCACCGAACTGGCGCGCGACGGCCAGGATTGCGAGCGCTGGAACATGCTGCACCCAACCGAAACCCCGCGCGTGCCTTATGTGGCCACCGTGCTTAACGAAGCGCCGGCGGTAGCGTCCACCGACTATATGAAACTGTTCGCCGAGCAGATCCGCAACTTTATTCCTGCCAGCGAATTCCGCGTTCTGGGCACCGACGGTTTTGGCCGTTCCGACAGCCGCGAGAATCTGCGTCATCACTTTGAAGTGGACGCCAGCTATGTTGTGGTTGCGGCGCTGGGCGAGTTGGCCAAACGCGGCGATATCGGCGCTGATGTGGTGGCGCAGGCCATCAGCAAATTCGGCATCGATGCTGACAAAGTCAACCCGCGTCTGGCGTAAGAGGTAGAGTAAATCATGGCTATTGAAATCAACGTACCGGATATCGGTACAGATGAAGTGGAAGTCACCGAGGTCCTGGTCAGCGTGGGCGATAAGGTTGAAGCCGAGCAGTCGCTGATTACCGTGGAAGGGGATAAAGCCTCCATGGAAGTGCCCTCGCCGCAGGCGGGGGTGGTAAAAGACATCAAGGTCGCGGTAGGTGACAAGGTCGCCACCGGCAAACTGATAATGACCTTTGAGGCGGCAGAAGGCGCCGCCGAAAAACCCGCTGCCGCGCCGCAGCAGGACGCCAGCGCGCCGGAGGCCAAACCGGCCGCCGCGGGCGGTGCCGCACAGAATCAGGACGTTAACGTTCCCGATATCGGCGGCGACGAGGTGGAAGTCACCGAGGTGCTGGTGAAGGTCGGCGATAAGGTCGAGGCCGAGCAGTCGCTTATCACCGTCGAGGGCGATAAGGCGTCGATGGAAGTGCCGGCACCGTTTGCGGGCACGGTTAAAGAACTGAAGGTCAATACCGGCGATAAAGTGAACACCGGTTCGCTTATCATGGTGTTCGAGGTCGCCGGTGGCGGCAGCGATGCGGCACCGGCCGAGGCCGAAGCGCCGCAGGCGCAGCAGCAGAGCGCGCCTGCTCAATCCGGCGGCAACAAAGAAGTTAATGTCCCGGATATCGGCGGCGATGAAGTGGAAGTCACCGAGGTCATGGTCAAGGTGGGCGATAAGATAAGCGCCGAGCAGTCGCTGATTACCGTGGAAGGTGACAAAGCATCGATGGAGGTGCCGGCGCCGTTCGCGGGTATCGTCAAAGAGATCAAGATTAACGTCGGCGACAAGGTCAGCACCGGTTCGCAAATTATGGTGTTCGAGGTGGAAGGCGCTGCCCCGGCCCCGGCCGCCACCAAGGAAAGCGCCGCGGCTGTGGCCCCTGCGCCGGCATCCGACGCCAACAAAAGCGCGGCTGCCGCCCCGTCGTCGTCCGCAGGCAAAGGTGAATTTGCCGAAAACGATGCCTATGTGCACGCCACCCCGGTAATTCGCCGTCTGGCGCGCGAGTTCGGCGTCAACCTGGCGAAGGTGAAGGGCACCGGGCGCAAAGGCCGTATCCTGCGTGAAGATATCCAGACTTACGTCAAAGAGGCGGTTAAACGCGCCGAGGCCGCGCCTGCCGCTGCCGGCGGCGGTTCGCTGCCGGGGCTGCTGCCGTGGCCGAAGGTGGACTTCAGCAAGTTCGGCGACACCGAAGAGGTGGAGCTGGGCCGGATCCAGAAAATCTCCGGCGCCAACCTGCACCGCAACTGGGTCATGATCCCCCATGTGACCCAGTTCGATGAGGCCGATATCACCGAAGTGGAAGCCTTCCGCAAACAGCAGAACGCCGAAGCCGAGAAGAAAAAGCTGGATGTGAAAATCACCCCGCTGGTGTTTATCATGAAAGCGGTTGCCAAGGCCTTGGAAGAGCTGCCGCGTTTTAACAGCTCGCTGTCGGCGGACGCCCAGAAACTGACGCTGAAGAAATACATCAATATCGGCGTGGCGGTTGATACGCCGAACGGTCTGGTCGTGCCGGTGTTCCGCGATGTGAACAAGAAAGGCATTGTAGAGCTGTCGCGCGAGCTGACGGAGATCTCCAAAAAGGCCCGCGCCGGCAAACTGACTTCGTCGGATATGCAGGGCGGCTGCTTCACCATCTCCAGTTTGGGCGGCATCGGCGGTACGGCGTTCACGCCTATCGTCAATGCGCCGGAAGTGGCGATACTCGGCGTGTCCAAATCGGCAATGAAACCGGTGTGGAACGGTAAAGAGTTTGCGCCGCGACTGATGCTGCCGCTGTCGCTGTCCTATGACCACCGGGTCATCGACGGCGCCGAAGGTGCGCGTTTTATCAGCTTCATCAACAACGTGATGTCTGATATCCGTCGCTTGGTCATGTAACCCTCCAGGCCGGCCCGCGGGCCGGCCTGCTTGTTTCTGCGCCGCCGCCGGTGGCGAAGGGGTCGTCGGCGGTACCAACTAAACATGCGCCGTCGTCACATAATTTGCAGTCTATTAACATTTCTGTAAACTATGCGCGATGGAGACGTCCCGGTGGACACAGCGCGTTATGCAAACACAGGCGATAAAATAGACGTCTGACCCGCCGGACAATCAACTAAGAGGTCATGATGAGTACTGAAATAAAAACTCAGGTCGTGGTACTTGGGGCGGGCCCGGGCGGGTATTCCGCGGCATTCCGCTGTGCGGATTTAGGTCTGGAGACCGTCCTGGTGGAGCGTTATTCCACCCTCGGCGGGGTTTGCCTGAACGTAGGCTGTATCCCCTCCAAAGCATTATTGCACGTCGCTAAGGTTATCGAAGAGGCCAAGGCGCTGAGCAAAAACGGTATCGTCTTTGGCGAGCCGCAAACCGATATCGACAAAGTGCGCACCTGGAAGGAAAAGGTGGTCAATCAGCTGACCGGCGGCCTGACCGGTATGGCCAAAGCGCGTAAGGTGAAGGTGGTAAACGGTTACGGTAAATTCACCGGCGCCAACACGCTGCAAGTGGAAGGCGAGAACGGTACCACCACCGTCACCTTTGACAATGCCATTATCGCCGCGGGCTCGCGCCCGACCCAGCTGCCGTTTATCCCCCATGATGATCCCCGCGTATGGGATTCTACCGATGCGCTCGCCCTGACGTCGGTGCCAGAGCGTCTGCTGGTGATGGGTGGCGGGATTATCGGTCTGGAAATGGCCACCGTTTACCACGCGCTGGGTTCGGAAATCGACGTGGTGGAAATGTTTGATCAGGTCATCCCGGCGGCCGATAAAGACGTGGTGAAAGTGTTCACCAAGCGCATCAGTTCCCAATTCAACCTGATGCTGGAAACCAAAGTCACCGCGGTGGAAGCCCGGGAAGACGGCGTGTATGTCAGCATGGAAGGAAAAAAAGCGCCGTCGGAAGCCCAGCGCTATGACGCCGTGCTGATCGCCATCGGCCGCGTGCCGAACGGCAAGCTGCTGGATGCCGGCCAGGCCGGGGTTGAGGTGGACGATCGCGGCTTTATCCGCGTCGACAAACAAATGCGCACCAATGTGCCGCACATTTACGCTATCGGCGATATCGTCGGCCAACCGATGCTGGCGCACAAAGGCACCCACGAGGGCCACGTGGCGGCGGAAGTCATCGCCGGCAAAAAACACTATTTCGATCCTAAAGTCATTCCGTCTATCGCTTATACCGAGCCGGAAGTGGCATGGGTCGGCCTGACGGAAAAAGAAGCGAAAGAAAAAGGCATCAGCTACGAAGTCGCCACGTTCCCGTGGGCGGCCTCCGGGCGCGCCATCGCTTCCGACTGCCAGGACGGTATGACCAAGCTGATTTTCGATAAAGAAAGCCACCGGGTCATCGGCGGCGCCGTGGTCGGCGTTAACGGCGGCGAGCTGCTGGGCGAAATCGGTTTGGCAATCGAAATGGGCTGCGACGCGGAAGATATTGCGCTGACCATCCATGCGCACCCCACGCTGCACGAATCGGTAGGGCTGGCGGCGGAAGTGTACGAAGGTACCATTACCGATCTGCCCAACGCCAAAGCGAAGAAAAAGAAATAATTTTTCTGCGCTCTGTGGCAAAACAAAGGCGCCTGCGGGCGCCTTTCTTATTGCGTCATGCGCGCTTGCCGCCCGTCGCTATCGCCGTAATCGGGCTGGGCCAGACGCCCGTCGCTATCGCCGTAATCAGGCTGCGCCAGATTGAATAATTCACAGGCGGTCGTTTTGCCCACCGGAAAACCCGATAATAGCTGTCTCACCTCCGGGCGATAAACCGCATCGCCGATGTAGTCAACCAGCTGCAGCAAATGCGGTCTGGCGAGGTATTTCAACAGCGCATCCTCTTTGGTCAGGTAGCTGTCGCGGCAAAGCGCCCGCAAATCAACGTAGTCGGTTTCCAGCAGCGCCGTTTTTAACCGGCGGCCGCGAAATTCATCGTGGGTGGCGCAGCGGTTGGCAAGTGCCAGCACATCATGGCGAAAATGCGCCAGAAAACAGGTGCTATCGTCACTGTCGGTAATGCGTACCAGGTTCGCGCGGCCGTAGGCGGGATCGTCAAGCACGGCAAGGACTTTTTGCCGCACCGCCGGCGCGTCGGCCATACTTTCGACTTGCGATTGGATATACCGTTCCGGCGTCAGCTGGTCATGGACTTCCATCAGCGCATCGTCCAGCGACTGGCAGACTTTCATTGTGCAAACTTCAGCGAACTGATGATCCAGACGGTAATCCAGCGGCGGCGATTGATAGATCCGATAATTGCCGATCTGCAGCAGATAAGACCAGGGCGCCTGCTCGAGTGGATCGTAGCGCAGTGCCAGCTGAAAAGCGCTACGGTACTCGCTGTTGGCAAAGGCGCGCAACTGCATAAAACGGGCAACCACCGCCGCCGGTGAGAGATCCCGCGGCTCGCCGGTGCCGGGCTGGCTGATTTGCCGGTATAGCCGGGCGATGGCCGCGCGTTTGCCCCCCTTGCGCAGAAATTTATCAAACAGCCGATCGACAAGCCCCATATGGCTGGCGTCTTCCAGCGTTCGGGCCTGGATAATGCGCGCAATACGCCCGCTGTTGAGTGCAAAACCGCTGTTCAGAATAGTGCTGAGAGGGAGAGAAGAGATGATATCCATATCATGATGCCTCCGTCGTAATGGGCAACCATCTAATGCCAACCCCCCGCGATTGGCAAACCGTTATTGTCGTTGCCAATCGCTTTTTGCAACTCGATCGGCCCGGCCGGCAGGGGCGGTAGGCAGGCGGCCGGGGTAACGATGCGGCCTTTGTTGAAGGGTGAAACGGCTGATGATAGGCCGCGGTCAGTGAGGATAAGGCGGCGTTTCGCTTTTGGACTGAAGCGGGTCGCGCCCCGTCAGACCGAAACAACGCCCCCCAGGACAACTACCGGCATGCCGACGGGGATTGGGCGGGCGTTGGGCCTTGTGCGGCGACGAAGCGTTAGGACGCCATCGCTTCGGCTTCTGCTTCGGTTGCCGATGCGGCGACGGTTTCAGCTTTAGCCTCGGCTTCGGTTGCCGTTGCGGCGGAGGCTTCAGCTTTAGCCTCCTCTTTGGTTGCCGTTGCGGCGACGGCGGCGGTTGCAACGCCAGCCTCGACTCCGACGTTGACTTCAGCGTCGGTTTCAGCGGCGCGAGCGCTCGGCAAAAGGCTGTCGGCGGCGGCAGTCATCACCGCAGCGGGCACGTCGCTCTGTGCGGTGGCGACGGCGCTGACAACGGCTTAATCTTGCGTCACGTTGGCGTCGGGGATGTCGGCCTGCTCAGCGGCGGCGGCGATACTGCCCGCCACAGCGGCCGGGATCGGTGCGCCGTCAGTCGCGGCAGCGGCCAGCGCGGCCTCGTCAGCGGTTTGCTCGGCGGCGGCGGCGATATTGCCCGCGAGGGCGGCCGGGATCTCGGCGCCGTCAGTCTCGTCAGCGCCCTGCTCGGCTGAGGCGACGAGATCGCATGCCGGCGCTTCCTCGGCTGGCGTTGAGGCGGACAATGCGCTGGCGACGGCGGCTTCAATCTCTTTCGCCCGCCAATGCGGCGATGAGGTAATGTCGACCGGCGACGTTTTCCGCTGTGCGTCGACCACTTGTACCACATCGGGCAACATAGGCAATGGCACACTCGACGCGCCCGCCAGGAAGCTGCTGGTGTATTCGCCGGTCACGCGCTGCTCAGGATTGCTGCTGCTCTCGCTATCCACATATCCGTGATCGGAGGGATTGTCACGGTTCAGCGACCAATGCGATAGCATCGATAATCCCTGCTGAGCGGCAAAGGCGCCGACGTTAAAGGCATTGTCGAGGGTAAATATGGTGCCATCGTCGTTGCGGCCGATCATTGGCGTCACGCCGATTTTTGCGAATCGCGCTTTCTCGGAGAGATCGGGATAGAGCGTCTCCAACTGGGCCGCGATATTCATTGCCGCCTCTTTCGCCGCCTGGCCCATTTCGCCGGCAACGCCGGGCTCGAAATAATCCATCGCCATGGCGTTAATGATAAAATCCACGTTTGCGGTAGCCAATTGCTCTACCAGAGCAAATTGCTCAGGCGACAGTCCGGTCGGCAGCGTCGGAAGCGTCAGCGACAGCTGCACATTCGGATAGTCCGGCTGCAACCGGGCCAGCGCCGCGCTGATTTTCCCAATGTCAAACTGGTTGTTCTCTAAGTCAAAATCCAGGCCTCGCGGCTGATAAAGCGCAATCGCCTGGCGATAAGCCTCCAGCAACTCATCTTCGGAAAGGACGCTGGAGATATCCGTATTGCTAGCGCCTCCGAAGGACAAATTAAAGCCCAGCCCGGCGTCGGCCAAGGCATCGGTAAGCGGTTTAGCCCAGTCTAAAGGGGTAGCGGTTTGCCCGGACCAGCAGGGCGTATTATCTTGACCAAGCGTAATGAAAGACAGCGTTAGGCCATCGGTTTTCAAGGCGGCCGCGAGTTCGGCATATAGGGGGTTGGGACGTCCTGCGCGAAATGCCTCTCCCTCGTCCCATTTTGCGTTAACCGACACGTCCAGATAGGGCATAAAAAGGGTGTTCATTCAGTCTCCTTACTGTTGGAATTAATAATTGCGCGCGCGCCAGAGGAGTATTGATGAAAAAAAAGGGGACGTTAGGCATTAACTCTTGAACGAAAGCGCAGCGGCAGACAGCAGAGGGACAGCAGGGTAGCGCGGGGGCGGGGCGGCGCGGCGCGGCGCGAAATTGCCCTCGCTATGCCGCGCTGGCGATAACCTTGACGCCAAGGTGGGCGCTGGCGCTTTGCTTCGGCAGGCTTTCATGTCAAAGTGATTTGCCCGGCGGTTCGCGCCTAGCGCGGTGCTGCTGCCCGCCTTGATATAAGTCGCTAAAGCCTTATCGTTTCGGCCAAATATCATGTTGCTTTTATGTAAACAAATTAACAAGGCGGTTAAATACTGATAAACTGGCGCTTGCCCAGCCGGATAACAACAAACCTTTTCTAAAAAAAGTATCGCCGGTGAGGTATGGAAAGCCAGGCACTACCTATGACAATGAAAGCGAGGAGAACGTCGTGCTAGAAGATTATCGTAAGCACGTTGCCGAGCGTGCTGCACAGGGCATTGCCCCTAAGCCTCTCGATGCCGCACAAATGGCGGCGCTGGTTGAAGTGCTAAAAAACCCGCCGGCGGGTGAAGAAGCCTATTTGCTGGATCTGCTGACCAATCGGGTCCCCCCAGGCGTGGACGAAGCAGCTTACGTGAAAGCGGGTTTCCTCGCGGCCGTTGCCAAGGGTGAGGCGCAGTCTCCGTTGGTGACGGCGGAAAAGGCCATTGAACTGCTGGGCACCATGCAAGGCGGCTACAACATTTTGCCGCTGGTGGACGCGCTGGATAATGACGCGCTGGCGCCCCTCGCCGCGCGCGCGCTAAAGCCGATGCTGCTGATGTTCGACAATTTCTATGATGTGGAAGAAAAAGCCCGCGCCGGCAATACCCATGCCCAGGACGTCATGGCATCCTGGGCCGAGGCGGAATGGTTCTTATCCCGTCCGCCGCTGGCGGAAAAAATGACCGTTACCGTTTTCAAGGTCACCGGCGAAACCAATACCGATGACCTCTCGCCGGCGCCCGACGCCTGGTCGCGGCCGGATATTCCCCTGCATGCCCTGGCGATGCTGAAGAACGCCCGTGACGGCATTATCCCCGATCAGCCCGGCAACGTGGGCCCCATTCAGCAGATCGAGGCGTTGAACGGCAAAGGTTTCCCGCTGGCCTACGTCGGCGATGTGGTAGGGACCGGTTCCTCGCGCAAATCCGCCACCAACTCGGTGCTGTGGTTCATGGGCGACGATATTCCCTATGTGCCGAACAAACGCGGCGGCGGCGTGGTACTGGGCAGCAAAATCGCGCCGATTTTCTTCAATACAATGGAAGATGCCGGCGCCCTGCCGATTGAAGTGGACGTTTCTGATTTGAACATGGGCGACGTCATTGATATTTACCCCTTCGCGGGTGAAGTGCGTCATCATGACACCGGCGCGCTGCTGGCCAGTTTTGAGCTGAAAACGGATGTGCTGGTCGATGAAGTGCGCGCCGGCGGCCGTATTCCGCTCATCATTGGCCGCGGTCTGACCGCGCGCGCGCGCGAATCGCTGGGGCTTCCCCCGAGCACCATCTTCCGCCACGCGCGCGATGTCGCCGCCAGCGACAAAGGCTACACGCTGGCGCAGAAAATGGTCGGCCGCGCCTGCGGCGTGCCGGGCGTGCGGCCTGGGCAATATTGCGAGCCGAAAATGACGTCGGTCGGATCGCAAGACACCACCGGCCCCATGACCCGCGATGAATTGAAAGATCTGGCGTGTCTGGGCTTCTCCGCCGACCTGGTGATGCAGTCGTTCTGCCACACCGCCGCCTATCCCAAGCCGGTGGACGTGCAGACCCACCATACCCTGCCGGACTTTATCATGAACCGCGGTGGCGTCTCTTTACGCCCGGGCGATGGGATCATCCACTCCTGGCTGAACCGTATGCTGCTGCCCGATACCGTCGGCACCGGCGGGGATTCCCACACTCGCTTCCCGATCGGCATCTCGTTCCCGGCAGGGTCCGGTCTGGTGGCCTTTGCCGCCGCGACCGGGGTGATGCCGCTGGACATGCCTGAATCGGTGTTGGTGCGTTTCAAAGGTACCATGCAGCCGGGCATTACCCTGCGCGACCTGGTGCATGCGATTCCGCTATACGCCATCAAGCAGGGGCTGCTGACGGTTGAGAAAAAGGGCAAGAAAAACATTTTCTCCGGCCGCATTCTCGAGATCGAAGGGCTGCCGGAGCTGAAAGTGGAACAGGCGTTTGAATTGGCGGACGCCTCGGCGGAACGCTCAGCCGCCGGTTGTACCATTAAGCTCGATCAGGCGCACATTACCGAATATTTGAATTCCAATATCGTGCTGTTGAAATGGATGATTTCGGAGGGTTACGGCGATCGCCGCACGCTGGAACGGCGTGTTACCGGCATGGAAAGCTGGCTGGCCAATCCCTCGCTGCTGGCGGCGGATGCGGATGCTGAATATGCCGCGGTCATCGACATCGATCTGGCCGAGATCAACGAGCCTATCCTGTGTGCGCCGAACGACCCAGACGATGCCCGTTTGCTGTCGGACGTTGCCGGGAGCAAAATCGATGAAGTCTTTATCGGCTCCTGCATGACCAATATTGGCCACTTCCGCGCCGCGGGCAAATTGCTCGACAGCCACAAAGGACAACTGCCGACCCGCCTGTGGGTCGCGCCGCCAACCAAAATGGACGCCGCCCAGCTCACCGAAGAAGGGTACTACAGCGTATTCGGCAAGAGCGGTGCGCGCATGGAAATCCCGGGCTGTTCGCTGTGCATGGGTAACCAGGCGCGGGTAACGGATGGTGCCACGGTGGTGTCGACCTCGACCCGTAACTTCCCCAATCGTTTGGGCAACGGTGCCGATGTCTATCTGGCCTCCGCGGAGCTGGCGGCGGTCACCTCGCTGCTGGGCCGTTTACCGACGGTCGAAGAGTATCTGCAGGCGATGGCGATGGTGGATCAGACGGCGGTGGATACCTATCGCTACCTGAATTTCGACCGTCTCAGCGAATATACCGATAAAGCCGATCAGGTCATTTTCCAAACCGCGGTCTGACGCGTAGCTGGTCGGCGGCAATCTCTGCCGACCGCTTCGGCTAACCCTCCACCGCCCGTCGCTGCTGACGGGCGTTTTTTTTAGAGGGACGTGGTACGCGATGTACTGCGGCGCCAACGGTGGATGGTTCTCGCTATCGGGCTTTGGCTGACGAGGAAAAAGCGCGTAAAATCCGTTTATCTTCCACCGCCGTGTGCAAAAAAAGACGGCACAGCGCCCCTTACATAGGTATCTACACATCAGGGAGGAGGCTTAAGAGCAACTCTCGCTAAATGAGTAAGTTCTTCCAGACTATATTCCGATAATAATTTTAGTGTATTCAACAAGATGGATAGGCCAGCGAGCAGAGCAGGAGCGCTCTCTCTGCGGCCTCGCTTTTGCTGTCGTCCTGACAAGCGACATATCAGCTGGCGGGCTGCCGCATTTTCTTCTCCTTCAGCGCGTTGCAGCCGCCATACCAGAACAGCAGCCATACTGGCTATTAACAACCTGCGTAGTACGGCTGGCGCGCTGCGCTGAAGCCATGTTTCTACGTCATGTCCGGCACCTTTCAGCAACTTAAAAAATGATTCAATATTCCAGCGCCAGTAATACCAACGAGCTACTTCCTCGCAGGTGATCTCGCTGCAAACGTTTGTAAGCAGCGTCCAGCGTCCCACCACATTACCGAGATCATCCGTAAGCCGAACAACAACCAATCTGACCGTCAGAGGCTCTCCAGGTTGGATTTTTATGCGGCGGCCGGTTTCTTTATCTTTACGCTTCTGCTGCGCAGCTCGGGTTATGACTATCGAGGTTTCACTGATTTCCATATCAGCTTTTTTCCCTTTCCAGTCTACCTGTCCGCATCCGTTGTATGGCAGAAGAGCAGCAATCTCACCAATTTTCAATGAATTACCTTGCCACTCTGCACCATGTCCTTCTTTTCCTCGGATAAGCCAGCATATTCCTTGAGTACTCAACGTCCGCATATGTCCAATAGAGTCACCCTCTCTATCAATTATATGAATCAGCTTTTTACCTATATTAAGCGATTCCACACGGGCAATATCGGTCGTCAAGGCGTCCATATGTGTCTGCCGTTCGGACAGTCCTTCCGCCAACGTTGAATGACAACCGGTTGCATCGGTAAGTGTCTGAGATAGAGGCGCTATTGGCAAACCCGTGCCAGCATCAACCAGCAAGCTGCTTTGAAGTTCATATCCAACATCGCCACCGTGCGTCATTTTTAAGCGTCCGTATTTGGCATGATGGTAAAGAAATTGTAAACGTGACCAATCATGAACAACGAGAGCGTATGGATGCGGGCTAAGCGAAATTTGCTCAAGTGCTAGCGAAATAATTGGCTCATTGAGTTGACTGAAGCTAATTCGCTTATTATTCAGAAAACGCCAGACAGCTTGGGTAGTTGCGAAAGTTGATTTTTGAGCACTTGCGAGGTCTTTAACCGCAGAAGCAAGAAGAGCCGCGGGCGTCATATGCTGTTTAACCAGCGTCTGATATCGGCGGGTAAGGCGAGAGTCAATCCCGCCAACAGATAGGTTGAAATCATTCTGCAAAGTAATAACAGGTATCACGATAAATGTGTAGATACCTATG
>NZ_FRDB01000034.1 GCF_900143145.1 Candidatus Sodalis sp. SoCistrobi
GTTGCGCAACTCGGAGGCTTTCTTGCTCGAAAAGGCGACGGTGAGCCAGGCGCAAAAACTATCTGGAAAGGCTTGCAGAAAGTCATGACGGCCGCCGAAACGCTACGCGCGCTCAGGCACGAACAGAGATGTGTATAACGAGGTGTCTTTAAGCCTGTCGTCGATCTTGAGTGTGGTGCTTGATGTTGACATGACGAAGCCCTCATAGGGAGTATAAGGTGTTACCTTTTACTAGATTAACTTTTGAATTGGGGGAAAGCAATACTTGAAAAGACGAATAATGCTGGGAGATATCAAAGCCGTTGATAAGGTGAAGAGGATCTTAGGCAACGTTAGGCCTGTAAGGATCGCTTACAAATTCAATATAGTCACCCTCTTCAAACTTTAGGCCAGGCGTTCAACGATCCTCTGTAAGCCACAATCTTACCCAAGACATCCCGATGTTCGGGCGGGGATCGCTCTTCGTTCAACATATTTAATCCTGACATAGGAGGAAGGCCTTAGCTATGGACGAAGTGATGTACCTTAATGGTTTGGCTCTCAACGTAAGGGAATAGACCAGAGTGAAAATCCCATTCTATAGTCAGTAATATTGGATTAGCGGAATTGGGTGAACGTCTGCGTAACCGGACTCACTTCCCGATACAAAAACTGGAAAAAATCCTGCCGAGCAGGTCATCTGAGCTGAATTCGCCGGTGATCTCGCTCAGAGACTGCTGCGCCAGACGCAGCTCCTCCGCCAACAGCTCGCCAGCGTAAGCGCTTACTAACTGTTCTTTTCCCTGTTGTAAATGAGTGGCGGCAGTCTCCAGGGCGTCGAGATGACGCCGGCGGGCCAAAAAGCCCCCCTCGGTGCCGCCGGTAAAGCCCATGCTCTGCTTCAGATGGCGGCGCAGCAGGTCGACACCGGCGCCGGACTGCGCCGACAGGGTAATCAGTGAGTAACCGCCCACTTCCCCACCACCAACGTTTTCGCCGGTCAGGTCAGCTTTATTGCGTACCAGGGTGACCGGCATCGCGAGCGGCAAACGGCTAATAAACGCCGGCCACAGCGTATCAGGGTCGCCAAGGGGAGTGGTGGTGCCGTCCACCATCAGCAGCACATGGTCGGCCTGTTCGATTTCACGCCAGGCGCGTTCAATGCCGATACGCTCCACTTCGTCGCCGGCGTCGCGCAGGCCGGCGGTGTCGATAATATGCAGCGGCATACCGTCGAGGTGGATATGCTCACGCAGCACATCGCGCGTCGTGCCCGCAATGGCGGTGACGATCGCCGCCTCGCGCCCCGCCAGCGCATTCAACAGGCTGGATTTACCGGCGTTCGGCTTACCGGCAATCACCACTTTCATCCCTTCACGCAGAAGGCTGCCCTGGCGCGCTTCGGTGCGCACCCGTTCCAGGCTGGCAATAACGTCATTCAGGCTGGCTTCAATTTTACCGTCGGAGAGGAAGTCAATTTCTTCATCGGGGAAGTCGATGGCCGCTTCGACATAGATGCGTAAGTTAGTAAGCGCTTCCACCAATTCATGAATACGGCCGGAAAACGCGCCCTGTAGCGAATTGACCGCCGAACGCGCGGCCTGCTCCGAGCTGGCGTCGATCAGATCGGCGATAGCCTCTGCCTGGGCCAAATCCAATTTGTCGTTAAGGAAGGCGCGTTCCGAAAACTCGCCGGGGCGCGCAATGCGCACGCCGGGCATCGCGACAATACGCTGTAGCAACACATCTAAAATGACCGGGCCGCCATGGCCCTGCAATTCCAGGACATCTTCGCCGGTGAAGGAGTTGGGGCCAGGAAAAAACAGCGCGATGCCCTGATCAAGCGTTGCGCCGTCACCGTCGCGAAAGGGCAGATATTCGGCCTGACGCGGTCGCGGCAGCTTGCCCAGCAGCGCGCGGGCCACCGGGGCGGCTAAGGGGCCGGAGACGCGCAGAATGCCAACGCCGCCGCGTCCGGGCGGGGTAGCAAGGGCAGTGATGGTATCCGTCTGGCTCATTGAAACGCTCGCTTGGCGCCGTGGGGCGCGGTTGAAAAAAATAAAGGCGGTCATCTTGATGACCGCCTTATCAGCGTGGCTATCTGGCCGGGCGCGCGCTGTTACTTGGCTTTTTTATCCCTGCTGTGCAGGCCGCGCTTTTCCAGGCCGCGATAAATAAGCTGCTGCTGGATGATGGTCACCAGGTTGCTGACGATATAGTACAACACCAGACCCGACGGGAACCACAGGAAGAACACCGTGAAAATCACCGGCATAAAGGTCATGATCTTCTGCTGCATCGGGTCAGTGACGGTGGTGGGCGACATCTTCTGGATAAAGAACATGGTAATGCCCATCAAGACCGGCAGGATGTAGTACGGGTCTTGTGCCGACAGGTCATGGATCCACAGTGCGAACGGCGCATGGCGCAATTCAATGGAGCCTGACAGCATGTAATACAGCGCCAGGAAGATAGGCATCTGGATCACCAGCGGCAGGCAGCCGCCCAGCGGATTGACCTTTTCGGCCTTGTACAGCGCCATCATTTCCTGACTTTGCCGTTGCTTATCGTCACCCAGGCGCTCGCGCATCGCCGCCAGTTTCGGCTGCAGCATGCGCATCTTGGCCATCGAGGTGTACTGCGCCTTGGTCAGCGGGTACATGATGCCGCGCACGATGAAGGTGATGATAATGATGGAGAAGCCCCAGTTGCCGATATAGCTGTGGATGAATTTCAGCAGCTTAAACAGCGGTTGGGAAATAAACCATAGCCAGCCGTAATCAACCGCCAGATCCAGATGCGGGGCGATGGCCGCCATCTTGTCTTGAATTTCCGGGCCGAGCCACAATGTGGCTTTCAGCTCGCTTTGGCTGCCGGCCGCGACGGTGACGGGGGCGGATTTAAAGCCGACTGCCGCCATGCAGTTGCCTAAGTCCGTGGTGTAAAACGTGTTTTTACCCGCAGTGAAAGGCACCCAGGCCGTGGCGAAATACTGCTGCAGCATGGCGACCCAGCCGCCGTCGGTGCTGACGCTCAGATTCTCGCCTTTGATGTCCTTGAAGCTGTACTTCTGATATTTGTCGTCGGTAGTGGAATAGGCCGCGCCACGGTAGGTGTGCAGCGCGAAGTTGCTGCTGCCGGTATCACGTGCTTTGGGCAAATCAATGGATTGCTTCAATTGACCGAACAACGTCAGCTCGAGCGGCTGCGCGCTGGCGTTATTAATGTCGTAATTGACATTTAACGCGAAATCGCCGCGTTTAAGAATAAAGGTCTTGGTATACACCACGCCGTCAGGGGCAGTGTAGGTCAATGGTACGCGCAATTCGCTTTGGTTATCCGCCAGAACATAGGTGTCTTGATTCGTGGTGAACAGCGGGCGCTCGCCGTTGGCGGGATTATCCGGGCCGTTTTTACCGGTCAGGCCGCTTTGTGCCTGATAGACGAATTCCGGCGACGTTTCCAGCAAATGGAAAGGCTGCGGTGAACCCAGTTTATCGGGATAGGACAGCAGGAAAGCCTGTTCGATGTCACCGCCGCGAGTATTGATTTTCAGCGACAGCACGTCGGTTTTAACCGTAATGAGCTGGCCTTGTCCGCTGGCGGGCACACCCTGGCTGTCCGGGTCTGCCGCAGTGGTGTTCGCGGTCTGTTGCGTGGTCTGGGCGGTAGGCGTAGGAGCATGGTCCGTCTGCCAGGCCTGCCAGATCATGAAAGACACGAACAGCAGAGCGATGACAAGAAGATTGCGTTGCGAATCCATTGTTAGTGTTCTCTGTTGTCAAAGTTTTTTGGCGGCACGGGATCTTCGCCACCTGGGTTCAAAGGGTGGCATTTTAATACGCGTTTTAATGTCAACCAACTGCCTTTTAACATACCAAACCTGCGTATCGCCTCAATTCCATACTGCGAACAAGTGGGCTGGAACCGGCAATGAGGCCCCAGCAACGGGCTGAGGACGAGTTGATAGCCGCGTATCAACCCGATCAGCAGCTTTGAGACTGGCGACAATGGCGGCGCCATAATTTTTCTAACGCTTCCGTCAGGGCATGGTTATCCAGATCGGCCACGCCTTTTTTGGCGATGAACACAAAATCCATGGCGGGCAGGGCGTGCTGATGCAGGCGGAAACTTTCGCGCGTCAGGCGCTTGATCCGGTTACGTTCATGGGCCCGTTTTACATGTTTTTTGGCGACCGTAAGACCGACGCGGGGATGCCCCAGCGTGTTCAGGCGGCCGAGGATGGTGACATACGGCGTGCCGGCCCGTTGAGGCTGCTGGAAGACGAAAGTAAAATGATTGGGAGTTAACAACCGTAACTCCCGGGGAAATGCGAGCTTAACCACCCGGTGGGTAAGCTTTCTTACTTGGAAGATACGGTCAGGCGTGTACGGCCTTTTGCACGACGACGTGCCAAAACCTGACGACCGTTCTTCGTTGCCATACGAGCACGGAAACCGTGGGTACGGTTGCGTTTCAATACGGACGGTTGGAAAGTGCGTTTCATAGCGATTTCTACCTAAACTTTGATAATTACTGATCAGTAAACGCGTTTGGCCGCCCGGCGTGAAAACGACCGACGCCTCAATCGCATAACGATAAAGAAGCGGGATTGTAATAATTGTACAGTCCCGAGTCAATTCACATCGCGCTTGCCCGCCTGAATACCCGTGTTCATGCCAGAATCTCCGTCCGGCAAGTCGGACGGGACATCAGACGTCACGCGTAGGGCAGAGAATTATACGGGGTTCCGGCCAAAGCGCAAGGATCCTGCGGGATCTAGTCTATTCCTGTCAGGATCACATGTCCGCGATCCCGGCCGAAAAATTCAGACTATGCTTAATTTCGTCGATCATAAGGCTTACTTTTTATCCAGCGGGGAGATTATCAGGTACACTCCCAAGCGCCCGGTTACCCTGTGGATAAAAAGGATGAAAACTGTGTAGAAGAGGAGGATCTGTGGCGCGGTTTGCGTTATGATCCGCACTCCCTGACGGGATCAAGCTAAGATCCGTCGCGGGAAAAACCGTTTAAGGCGGTTCGCAGGTTGCATCACGGTAATCTGTGTCAAAAAGATGATCCTGAATCATACAGTTTTGTTTCTTTTGTTGATCTTGTTCGATTGGAGTCCGCCGTGTCACTTTCGCTTTGGCAGCAATGTCTTGCCCGGTTACAGGATGAGTTACCTGCCACAGAATTCAGTATGTGGATACGCCCCCTACAGGCGGAACTGAGTGACAACACTCTGGCGCTTTACGCCCCTAACCGGTTCGTGCTGGATTGGGTGCGGGATAAGTATTTGAACAACATCAACGGTTTGCTAAATGATTTCTGCGGCACGGATGCGCCGCTGCTGCGCTTTGAAGTGGGCAGCAAGCCGCCGCAAATGGCGGTGCTGCAGCCCGTGAGTCAGCACGCCAGCGAAGCGCCTTCCCAGGCGACGGTTGCCCGTCCACGGCCAAGCCGTCCGAGCTGGGATAACGCCCCGTTACAGCCGGAGCTCTCTTATCGCTCCAATGTGAATCCCAAACATAACTTCGACAATTTCGTTGAAGGTAAATCCAACCAGCTGGCGCGCGCGGCAGCGCGGCAGGTCGCCGACAATCCGGGCGGCGCCTATAATCCACTGTTCCTTTATGGCGGCACCGGGCTGGGCAAGACCCATTTGCTGCATGCGGTGGGCAACGGCATCATGGCGCGCAAGACCAATGCCAAAGTGGTGTACATGCATTCCGAACGTTTCGTCCAGGATATGGTGAAGGCTTTACAGAATAATGCCATCGAAGAGTTCAAACGCTATTACCGGTCGGTGGACGCGTTGCTTATCGATGACATTCAGTTTTTCGCTAATAAGGAACGTTCGCAGGAAGAGTTTTTCCATACCTTCAATGCGTTGCTGGAAGGTAATCAGCAGATTATCCTGACCTCCGACCGTTATCCGAAGGAGATAAACGGGGTGGAGGACCGGCTGAAGTCGCGCTTCGGCTGGGGGCTGACGGTGGCCATTGAGCCGCCGGAGCTTGAGACGCGTGTGGCGATATTGATGAAGAAAGCCGATGAGAACGCGATCCGACTGCCGGGGGAAGTTGCGTTTTTTATCGCCAAGCGGTTGCGTTCCAACGTGCGCGAGCTGGAAGGCGCGTTGAATCGCGTCATCGCCAATGCCAATTTCACCGGCCGGGCGATTACCATTGATTTTGTGCGCGAAGCGCTGCGGGATTTGCTGGCGCTGCAGGAAAAGCTGGTTACCATTGATAATATCCAGAAAACCGTGGCGGAATACTATAAAATCAAGGTGGCCGATTTGCTCTCCAAGCGGCGTTCTCGCTCGGTCGCCCGCCCCCGTCAGATGGCGATGGCGTTATCAAAAGAATTAACCAATCATAGCCTGCCTGAAATTGGCGATGCTTTCGGCGGGCGCGATCATACGACGGTGCTGCACGCCTGCCGGAAAATCGAGCAGTTGCGTGAAGAGAGCCACGATATTAAAGAAGATTTCTCCAACTTAATCAGAACATTATCTTCCTAACTATGAAATTTATCGTTGAACGTGAGCAGCTGCTTAAGCCTCTGCAACAGGTCAGTAGCCCGTTGGGGGGCCGCCCGACCTTACCGATTCTGGGTAACCTGCTTTTGCAGGTGTCCGAAGACCGCTTGCTGCTGACCGGTACCGATTTGGAAATGGAAATGGTCGCGCGGGTGGCGCTGAGCGCCGCCCATGAGCCGGGCGCGACCACGGTGCCGGCGCGCAAGTTTTTTGATATTTGCCGCGGTCTGCCCGAAGGGGCGGAAATCGCCGTGACGTTGGAAGGCGAACGGATGCTGATTCGCTCGGGGCGCAGCCGCTATTCGCTTTCCACGTTGCCCGCCTCCGACTTTCCCAATCTGGATGATTGGCAAGGCGAGGTGGAATTCACCCTGTCGCAGTCTATTCTGAAACGATTGATTGAATCGACCCAGTTTTCCATGGCCCATCAGGATGTGCGTTACTACCTCAACGGTATGCTGTTTGAAACCGAAGGCGAGGAGCTGCGCACCGTGGCCACCGACGGGCATCGTCTGGCGGTCTGCGCCATGTCCGTCGGTGAGGCGCTGCCGTCCCATTCCGTCATTGTGCCGCGCAAGGGCGTGATGGAGCTGGTGCGGATGCTGGACGGCGGCGAAAACCCGGTGAAGCTGCAAATCGGCAGCAACAACATTCGCGCTAGCGTCGGTGATTACATCTTCACATCCAAACTGGTGGACGGCCGTTTCCCCGACTATCGCCGCGTGTTGCCGAAGAATCCCGATAAAACCCTTGAAGCGGGCTGCGATGTGCTCAAACAAGCCTTCGCCCGCGCCGCAATCCTTTCCAATGAAAAGTTTCGCGGCGTGCGGCTGTATCTGAGCACCAACCAGCTGAAAATCACCGCCAACAACCCGGAGCAGGAAGAGGCGGAAGAGATCCTGGATGTCACCTATCAGGGCAGCGAGATGGAAATCGGTTTCAATGTCAGCTACGTGCTTGACGTGCTGAATGCGTTGAAATGCGAGGAAGTGCGGCTGCTGCTGACCGATGGGGTGTCCAGCGTGCAGATTGAAGACAGCGCCAGCCAGGCGGCCGCCTATGTCGTTATGCCGATGCGTCTGTAGCCAATGTGGTAAGGTAGTGTGAGTGAATGGCTCTGTCGCGTCTGCTGATTCGTGATTTTCGTAATATCGCTGCCGCCGATTTGTCTTTGGCCGCTGATTTTAATTTTTTGGTGGGCGCCAACGGCAGCGGTAAAACCAGCGTTCTGGAAGCCATTTACACGCTTGGACACGGCCGTGCGTTCCGCAGTTTGCAATCCGGGCGGGTTATCCGTCATGAGCAGCCGGAATTTGTGCTGCACGGGCGTATTGACGCAGGCAATGTGGATGCGCGCGCGACCTCGGTGGGGCTCTCGCGCAATCGGCTGGGCGACAGTACGGTGCGCATCGACGGCAGCGATGGCCATAAGGTGGCGGAACTGGCCCAGCTGTTGCCGATGCAGCTGATTACCCCGGAGGGCTTTACGCTACTGAATGGCGGGCCCAAGTACCGGCGCGCCTTTATAGACTGGGGGTGTTTTCATAACGAGCCGGCTTTCTTTACCGCCTGGAGCAATCTGCGTCGGTTGCTGAAACAGCGCAATGCCGCCCTGCGCCAGGTCAGTCGTTATCAACAGCTGCGTGCCTGGGATCAGGAGCTGATTCCGCTGGCGAACCGAATCAGTCAATGGCGCGCTGACTATAGCGCGGCGATCGCGGCGGATATTACCGCCACCTGCGCGCAATTTCTGCCGGAGTTTCGCCTTGATTTTAGCTTTCAGCGCGGCTGGGACAAAGAAAGCGAGTTCGGCGAGCTGCTGGAGCGCCAGTTCGAGCGCGATCGCGCGCTAACCTACACCGCGTCCGGCCCCCATAAAGCGGATTTCCGAATCCGTGCCGAAGGCGTACCGGTGGAGGATATTCTCTCGCGCGGTCAGCTCAAATTATTGATGTGTGCCCTGCGTCTGGCGCAGGGTGAATTCCTTACCCACCGGAACGGCCGGCGATGTCTGTATCTGATTGATGACTTCGCATCCGAACTGGATACCGGACGCCGTCGCCTGTTGGCGGAGCGTCTGAAAGCCACCCATGCCCAGGTTTTCGTCAGCGCGGTCAGCGCGGATCAAATCCGTGATATTACCGATGAAAAGGGCAAGATGTTCAAGGTGGAACAGGGTAAAATAAGCCTCCAATCCGAAGTTTAAAATGAGCGGGAAACGTTGATGTCGAATTCTTATGACTCCTCAAGTATCAAAGTACTCAAGGGACTGGACGCGGTGCGTAAGCGCCCGGGTATGTATATCGGCGATACCGATGATGGTACCGGTCTGCATCATATGGTATTCGAGGTTGTGGACAACGCTATCGACGAAGCCCTTGCCGGTCACTGTAAAGAAATCGTGGTCATGATCCATGAAGACAATTCGGTTTCCGTCCAGGATGATGGTCGCGGCATTCCGACCGGCATCCACGAAGAAGAGGGCGTCTCCGCCGCCGAAGTTATCATGACCGTGCTGCACGCGGGCGGGAAGTTTGACGACAACTCCTACAAGGTGTCGGGCGGCCTGCACGGCGTCGGCGTGTCGGTGGTGAACGCCCTGTCGGAAAAACTCGAGCTGATGATAAAGCGCGAAGGCAAAGTGCATCAGCAGACCTATCAGGGGGGCGTGCCCCAATCACCGCTGTGTGTGGTGGGCGAAACCGAGCAGACCGGCACCACGGTGCGGTTTTGGCCAAGTTTTGCTACCTTCACCAATAATACCGAATTCCAATATGAAATCCTGGCCAAACGCCTGCGGGAACTGTCCTTTCTGAACTCCGGCGTCTCTATCCGCCTGCGCGACAAGCGCAACGACAAGGAAGACCACTTCCATTATGAAGGCGGTATCAAGGCGTTCGTGGAATATCTGAATAAGAACAAAACGCCTATCCATCCGAATGTGTTCTACTTCTCTACTGAAAAAGACAGCATCGGTGTGGAAATTGCCCTGCAATGGAACGATGGGTTCCAGGAAAATATTTACTGCTTCACCAACAACATTCCCCAGCGCGACGGCGGTACCCATCTGGCCGGCTTCCGCGCCGCCATGACCCGCACGCTGAATTCCTATATGGATAAAGAAGGCTACAGCAAGAAGGCCAAGGTCAGCGCGACCGGTGATGACGCCCGCGAAGGGCTTATCGCCGTGGTTTCTGTCAAGGTGCCGGATCCGAAGTTCTCTTCCCAAACCAAGGACAAACTAGTTTCATCCGAGGTGAAATCGGCGGTGGAATCGCTGATGAACGAGCGGCTGGTGGAATATCTGCTGGAAAACCCCAACGACGCCAAAATTGTGGTAGGCAAAATCATCGACGCCGCCCGCGCCCGTGAAGCCGCCCGCAAGGCGCGCGAGATGACCCGCCGTAAGGGGGCGCTGGATCTGGCCGGTCTGCCGGGCAAGCTGGCGGATTGTCAGGAGCGCGATCCGGCGCTGTCGGAACTGTACCTGGTGGAGGGTGACTCCGCCGGCGGTTCGGCCAAGCAGGGCCGTAACCGTAAGAATCAGGCGATATTGCCGTTGAAAGGGAAAATCCTCAACGTTGAAAAAGCCCGTTTTGACAAAATGCTCTCCTCGCAGGAAGTCGCTACCCTTATCACCGCCCTTGGCTGCGGCATCGGCCGCGACGAATACAACCCGGACAAGCTGCGCTATCACAATATCATTATCATGACCGATGCCGATGTCGATGGTTCGCATATCCGCACCCTGCTGTTGACCTTCTTTTATCGTCAAATGCCGGAAATTATCGAGCGCGGCCATGTGTTTATCGCCCAGCCGCCGCTGTATAAAGTCAAAAAGGGCAAGCAGGAGCAATATATTAAAGACGATGAGACCATGGATCAGTATCAGATAGCGCTGGCGATGGATGGCGCCACGCTGCACGCCAATGCCCATGCCCCGGCGCTGGCCGGCGAGCCGCTGGAAAGTCTGGTGGCCGAGCATTACGCCGTGCAGAAAATGATAGGCCGCATGGAGCGGCGCTTCCCGCGTGCGCTGCTTAACCACCTGATTTACCAACCGGCCCTGACGGAAGCGCAGCTGAGCCAGCAGGATCAGGTCACAAGCTGGATCACCGCACTGGCGCAGGCGCTGAACGATAACGAGAAGCACGGCAGCAGTTACAGCTTCAAAGTGCAGGAAAACCGCGAACGCCAGCTGTTTGAGCCGCTGCTGCGGGTACGCACGCATGGCGTCGATACGGATTATCTGCTGGATTACGATTTCATCCACGGCGGTGAATACCGCAAACTGGCGACGCTTGGCGAAACGCTGGGGGGGCTTATCGAAGCGGATGCCTATATCGAGCGCGGTGAACGCCGTCAGCCGGTCACCAGCTTTGAGCAGGCGCTGGAATGGCTGGTGAAAGAGTCGCGCCGCGGCCTGGCGGTGCAGCGTTACAAAGGTCTGGGCGAGATGAACCCTGATCAGCTGTGGGAAACCACCATGGATCCGGACAGCCGCCGTATGCTGCGCGTCACGGTAAAGGACGCCATCGCGGCCGATCAGCTGTTTACCACGCTGATGGGGGATGCGGTAGAGCCGCGGCGTGCGTTCATTGAAGAAAACGCGCTAAAGGCCGCCAATATCGATATCTAACGGCAAGCGCCGACCTTAAACATCCGGGATTCACCTCCCGGATTTTTTTTGCCCCGCTTCCGCCTATCAATGCGCGTCAATACGCGGCGGCGGCACTGTATATTCCGCTGGACACGTCCGCGCGACGCTTAATAGAAATCTAACCCCTTTGTCATTATCCGGCATTATCTCTGGTGCAGGCTCTGATAATGGGCCGCTTGCCGGAAACACCGTCGCAACAACGGTTGACAGCCTTGTCGGGTCATATAGGCTAAAGTGACCGCTGCCCTGAAGCAGTTATCAACACGCGGCAGGCATCAGATTTATGCTTGTGGCGCAATCTAAGAGGATGTAATGGCGATAAAATTGATTGCAATTGATATGGACGGGACGCTTTTAAATCATAAACACGAAATTACTCCCGCGGTGAAAGAGGCTATCGGCGCGGCGCGCAGCAAGGGGGTGTACGTCGCGCTGGCGACCGGCAGGCCCTATATTGGTATCGAACGGTATTTGATGGAGCTGGATTTACAGCTGGAGGGGAATTTCTGTATTACCAATAACGGCGCGTTGGTACAGCGGACGGTAGACGGGTCGTGTATTTCTCAGACGGTACTGGATATTGATGATTACCGCTACCTAGAGGCGTTATCCCGCCAGCTGGAGGTGCATTTTCACGCGCTGGACTTTGATACGCTTTATACCGCGAATCGTGATATCAGCCGTTATACGGTGTATGAAGCTTCATTAACCGGCATGCCTTTCAAGTTTCGTACCGTTGCTGAGATGGATGCTGCTCTGCGCTTCCCGAAAGTCATGATGATAGACGACCCTGCAATTCTGGATGCGGCCATTAAACGCATTCCGCAAGAAGCCTTCGACCGTTATACCATCATGAAAAGCGCGCCGTATTACCTGGAATTATTAAGTAAACAGGCCAACAAAGGCACGGCGGTAAAAGCGTTGGCGGAGCATCTGGGATTGCACCGCGATGAGGTCATGACGCTTGGCGATCAGGCCAACGATCTGGCGATGATCGAGTATGCCGGCACCGGCGTGGCGATGGGCAATGCCATCGACGAAATCAAGGCCGCCAGTCAGTTTGTCACTCAAACCAACGTTGAGGATGGGGTCGCGCTGGCCATTCATAAATTTGTGCTCGACGCGCCGCCCGACGCGGCGGCACTGCGCGCCTGAGCGCGCCTTTTGACAGTGAACTGATTAAAGTGTGATCTTTATTGTAGTACAATAATTAATAATGGTGCTACAATTTGGATCGGATTTTGCCGATACCACCCATTCTTGTGCGACAGACCTTCAGGACCTGATAGAATCGCTTTTATTCCCCCAGGCCTTCGGAGCAAGGATGAATAAACAGTCTCTTAGCAAAACCGAACGAATTATCCATGAAGTGGGCCAGCAGATCATCAGCGGCAAGTATATTCCCGGCAGCGGTTTACCGCCGGAAGCGGAATTATGCGAGGAATTCAGTACGTCGCGCAATATTATCCGTGAGGTGCTGCGTTCGCTGACCGCTAAGCGGCTCATCGAGATTATTCGTTATCGCGGCGCGTTTGTCACCGCGCGCAACAAATGGAATTACCTGGATAGCGATGTGCTGCAGTGGGTGCTGGCCTGCGATTATGATCCCAGGCTTATCGCCTCCATGACCGAAGTGCGGAATCTGGTGGAGCCGACGATTGCGCGCTGGGCCGCTGAGCGGGCCACCTCCGGCGAGCTGGCGATGATTGAAGAGGCGCTCAATGGCATGATCACCAACCATAACAATCGCGATGCATTTAACGAAGCGGATATTCGTTTTCACGAGGCGGTGTTGAATGCCGTTCATAATCCGGTGCTACAACAGTTGGGCGTCGCGATAAGTTCGCTGCAGCGGGCGGTATTCGAGCGGACCTATATGCCTGACGAAGGTAATATGCCCCGCACATTGCGAGAACATCAGAATTTGTATGATGCTATCCGCCATCAGGATAGCGATGCGGCGGAGCAGGCGGCCTTGACCATGATCGCCAGCTCAACACAACGGTTGAAGGATATAACATGAGCAACAGCTACATCGCCATTGATTGGGGGTCGACCAACCTGCGCGCCTGGCTTTATGTGAACGGCGAGCTGGCGGCAAGTACGCGTTCCGAGGCCGGGGTAACGCGGTTGGGCGGGCGCAGCGCGGAGCAGGTATTTCGTGAGGTGGTGGCGCCCTGGAGTCAGCATAACGTCCCGGTGATCATGGCCGGAATGGTGGGCAGCAACGCCGGCTGGGTGCCGGTGCCGTATTTGTCCTGTCCGACTAGCCTGACCGACCTCGCCGGTCAACTGACGCGCGTTAAAGAGGCGGCGCCCTGGGATATCCGTATCATTCCCGGCATCAGCATACTGAACGACAACAATTGTAATGTCATGCGCGGCGAGGAAACCCAGCTGCTGGGCGCCTATCGCACTCATCCCGCCAGTCTGTATTTGATGCCCGGCACCCACTGTAAATGGGTGCGCAATCGCGATGGCGTGATCGACGATTTTCGTACCGTTATGACCGGCGAGCTGCATCATTTGCTGATGACGCAATCGCTGGTGGGCGTGGGCCTGACCGAACAGCAGCCCGACGGCGCGGTGTTCCGCCAGGGAATGGAGCAGGGATTTGCCGAAAGCAATATTTTGCGCTGTCTGTTTGAAACCCGCGCCGCCCATGTGCTGGGCAAACTCGACCGTAGCGCCGTCAGTGAATGGTTATCCGGTCTCCTCATCGGTAATGAAGTGGCGCAGATGCAGCGCGATTGGCACCTGCAGACAGGGGAAACCGTAGCCGTCATCGGCAACCCGTCGCTGGCCGCCCGTTATCAACAGGCTCTGGATCATGCGGGGCTTAACCACCGGTTGCTGGACGGCGATGACTGTTTCCAGGCCGGTATAAGGAGCATAGTTAATGATTTGGAATGAGAAATTACCCCTAATTGCCATCCTGCGCGGCATTACCCCCGACGAGGTGTTGGCCCATGTTCAGGTGCTCATTGACGCCGGCTTCGAGGCGGTGGAAATCCCCACCAATTCGCCCGATTGGCAACAAAGCATTGCCAAAGCCGTCGCTGCGTTCGGCGACCGGGCGCTTATCGGCGCGGGGACGGTGCTGACCGTCGCTCAGGTAGACGCCTTGCAGGCCACGGGTGCGACGTTGATGGTGACGCCGAATATCAACGCGGACGTCATTCGCCGCGCGGTGGGCTATGGGTTACAGGTTTGCCCGGGGTGTGCCACCGCGACCGAAGCCTTTACCGCCATCGAGGCCGGCGCGCAGGCGCTGAAAATTTTCCCGTCGGTGTCTTTTGGCCCCGATTATATCAAGGCATTGAAAGCGGTGCTGCCGCCCGAAATCCCGGTGTTCGCCGTCGGCGGCATTTCGCCGGAAAATCTGCAAGATTACCTCAAAGCAGGCTGCGTAGGGGCCGGGCTGGGCAGCGATCTTTACCGGGCGGGTCAGCCGGTAAGTCGTACCGCAGAACAGGCCAAGGCGTTTGTTGGCGCCTGGAGAACCGCGACCGGGCGCTGATAGGTCGCTGGATATACGGCCGCCGCCGCGGCCGCGTTAGCGGGTCTTGCACCTTATCCTGCCTGATAGCGTAAAAATAGCCTCTTAATTACGGGAACAGGTATAGTTTCTCGCCGCTTTTCAGGGCTATTATGCTGCGTTACTTTTGCCAGGGAGGCGTTATGATTCAGCTAGTGCCAGAGCCTATTTCGTTATTCAATTTTATTGCTGCGGATATTGACGACGCGCGGCATTTCCTCGACAGTTTCTTGCCGGCGCCGATTCGGCGATGCTGCGATTTAAACACGCTGTCACTGCAGGCCAGCCATATTATTGATGACACCCTGTGTGGTCAGCTGGCCGATTTGCTGTATTCGCTGAATACCGTCAGGGGAACAGGGTATATTCATTGTGTGCAGGATCTGCAATCGCGCCCGGAAAAAATGATGCCGTTGCGCATGTATCGATACAGTTTGACCATCATGCAGCGGCACATTGAACAAGGCAATAATAAATTCCCAGTGGTGTTACCATTGCTGTTTTATCACGGCCAGACGCCGGCTAACCCCTACAGTACGCGTTTACCTGATTTTTTTGCTCATCCCGGCCTCGGCGAAGCAGCCTATATGGAGGTGTACCCGTTGGTGGATATCCGCGCTATGCCGATCCATGAAGTGGCGCCTTTAAGCCGGCGTGATGAACTCTTTGCGCTGCTTGATAAACATGCGCAGGGCCACGACCCTCAGGCGCTTGATGACGATATCAATCGCGTATTAGCGCAATGGTCGCTGCCACCCGCGCAATTTCGCAAGATTATTTATAATCTGGTTGACTTGTTCAGGGCCGGAAACGGGCGGCAGAACTTCTGAGCAAATGCCATCTGCGTCACCGGCCGTTAACGCCAGAGGTGACGCTGCGTGTTGTGATGCTGTTGCGCTGGTCTTGTTATCGCGTTAGTCGCTTTCACGCCTGTGCTTCCCAGGTTAGTCCTAATCGATTAATTACTGAGGAACGCTTTGGCGCATTCCAGCAACGCTGTAATGGAGCTGCTGAGAACTTTATTCAGGTTATCGAAGGTGCTATTCGCCTGGGTATAGCGTTGGGAGAAAGCTTGCATATTGCTCTGGAAGGTATTTCCCATTGAATTAAACGCCGCCAGCCAGGCATTATAGCTGGCCATATCGACATCGCTGCCGCCCGATGGTCTTTTGGGACAACCGGTAAGAGCCGATCGATCGAAGGTGATTTTGCCGGTCGTCATATCGACAGCAAACGCGGGCTTTAACGTAGCGGCCATCTGCTGACGCTCCGTAGCGCTTAACTGGTCCCACTGCGGCACCGTGCCCAGATTTTTATCTAAACCGTCAATTGTACTCGCAAACTCCGTGAAAGCGGTATCCATGACGCTGTTATTCCACTTGATATAATTACCATCTTTCCCTTCGCTGACCGCACTTGCCGCTTTGGATTGTAGCTCGGTATAGGCCTGGTAAAAATCAGCATACTGCAGCATCAGTGAAGAATAGAAGTCGACATAGTTTGTTTTAATCGAGGCAATCGTGTCGGCAATTGAGTCCCAGAAATCAGAATAGGTTAGCTGCGTCTCATCTTTCAGATAAATATTATACGCTTCCTCAAGGTTTGGTTCTTGTTTTACTTCCTCGATCATGCGATTTAAGGTGTTATAGTTCTTCTGCCTGATAAGACTTTCTTTGCGTATTTCCCCTTGCAGGGCTTCACTCAACTCGGATGCAGCTTTAGCCGATTCTTTTTGTTTTCTCTTCAGCGATTCAACACCGTCAGGTTCCGATGAATCAATGCTGGTTGGAAAAGGGGGAAGCATTTCGATTTTTTTAAGGATATCCTGAACACGCGAACCGGGTTCACCCGCCTTCAGCTGCTTAAAAATATTGATTCCCGCTTTTAATCGATATAGGTCACCGTGTTTATGGGATAATTGACCGAGTTGTTCAAGAAGATCCAGAGAAATTTCATTGAATTTCTCATGAAATTGCTCTCTTTTTACCGCCTCGTTTTGAAGGCTATCGCATGGGCAAAGGACGTGTGTATTATATTGGAGTGTGTCCTGCAATTTGCATCTATCATAGTTTCTCCTGGTCTTGGTGCAACAACGGATTTACCGGTTGCCAAAAAATGATGTTAAGAATTATCCCCTTTTTTCGTGATGGAAAATATAAAAAAACATTCTTTTTTTTACATAAAAAAAAGAAATTTATGTCATAACAATATGTTTTAAAAGCGATTTTTTAATATTCGTGCAACTGCTGTCTCTGCGGACTCACGGGCTGTTGATGAATTGAATAACCCCGAGTTTATTAGAGAGTAATTTTGGCAATACTACGCCGCTTCCTCTGATGCTAATTGCAAAGCGTAATAGTTCATTTCGGCTTCAGTAGGAGGGATGTAACCCAGCCGCCCGAGCAGCCTTCTGTTGTTGTACCAGTCCACCCAGTCCAGCGTGGCCAACTCCACTTCCGTCCGGTTTTTCCAGCTCCCGCGGTGGATAACCTCCGTTTTGTACAACCCGTTGATACTCTCTGCCATCGCATTATCGTAGGAGTCGCCG
>NZ_FRDB01000001.1 GCF_900143145.1 Candidatus Sodalis sp. SoCistrobi
CATAGGTATCTACACATTTATCGTGATACCTGTTATTACTTTGCAGAATGATTTCAACCTATCTGTTGGCGGGATTGACTCTCGCCTTACCCGCCGATATCAGACGCTGGTTAAACAGCATATGACGCCCGCGGCTCTTCTTGCTTCTGCGGTTAAAGACCTCGCAAGTGCTCAAAAATCAACTTTCGCAACTACCCAAGCTGTCTGGCGTTTTCTGAATAATAAGCGAATTAGCTTCAGTCAACTCAATGAGCCAATTATTTCGCTAGCACTTGAGCAAATTTCGCTTAGCCCGCATCCATACGCTCTCGTTGTTCATGATTGGTCACGTTTACAATTTCTTTACCATCATGCCAAATACGGACGCTTAAAAATGACGCACGGTGGCGATGTTGGATATGAACTTCAAAGCAGCTTGCTGGTTGATGCTGGCACGGGTTTGCCAATAGCGCCTCTATCTCAGACACTTACCGATGCAACCGGTTGTCATTCAACGTTGGCGGAAGGACTGTCCGAACGGCAGACACATATGGACGCCTTGACGACCGATATTGCCCGTGTGGAATCGCTTAATATAGGTAAAAAGCTGATTCATATAATTGATAGAGAGGGTGACTCTATTGGACATATGCGGACGTTGAGTACTCAAGGAATATGCTGGCTTATCCGAGGAAAAGAAGGACATGGTGCAGAGTGGCAAGGTAATTCATTGAAAATTGGTGAGATTGCTGCTCTTCTGCCATACAACGGATGCGGACAGGTAGACTGGAAAGGGAAAAAAGCTGATATGGAAATCAGTGAAACCTCGATAGTCATAACCCGAGCTGCGCAGCAGAAGCGTAAAGATAAAGAAACCGGCCGCCGCATAAAAATCCAACCTGGAGAGCCTCTGACGGTCAGATTGGTTGTTGTTCGGCTTACGGATGATCTCGGTAATGTGGTGGGACGCTGGACGCTGCTTACAAACGTTTGCAGCGAGATCACCTGCGAGGAAGTAGCTCGTTGGTATTACTGGCGCTGGAATATTGAATCATTTTTTAAGTTGCTGAAAGGTGCCGGACATGACGTAGAAACATGGCTTCAGCGCAGCGCGCCAGCCGTACTACGCAGGTTGTTAATAGCCAGTATGGCTGCTGTTCTGGTATGGCGGCTGCAACGCGCTGAAGGAGAAGAAAATGCGGCAGCCCGCCAGCTGATATGTCGCTTGTCAGGACGACAGCAAAAGCGAGGCCGCAGAGAGAGCGCTCCTGCTCTGCTCGCTGGCCTATCCATCTTGTTGAATACACTAAAATTATTATCGGAATATAGTCTGGAAGAACTTACTCATTTAGCGAGAGTTGCTCTTAAGCCTCCTCCCTGATGTGTAGATACCTATGCCCCCACGGCTGGGATGTCTGGAGCCGGGGCGTCAAAGGTTTCATGGACGATAAAGGCATCGAGGCGGATTTTATTTACTCTAGCGAAAAACAGGATCTTGCGCACTATCGCGAACATTTGGGGATTGAAACCGTGATAATCGATCCCGATCGTTCCTTTATGTCCATCAGCTGACAGCAAATCCGCCAGGATCCCTTCCGCTACTGGGATTATATCCCGACCGAAGTCAAACCCTTCTTTGTTCGCACCGTCGCGGTGATTGGCGGCGAGTCCAGCGGCAAGTCCACCATGGTCAATAAGCTGGCCAATATTTTCAATACCACCAGCGCCTGGGAGTATGGCCGGGATTATGTGTTTACCCACCTCGGCGGCGATGAAATGGCGCTACAATATTCCGACTACGATAAAATCGCGCTGGGACAAGCACAGTTCATTGATTTTGCAGTAAAATACGCTAACAAGGTGACCTTTATCGATACGGATTTTGTCACCAGTCAGGCGTTTTGCAAAAAATATCACGGCCGGGAACATCCCTTTGTACAGGCGATGATCGACGAATACCGCTTCGATTTAGTCATCCTGCTGAAAAACAACACCCCTTGGGTCGCCGATGGGTTACGCAGTCTCGGCGCGCCGACGGACCGCGATGCGTTTCAGCAATTGCTGGAGGGCTTGTTGCACGTTAATCAGATCCCTTACGTGCGGGTGGACGTGGCGGATTATGATCAGCGCTTTTTACAGTGCATTACCCTGGTGAAAGAGCTGCTGGGGGAACACTGACGGCCTTGGCGGCGAGCTTGGCGCTAAGGCGCACAGGCAAGCGCCCGACGGCGGGGCAGACAAACCAAAACGGCGCCTAAAGGCACCGTCACAGACCGCTGGCCGTCAGGCCATTTTTTTGTACTTGATACGGTGCGGTTGTAGCGCTTCCGCCCCCAGCGTCCGCTTCTTGTACTCTTCATATTCGGTGAAGTTACCTTCAAAGAACGCGATATTGCCTTCGTCCTGATAATCGATAATGTGCGTCGCAATACGGTCGAGGAACCAGCGGTCATGGGAGATGACCATGGCGCAACCGGGAAACTCCAGCAGGGCGTTTTCCAGCGCGCGCAGGGTTTCCACATCCAGATCGTTGGTTGGCTCATCGAGCAGCAACATGTTACCGCCCACCTGCAGCAACTTGGCCAAATGCACGCGGCCGCGCTCGCCGCCGGACAACTCACCAATCCGTTTCCCCTGATCCACGCCTTTGAAGTTGAAACGGCCGACGTAGGCGCGGCTCGGCAGCTCAAAATTACCGATGCGCATAATATCCTGACCGCCGGAGATCTCCTCCCACACGGTTTTACTGTTATCCATACTGTCGCGGAACTGGTCCACCGAGGCGAGCTGTACCGTATCCCCAAGCGTAATGCTGCCGCTGTCCGGCTGCTCCTTGCCCGATAACAGCCGGAACAACGTGGATTTACCGGCGCCGTTGGGGCCGATGATGCCGACAATCGCCCCTTTAGGCAGGGAGAAAGACAAATCGTCGATCAGAAGTCGGTCGCCGTAGGATTTGCGCAGCTGGCTGACTTCCAGCACTTTGTCACCGAGACGGGGACCGGGCGGGATAAACAATTCGCTGGTCTCGTTGCGTTTTTGGTACTCGACGTTATTGAGCTCTTCAAAACGCGCCAAACGGGCTTTCCCTTTTGATTGGCGGCCTTTTGCGTTCGAGCGCACCCATTCCAGTTCCTTTTCGATGGACTTGCGGCGCGCCGCCTCGGATGAGGCCTCCTGCGCCAGGCGCTGATCCTTTTGCTCCAGCCAGGAAGAATAGTTGCCTTCCCAGGGGATGCCCTCACCGCGGTCCAGCTCCAGGATCCAGCCGGCGACGTTATCCAGGAAATAGCGGTCATGGGTAATCGCCACCACGGTGCCTTCATAGTCGTGCAGGAAACGTTCCAGCCAGGCGACGGATTCGGCGTCCAGATGGTTGGTGGGTTCGTCGAGCAACAGCATATCGGGCTTTTCCAGCAGCAGCTGGCAAATCGCCACCCGTCGACGCTCGCCGCCGGACAAGGTGCCGATTTTGGCATCCCAGGGCGGCAGGCGCAGCGCGTCGGCGGCACGTTCCAGCTGGTTGTCCAGATTATGGCCATCGTGGGCCTGGATGATGGCTTCCAGCTCCCCCTGCTCTTTCGCCAGCTTATCAAAGTCGGCGTCCGGCTCGGCATAGGCGGCGTACACCGCGTCCAGACGGGACAGCGCCTGCTTGACGTCCGCCACGGCGGTTTCGATTTCTTCGCGCACGGTTTTTTCGTTATCGAAGCGGGGCTCCTGGGGCAGGTAACCGATATTGATGCCGGGATGAGGCCGCGCCTCGCCTTCGATATCGGTGTCGATGCCGGCCATGATGCGCAGCAGCGTCGATTTCCCCGCGCCGTTAAGACCCAGCACGCCGATTTTGGCGCCGGGGAAAAAACTCAGCGAAATATTTTTCAGGATATGCCGTTTCGGCGGAACGATTTTGCCGACGCGGTGCATGGTATAGACGAATTGAGCCACGTTGCGATAAGCCTCATGTTAACGGGTTTTTGACTGTCCCGCGCGACAGCGGGAAATAGCGCGGCACGGCCACGCCAGTGCGATAACGCAGTTTAGCCCGTTTCGGCGCGTAATCACAGCCTGACCGGCGGCGGCGAGTCCCGTGCGTGCGCGGCAAGGGTTATGGGTGCGAACCCCTGCGCGTTGTTCAGAGGAGAGGGACGGGAACGTCGTTGCAGCCCTCGGCGGGCGGCTATCTGACGGATGCGGGCTGTAAAACTAGGTAAATCGCCGCGTTTAGCCCGTCTGCCGGCCGCAGTTTGCTATATTAATGCATACTAAAAACATTAATTAATAATGTTTGTATTCTTACGTGCGGCAAGCGCGATTCCGCTAGCGGGTCTAGCCTGTGAACGGGAACCGGTCGGTCATGCGCGCAACGAAGTCCCGCGGTGGGACGGGTCATTATTGAGGATGGGTGGAGATGGTCAAGGTGGACAGATGGCGGTTGTGGGCGGCGGCAATCGGGATGATGGCGCTGCCTGTGCTGGCGCAGGCGGATTCCATTGAGGCCCAGCGGCTGCGCTATCAGCAGGTTAAGCAGGCGTGGGACGCTCAGCAGATGGACGTGGTGGCGCAATTGCTGCCCACGCTGCGTGACTATCCACTGTATCCCTATCTGGCATACCGGCAGCTCTCGCAAGATCTCTCCCAGGTCAGCCCCGATCAAATTAATGCCTTTACCGAGGCGAATCCGACGCTGCCGCCGGCCCGCTCGCTGCGTGCGCGCTATGTCAATGAACTGGCATATCGCCAGGACTGGTATAGCTTGCTGGCTTTCAGCCCAGAGCCGCCCAAACCGGTGGCGGCGCGCTGCAATTATTATTATGCCAAATGGGCCACCGGCAAGCCGCAGGAGGCCTGGGACGGCGCGCGCGATATCTGGCTGAACGGCCATTCTCTGCCGGATAGCTGCAACAAGCTGTTCGGCGTGTGGGATCAGGCCGGCGAACGCAGTCCGCTGGCGACACTGGAACGGATCCGGCTGGCGATGAACGAAGGCAATACCGGCCTGGTCAATTATCTGTCGAAACAATTGCCCGCCGAGTACCAGACCATGGGGAATGCGCTGGCGGCGCTGCAGGACAACCCGGCGACGCTGGCGGATTTCGCCCGCAGCGTCGGCCCCACCGATTTGACCCGTCAGGCGACGCAGATAGCCTTCGCCCGTCTGGCCCGCAGCGATGTGGAAAACGCCCGGTCCCTGATTCCCATCTTGGCGCGCGCGCAGAAAATGCGCGACAGCGAGCGTTTGGCGCTGGAAGAGAGCGTCGCCTGGCGGCTGATGGGCACCGATGCCAATCCTGAGCAGGCGCGCTGGCGCGACGGGGTTATCCTGCGCGGGCATTCCACCGCCTTGTTGGAACGGCGTATTCGGATGTCGCTGGGGCAGGGTAACAAGCAGGAGGTGCGCGCCTGGCTGGAACGCTTACCGGAAGAGGATCGGCAAAAGGATGAGTGGCGCTATTGGCGCGGCATGCTGTTGATGGATGCCGGCCACCGTGCCCAAGGGGAGGCGCTATTGCGCCCGCTGATGCAGGCGCGCGGTTTTTATCCGATGGCGGCGGCGGAGGCGCTGGGCGAGCGTTATGTTATCAATGTGGCACGCGCCGCAACGCCGGACCCGGCATTGGCGCGGGAGCCGGCTATTGCCCGGGTGCGCGAGCTGATGTATTGGAATATGGACAATTTGGCGCGCAGCGAATGGGCCGCGCTGGTGGCGAGCCGAAGCCGGCCGCAACAAGAGCAGCTGGCGCGCTACGCGTTTTTACAGCAGTGGCCGGACTTAAGCGTGCAGGCCACCATCAGCGGCAAGCTGTGGGACCATTTGGAAGAACGCTTTCCGCTGGCCTGGCACCAAACGTTCCGTCAGGCGACTAACGATAAAGGGATAAGCCAGAGTTACGCCATGGCTATCGCCCGCCAGGAGAGCGCCTGGAATCCGAAAGTGCGTTCGCCGGTGGGCGCCGCCGGATTGATGCAATTGATGCCGGCCACCGCGCAACATACGGCACAGATGTTCAATATGGCGAATTATACCCAACCCGGCCAACTATTGGATCCGCAAATCAATATCGCCCTCGGCACGGCTTATCTGGAGTACGTCTATCAGATGTTTGGCCGTAACCGTATTCTGGCCAGTATCGCCTACAATGCCGGTCCCGGCAGAGTCAACAGCTGGCTCAACGCCAGCGCCGGCCGCGCCGACGCCATCGCCTTCATCGAGAGCATTCCGTTTTCCGAAACCCGCGGTTATGTCAAAAATGTGCTGGCTTATGACGTGTTTTACCGCTATTTCCTGCGTCAGCCGGCGAAACTGCTGACCGACGCCGAGTGGCAGCGTCGCTACTGAGCGGCAAAAAGTATGTTAAGCTACTGTACTAGTTTAATGGTATGGCGGTAGAGCTTATGAACGCGACATCTTCCACCCCCGGCGCGGGCGCCGGTGCCGATCGGCTGGAGCAGGACTGGCGCACCTTCGCCCGCCTGCTGGGCCAGGCCTATGACGACGAGCTGCACGTGCCGCTGATGCTCACGCCCGACGAACGCGAAGCGCTGGCGACGCGTATCCGCATCATTCAGGCCCTGCTGGCCGGTGACGTCAGCCAGCGTGAGCTGAAAAATGAGCTCGGAGCCGGTATCGCCACGATAACCCGGGGATCAAACAGCCTGAAATCCGCGCCGCCGGAGCTGAAACGCTGGCTCATACAGCAACTGCGGGACACGCCGCTCTAGTTGCGCCCTCGGCGTGGTTCCTGAAAGATAGCATTATGGAAAGGCACCAAGGCCAGTAGCAGCGCTTGATGGTAGACGCTACTCCGCGTCAGACGGCCTTCCGTGAAGACGCCAATAGCCCCGCCACGGCGCTTTATGTCCTCAATACCGGTTAATCGTGCCATTTCATGACCCAATTCTCGCCCTTCTATGATTCCCTGTAATATACTATTAGGTAACATTAAACTGGCGGAGCGCGACTCACCCCGCAGATGTGCATTTTCAATCACCATCCAGGCAAAGGTCATATTCTCTTCCACGCCGGCTTCGACGCCGACCCAGAAGTCCGCCTCTGGATTGACCTGGCGGGCGGCCATTACCCGGTTGCGCGCGCCGCTGCGGGTTTGATGATCGCCCATCGGCTGGGATGGCACGCCGCTGTCAACATCAATGCCCTCCACTTGGCAATTGCCCGCACCAAACGTATCGTCAAAAGCGTGCTGAATGGCGTCAATCTTGGCCGGGTTATGGGTGGCAGCGATTACATTGTACATAGTATCTGGTTAACTCCCGTCTCTTTCACGCAGTATAACGGAAAAAAGTATGTTACAGGTTTATCTTGTTCGTCATGGCGAAACTGAATGGAATGCGCTGCGCCGTATTCAGGGGCAATCCGACAGTGCATTAACCGCCAAAGGTGAACGCCAGGCGGAGCAGGTCGCTGAACGGGCCAAATCATTGGGTATCACCCATGTTATCAGTAGCGATTTGGGCCGTACACGCCGTACCGCAGAAATCATCGCCGCCGGCTGCGGCTGTGCGATGACGGTCGATGCGCGGCTGCGCGAGCTGGATATGGGGGTATTGGAAACCCGCGATATCGCCACCCTGACCGACGAGGAAGAAAACTGGCGTCGGCAATTGGTCAACGGCACCGAAGGCGGCCGCATCCCCGGCGGTGAGTCGATGACTGAAATGGCGACGCGCATGCATGCTGCCCTGAATGGCTGCCTGTCGCTGCCTGCGGGCAGTCTGCCGCTGCTGGTCAGCCACGGCATGGCCCTTGGCTGTCTGATAAGCACGGTACTGGGGCTGCCGGCCTACGCCGAGCGTCGACTCAGGCTGCGCAACTGCTCCCTTTCGCGCATGGATTACCAGCAAAGCCCGTGGCTGGCGCCCGGCTGGGTGGTGGAAACGGCGGGCGATGTCTCCCATCTGGATATGCCCGCCCTGGATGAGCTGCAGCGTTAACGCCGCACCGGAATCAAATACTCGCAGCGGATCGTGTGCGGCAGTTCCGCGTCCGGTTTGCGCTCCGGCGGGAAGAAGCGTTCGATATCGCATCCCTTACGGCGCACCAGGCTTTGCGACGGCAGGCAGGTGCCGTACAACGCCAGGATAAAGTCCTGCAAATCGTGGGGCGGCCCCTGGTAAATAAAGCGGGCGTATTCGCCGCCTTCCAACAGGACAGGCTCGCCGCCGTGCACGTTTTCCGGCATATGCTGGGGCTCGATGGCGGTGGTGTAGAGCACTTCCTGCTCATCATCCTTCTCCAGACTGGGCCGGGTATGGTTCAGGCCGTACAGGGTCGGCGGCAGACATTTCGCCTCGCCAAGATACTGGCGCCAGAAATGGATGCGCAGCTCGGTACGGAAACTACTGAGCTGCTCAAGGGTGCAGGTGTAACTTTGCGTAACGCCGATAAGTTCCATCGCCGGCAGCCGGATGAACTCCGCCTGCGGCATCGTGGTTTGTTCCAGACGAATCGGCGGTCGGATGCCGGTGGAATCCCACTCTTCTTTGCGGCGATACAGCGCCGGGGTTTGGGCGAATTGCTTCTTGAAAGCGCGGGTGAACGTCTGCTGGGAATCGAAACGGTACTGGAGCGCGATATCCAGTATCGGCCGACTGGTCAGCCGCAGGGCCACCGCCGCCTTGGACAATCTGCGCGCGCGAATATAGGCGCCGATGGCCTGGCCGGTCACTTCTTTGAACATACGTTGCAGGTGCCATTTGGAATAGCCGGCCTTGGCGGCGACATTATCCAGCGACAGCGGCTGGTCCAGATGGCTATCGAGCCAGCTTAACAGGTCACGAATGATCCCGGCTTGATCCATAAGAATCCTCAGAAAGCGGTGAAGGCGTCATTAGAAATTGTCGACGCATGATAGCAATATTTTGGCTAACAGGTCGCAAAAGATTTATTAGCTTATTATTGCCGGTTAATATTGACCAGTCCCGCCGACGTCATTGCGCTGGCGGCCCTTAGGTTGCTACAGGAAATTACGCTACCCCTATGAATAAAAAAATCGTTCTCGCCCTGATGGGCTGGGCCTTTAGCCTCGGCATGGCCCACGCCGAAGAGGTCGGTTCCGTCGACACGGTGTTCAAGCTGTTCGGCCCGGATCACAAAATCGTGGTGGAAGCCTTTGACGATCCCGATGTTGCCAACGTGACATGTTATCTCAGCCGTGCCAAAACCGGCGGTATCAAAGGCGGCCTCGGCCTGGCGGAAGATACCTCCGATGCGGCAATTTCCTGTCAGCAGGTGGGGCCGATTACCCTGAGCGACAAAATTAAAAACGGCCAGCAGCACGGTAGCGTGGTGTTCCAAAAACGTACCTCGCTGATTTTCAAGCGCCTGCAGGTGGTTCGCTTTTATGATGCCAAACGTAACGCGCTGGTGTATCTCTCGTATTCGGATCGGGTAGTGGAAGGATCGCCGAAAAATGCACTCAGTGCGGTGCCGATTATTCCCTGGGGCGAGAAGCGTCCGTAACCGCTCTTTCTGACACCCGATTGAAGGCGGCGGCGTCATGCCCGCCGGCGTTTGCCGGTGTGGAGGGTGTCGGCTTACCGCGAGGAAGCGCGCTCACGCCGGGCGAGGGATAGCGGGTATGACGGGCGGCAGCCGTTCGGGGCGACGCGGAACCGTTTACCGGCGGGGGGAGAAAATCGGACGCCCGCCCCGGCCGGGGAGGGCGCCGTTGGTGAAACTTACTCTTCCAGATCGCCGCAAAAACGATAACCTTCGCCGTGAATGGTGGCGATGATTTCCGGCGTATCCGGCGTTGATTCAAAATGTTTCCGTATACGGCGAATGGTAACATCAACGGTACGGTCATGGGCCTTAAGCTCGCGGCCGGTCATTTTCTTCAGCAGCTCGGCGCGCGATTGGATCTTGCCGGGATTTTCGCAGAAGTGCAGCATGGCGCGAAATTCACTGCGCGGCAATTTATAGCTCTCGCCGTGAGGGCTCAGCAGAGAACGGCTGTTAATATCGAGCTCCCAACCGTTGAATTTGTAGCTTTCCACCAGCTTGCGTTCTTCAAGGGCGCCGCCCAGATTCATGGTGCGGGACAGCAGGTTACGCGCACGGATAGTGAGTTCGCGCGGGTTGAAAGGCTTGGTAATATAATCGTCGGCGCCGATTTCCAATCCGAGGATCTTATCCACCTCATTATCGCGGCCGGTAAGAAACATCAGGGCAACGCTGGTATGCTCCCGAAGTTCTCGCGCCAGCAACAAGCCATTTTTACCCGGCAGGTTGATATCCATGATAACCAGATTAATATCATGTTCCGACAACGCGCGATGCATCTCTGCGCCGTCGGTAGCTTCATGAACCATATAGCCCTCAGCTTCAAATATGCTTTTGAGGGTATTACGGGTGACTGACTCGTCTTCAACGATAAGAATGTGCGGGGTCTGCATGTTTGCTACCTAAAATTACCAACATAATTGAAAGAGGAGGTACTCAAGCCGCTGTCGTCCTTAACGGTAGCGGAGGAACAAAATGCATCCTCCAAGGCTTCAGGCCTAAGCACTTCAACGTGCCCTATCGTGATTAACGCTATGTTACCGGCGACGCTTACCTGTATTCAGGACTTGATTTCTCAAGCTTAAATGCTGCATAGCTTACCCTTATTAACAACAATATAACAGCGTCAACCGCATTTACCACTCAAGAAAATATCATTTTGCTGACGTATATCAAAATAAACCCTAACACCTGTGCCATTTCCCTAGACGGGATTAACAGCGCGGCCCGTAAGATAACTTTAATGTCTCTTTATGTACCATTATCTTATATTGTTTAACCCGGCGGGGTGAGGGGGTGGAATAGCCCCGCCACAGCGGCTGCCGGTCGTGTCATAAGGGCTTTGCGGGTTCCCGCTGCGGTGTCGTCGCGGGCGCGTTCGGATAACATCCGCTTATGGATGAACTTTATTGTTGTGCGCTTACGGCGGCAAATATTCTATTTTCCCGCCGGTTATTTTCCACAAATGACAATAGCTTCTGTTTAATAACGTAAGTGACTACCTAACTTAGCCATAATTGTAAAGGCCTGCCGGTTGTTCGTGGGCGATGCTGATGGGGTGCAGGTCTGTGTCGCGATGTAAGGCATCCTTAACGACTCACTGCCCGCTGGTATTACCTGCCGCCCGGGAAGTAGTGACTAGCATAACATGCTGGATTGGCGGGAATAGATAAACGTTCGTGCGCGCCCGTGGCGCCGGCAGGTGAATATTGAACGGCGCGATACGGGCGGTTTATCGCCGGGCATAAACAGATATTCATTGACTTTAACGCCTGATTGCTTTAACCAATAGGGTATTAATAAAAAACAGTGATAACACCAACCATCATGCGTACCCGCTTCAGCCACAGCACCATTATTATTACCACCACGGGTAGCGGCGCGGGCTGACGCATACAGGAATCCAGAAAAAAGCCCGCACCTTGACAGTGCGGGCTTTTTTTTAAGCTTAATTCAGGAGATGAAACAGAAATGCGAGTACTGAAATTTGGCGGTACCTCTGTCGCCAACGCGGAACGTTTTATCCGCGTCTCCGATATCCTTGAGAGCAATAGCCGCCAGGGACAGGTGGCAGCGGTATTATCCGCGCCGGCCAAAATTACCAATCATCTGGTCGCCATGATCGACCGCACGCTCAACGGCAGCGATATCCAGCCGAATATTCTCGACGCTGAACAGATCTTTAGCCGGCTTTTAGACGGTTTGGCCGCCGCGCAGCCGGGGTTTGATCATGCGGCGCTGCGTAGTGTGGTCGAGCAGGAATTCGCCCAGCTCAAGCAATTATTGCACGGCATTGCGCTGCTGAAATACTGCCCCGACAGCGTTAACGCCGCCATCATCTGCCGCGGCGAAAAACTGTCCATCGCGCTGATGGAAGCGCTATTGCGCGCGCGCGGCTTTGGCGTCACGGTCATCGACCCGGTGGCAAAACTGCTGGCACAGGGGGGGTATCTTGAGTCGACGGTGGATATCGCGGAATCTACCCGGCGCATCAATGACGCCGCGATCCCCGCCGATCACATCATCCTGATGGCCGGCTTCACCGCCGGTAACGAGCGCGGCGAGCTGGTGGTGCTGGGTCGCAATGGATCCGATTACTCCGCGGCGGTGCTGGCGGCCTGTCTGCGCGCCGATTGTTGTGAAATCTGGACCGATGTCGACGGCGTGTATACCTGCGATCCTCATCAGGTGCCGGATGCGCGTTTGTTGAGTCAGCTTTCCTATCAAGAGGCGATGGAGCTGTCTTATTTCGGCGCCAAGGTTCTCCATCCCCGCACCATCGTTCCCATCGCTCAGTTCCAAATTCCCTGCCTTATCAAAAACACCACCAATCCTCAGGCGCCCGGTACCTTAATCGGGCCGACCAGCGGCGAGGAAGGCAACCCGGTCAAAGGCATCACCCATCTGAACAATATGGCGATGATCAACGTCTCCGGCCCGGGAATGAAAGGGATGATCGGCATGGCGGCACGGGTATTTGCCGCCATGTCGCGCGCCGGCAGCTCCGTGGTGCTGATTACGCAATCGTCTTCGGAATACAGCATCAGCTTTTGCGTGCCCCAGCATGAGCTGGCGGGCGCCCGCCGGGCGCTGGAGGAGGAATTTTACCTGGAGCTGAAAGACGGTCTGCTGGAGCCGCTGGATGTTATCTCCCGCCTGGCGATCATCTCGGTGGTGGGCGATGGCATGCGCACGCAGCGCGGCCTGTCCGCCAAGCTGTTTGCGGCGCTGGCGCGCGCCAATATCAACATCATCGCTATCGCGCAAGGATCGTCCGAGCGTTCCATTTCGGTGGTGGTAGACAATGACAGCACCACTACCGGCGTGCGGGTGGCGCACCAGATGCTGTTCAATACCGATCAGGTGATCGAGGTGTTCGTTATTGGCGCGGGTGGCGTCGGCGGCGCATTGATCGAGCAGATCCGCCGCCAGCATGCGTGGCTAAAAGGCAAACATATTGACTTGCGGGTGTGCGGTATCGCCAACTCGCGCGCGCTACTGACCAATGTGCACGGTATCGACCTGGCGAACTGGCAGGCGGCGCTGGCCGAAGCGCGCGAGCCGTTTAATCTGGGGCGGTTGATCCGGCTGGTGAAAGAGTACCACCTGCTTAACCCGGTCATCGTCGACTGCACCAGCAGCGAGGCGGTAGCCAATCAATATGCGGATTTTCTGGCGGACGGCTTCCACGTGGTGACGCCGAACAAGAAAGCCAATACCGCCTCAATGGATTATTACCATCAGATGCGCGCCGCCGCCGCAGCCTCGCGTCGTAAGTTCCTTTATGATACCAACGTTGGCGCCGGTCTGCCGGTTATCGAAAACTTACAGAATTTATTGAATGCCGGCGATGAGCTGACGCGGTTTTCCGGTATTCTTTCCGGCTCGCTATCCTTCATTTTCGGCAAGTTGGACGAGGGGATGTCGCTGTCGGCGGCGACGCTGCTGGCACGCGGCAACGGTTACACCGAGCCCGACCCGCGGGATGATCTTTCCGGGATGGATGTGGCGCGCAAGCTGCTGATCCTGGCGCGCGAGGCGGGATATACCCTGGAGTTGACCGATATCGATGTCGAGCCGGTGTTGCCGGCGAGTTTTGACGCCGGCGGCGATGTGGACGCGTTTCTTGCCCTGCTGCCGACCTTGGACGCTGAGTTTGCCGCCAGAGTGGCGAAAGCCCGCGCGGAAGGCCAGGTGCTGCGCTATGTGGGCAGCATTGACGACGGGCGCTGTAAGTCAATATCGAGGCGGTGGGGGCCAATGACCCGCTGTTCAAAGTGAAAGACGGCGAAAACGCGCTGGCGTTCTCGACCCGCTACTATCAACCGTTACCGCTGGTACTGCGCGGCTATGGCGCCGGCAATGATGTCACCGCCGCTGGCGTTTTCGCCGATCTTTTACGCACGCTGTCATGGAAGTTGGGAGTTTAACATGGTTAAAGTGTATGCGCCGGCCTCAATCGGCAACGTCAGCGTGGGGTTCGACGTGCTGGGCGCGGCGGTGTCGCCGATGGACGGCACGCTGCTGGGGGATTGCGTCAGCGTCACCCGCGCCGACAGCTTCAGCCTGCACTGCGCCGGGCGCTTTGTCGACAAGCTGCCGGCAGAGCCGGAGCAAAACATCGTTTATCAATGCTGGCAGCGTTTTTGCGAAGCGGTGGGGGAAACGGTGCCGGTGGCCCTGCGGCTGGAAAAAAACATGCCCATCGGCTCCGGTCTGGGCTCCAGCGCCTGTTCGGTGGTGGCGGCGCTGGTGGCGATGAATGCCCATTGCGGCCGTCCGCTAAACGATGATCAGATGCTGATGTTGATGGGGGAAATGGAGGGGCGCATTTCCGGCGGGGTGCATTTCGATAATGTCGCGCCCTGTTTTCTCGGCGGCATGCAACTGATGCTTGAGGAAAACGGCATCATCAGCCAGCCGGTGCCGGGGTTTGACGACTGGCTGTGGGTGATGGCCTATCCGGGCATCAAAGTGAGCACCGCCGAGGCGCGGGCGATTTTGCCGGCGCAGTATCGTCGCCAGGACTGCATCAGCCATGGCCGTTATCTGGCGGGCTTTGTGCACGCCTGACATACCCGGCAGCCGGCGCTGGCGGCTAAATTGATGAAAGATGTCATCGCTGAGCCCTATCGCACCCGACTGCTGCCGGGCTTCGCCGACGCGCGTCAGGCGGTGGGTGATATCGGCGCGCTGGCCTGCGGTATTTCGGGTTCGGGACCGACGCTATTCGCTATCTGCGATCGCCAGGATACCGCGGCGCGCGTCGCCGACTGGCTGACGCAGCACTACCTGCAAAACGACGAAGGTTTTGTTCATATTTGCCGCCTGGATACCTCCGGCGCCCGTTTGATGATGGATTAAATGATGAAACTCTACAATATCAAGGAACACAACGAGCAGGTCAGCTTCGCCCAGGCGATCAAACAGGGCCTGGGCCGTCAGCAGGGGCTGTTTTTTCCCATGACGCTGCCCGAATTTGCCCTGACCGAAATAGACGAGTTGCTGGCGATGGATTTCGTCGCGCGCAGCGCGCGCATTCTGTCGGCCTATATCGGTGATGAGCTGCCGCCGGAGCGCGTTCTGGCGCGGGTGGCGGCGGCGTTTGAATTCCCGGCGCCGGTGGTGCCGGTCGCCAAGGATATCGCCGCGCTGGAGCTGTTTCATGGCCCGACCCTGGCATTCAAGGATTTTGGCGGCCGTTTTATGGCGCAGATGCTCACCGAAGTTGGCCAAGGCCAGCCGGTGACCATTCTGACCGCCACCTCCGGTGATACCGGCGCTGCGGTGGCGCATGCGTTCTACGGGCTTAAGAATGTGCGGGTCGTGATCCTTTACCCCGAAGGCAAAATTAGCCCGCTACAGGAAAAACTGTTTTGTACGCTGGGCGGCAATATTCACACCGTGGCGGTCGAGGGCGATTTCGATGCCTGCCAGGCGCTGGTGAAACAGGCGTTTGATGATGAAGAATTGAAACAGACGCTGGGGCTGAACTCCGCTAACTCAATCAATATCAGCCGTCTGCTGGCGCAGATTTGCTATTACTTTGAAGCGGTGGCGCAACTGCCGCAGCAGGCGCGTAATCAACTGGTGGTGTCGGTACCGAGCGGCAATTTCGGCGATCTCACCGCCGGTCTGCTGGCCAAAACCCTGGGGCTGCCGGTGAAGCGTTTTATCGCCGCCACCAACGCCAACGATACCGTCCCGCGGTTTTTACGCGACGGCAAATGGCTGCCGAATCCCACTGTGGCTACGCTGTCGAACGCGATGGACGTCAGCCAGCCCAATAACTGGCCGCGGGTGGAAGAATTGTTCCGGCGTAAAAACTGGCAACTGACCACGCTCGATTACGGCTGCGTCGACGATACTACCACCGCCGAGACGATGCGCGAGCTGGCGGGCTTGGGCTATATTTCCGAGCCCCATGCCGCCATCGCCTACCGCCTGCTGCGCGACAGTTTACAGCCGGGGGAGTACGGCTTATTCCTCGGCACTGCCCATCCGGCCAAGTTCAAGGAATCGGTGGACACGATCCTCGGCCAGAGCCTGCCGTTGCCGCCGGCGCTGGCGGTGCGCGCGACCTTGCCGTTGCTGTCGGAGCGCATGCCGGCGTCCTTCAGCGCCTTGCGCACGCTGATGCTGGGGTTGGCGCCCTAGCGACCCGCTGCCGCGTGTATCAGATGCGCGCGGCCTAGCCGCTCTACTCGGTGCGTCTACCGGCTGCTCTCTGTGCTGCGTCCACTGGCGTCACCGCTTTAATCGGTGCGGCCGCCAACGCTGCCGCTCTGGTCTGTGCGGCCGCCGGCGCAGTTGCTCTGCTCGGTGCGTCTACCGGCGACGGCGCTTTGGCTGCGGCGCTAGCCGTCCTGCTGCGGTCGTTTAAATACCCATTCATCGTCGCTGGAGGCCGCGGCGTCGAATCGATAACCCCCCGCATTAAAGGCTTTCAACGGCTCTGGCTGTGTCAACCCTTCGGTAATGATAAAGCGGCTCATCATGCCGCGGGCTTTTTTGGCGTTAAAACTGATTACTTTGTACTGGCCGTTTTTTTCATCCAGAAACACCGGTTTGATGACGCGCCCGTTAATCCGCGCCGGCTGCACCGCGCGGAAATACTCGTCCGAGGCCAGATTAATCACCAGGGCGTCACCCTGTTCCGCCAGCGCCTGATTGAGTTTGTCGGTAAGCGTAGCGCCCCAATAGTGATACAATGAGGCCCCGGCCGGGTTGGCCAGGCGAATTCCCATCTCCAGCCGGTATGGCTGCATCAGATCCAGCGGACGCAATACGCCGTATAGCCCGGACAATATCCGCAGATGGCGTTGGGCAAAATCGAATTGCGCCTCGCTGAACGTCTCCGCCGCCAGCCCGGTATAAACATCCCCTTTAAAAGCCAATATCGCCTGTCGCGCATTATCGGGGGTAAACGGCGTCTGCCAGGCCTGAAAGCGCGCGGCGTTGAGATCGGCCAATTTATCGCTAATCCCCATTAGGGTGCCGATACGCGCCGGCGTCAGCTGCCGGCACAGGTCGATAAGCGCCGCCGAGCGCGGCAGCAATTCGGGCTGGGTGTAGCGTTGGGTTGCCAGCGGACGCTGAAAATCCAGCGTTTTCGCTGGAGAGATAACCATTAGCATTGTAGTTTCCTGTTGTCGCGAAAAAAAACGGCCGCCGGTTTTGCCGCGTCGGCGCCTTAATGATCAAGGGGTTTCGGGGCGGCCGGGTGGCGGCTTTCCTGGTGCGACGGGTTTGGCCGCCCCCACAGATCCGGCGCCAATTGCGGCGCGATAGCGGGGAAATTCACCGCATAAAAGGTCGGCAGTTTACCGATGGCGCGCTGACTATTGTAATCATTGGCCAACATCAGTACGACCGGCGACAGCAATAAAAGGGCAATCAAGTTAGTTATCGTCATCAACCCCATCGCCAGGTCCGCCAATCGCCAGACCACGGAGACTTCCGCCACGCAGCCAAACAGTACCATGGCCAGCGTCATCAGGCGCAGCAGCCATTTCAGCTTCACCGGCTGCGGCACGAAAAAACGCAGACTGCTTTCTGCATAGGCGTAATTGCCAATGATGGCGGCGAAGGAGAACACAAACACCAGCGCCATAAGTAGCGGCATGCTCCAATGACCGGTTACCGTGGCCAGCGATTGATTAATCAGCGCGATACCGTGGATGTCGGCGTGGGCGTGCTCCAGCGTGCCGGAGGTGAGGATAATTGCCGCCGTGGCGCTGCAAATCACCAGCGTATCGATAAACACCGCCAACATCTGGATATAGCCCTGCGAGGCGGGGTGTGGCGGCCAGGGCGCGGCGGCGGCGGCGATGTTCGGCGCCGAGCCGGTGCCCGCCTCATTAGAGAACAGACCGCGCTGCACCCCTTGGAAAATCGCCTGCGCCAAGCCATAACCGACCAGCCCCGAGGCGGCCTCCGGCAGGCCAAAGGCGCTGTCGAACACCAGGGCGGCGACGGTTGTGAGCTGGCGCCAGTGATGCACTAGCACCCAACCCGCCAGTAATAAGTAGAGAATACCCATCGCCGGCACCAGCCATTGGGTCAGGCGGGCGATGGCGCGCAGGCCGCCGAAAATCGCCGCCGCGCTGAGGATAAGCAGCACCAGGGTTATCGGCCAGCGCCCCATACCGGACAGCTGCTGCGCGGACAGCGTAATGGCGTTGGCCTGAACGGCGCTGAAAAAACCGCCATAGCCCGCCAGCAGAAACAGGGTGAACAGCGTGCCCATCCAGCGCAGACCGAGTCCGTTGGCCATATACCAGGCCGGCCCGCCGCAGGCGTTGCCGCGGTTATCGAGTATTTTATACAGCTGCGCCAGCGTACTTTCCGCAAAGGCGGTCGCCATGCCAATTAACGCCGCCAGCCACATCCAGAAAATGGCGCCCGGTCCGCCCAGCATCAGCGCGATGGCGACACCCATCAGATTGCCGCAGCCGATACGGGCGGCAAGGGAGGTGCATAAGGCCTGAAATGGTGAAATGCCGCCGCCGCCGCGCGTCCCTGAGTCTTTAAGAATGGTGAAGGTATGGCAGAAATGACGTATCTGGATAAAGCCGGTGCGTAGCGTAAACCAGATGCCGGTACCCAACAGCAGATAAATTAACAGTGAATCCCATAACAGGTTATTGATAAAATTCAATAGCTCAGCCATCGTTCCTTTTCTCCTGCTCCAGCATCCTGGCTGGGTGTTGTAGGGCCCGGCGCCCATTTTACCTATTTTACGGATGATTTCATCGATAGGTGCGACAGGCAAAAGTCCGCGTCCGGCCGCTTTCCGCCGCGGCCGCCCGTGCTATCATTTCGGCGCGGCCATGCCCGATTTCTTAAAGCACGCGACAACATGAGAACATGATTATGACAGACAAACTCAGTTCCCTGCGTAGAATGACCACCGTCGTAGCCGATACCGGCGATATCACCGCCATTAAGCGCTATCAACCTCAGGATGCGACCACTAACCCCTCGCTGATTCTCAACGCCGCCCAAATCCCGGCATACCGCGGCTATATTGATGACGCCATTGCCTGGGCGCGCGGCCAGAGTCACGATCGGGCGGCACAGGTGACCTACGCCGCCGATAGGCTGGCGGTCAATATCGGCAGGGAAATTCTGAAATTGGTGCCCGGCCGCGTTTCGACCGAAGTGGACGCCCGCCTTTCTTACGATACCGAGGCCAGCGTTGCCAAGGCCAAGAGCCTAATCAAACTCTACAACGATGCCGGCATTGGCAGCGAACGTATTTTGATCAAGCTGGCCTCGACCTGGCAGGGTATTCGTGCCGCCGAACAGCTGGAAAAAGCCGGCATCAATTGTAATCTGACGCTGCTGTTTTCTTTTGCTCAGGCGCGAGCCTGCGCCGAGGCGGGCGTGTATCTGATTTCTCCCTTCGTCGGGCGTATTCTCGACTGGCATAAGGCCAACGGCGAACGCCAGACGTTTGCCCCGGAAGAGGATCCCGGCGTGGTATCGGTTACCGCCATCTATCGCTATTATAAACAGCATGGTTACGACACCGTCGTTATGGGTGCCAGTTTTCGTAACAGCGGCGAGATTATGGCGTTGGCCGGTTGCGACCGGCTCACGATTGCGCCGGCGTTGCTACAAGAGCTGGCGGAAAGCCAGGGGGAGCTTGAGCGTAAACTTTCCTATACAGGCCCGGTGAAGGCGCGGCCGGAGAGGTTAACCGAAGCGGCCTTCCTGTGGCAGCATCATCAGGATCCGATGGCGGTGGATAAATTGGCGCAGGGTATTCGCAACTTTGCCGTCGATCAGGAAAAACTGGAAAACATGCTGGGCGAACTGCTGTAATGCGGACCGCCGGCTATCCTGCCGGCAGGGGTGAAAGAAAACGTTTACGGCCCTGCGCGGGCCGTTTTTAATGGCGCCGCCGCTCGGCGCCCGCCATGGTTGTTTAGGAGAACACGCGTATGCAAACCTGCCGTATCGGGCTGGTATCCATTTCAGACCGCGCCGCCCGCGGTGTCTATGTCGATCAGGGGCTGCCAGCGCTCGAAGCCTGGCTGAACCGCGCTGTGACCAGCCCCTTCAGCCTCGAAACCCGGTTGGTACCGGACGAGCAACCCCTTATTGAGCAAACGCTGCGCGAATTGGTGGATGAAAGCGGTTGCCACCTGGTGCTGACCACCGGCGGCACCGGGCCGGCGCGGCGTGATGTCACGCCCGACGCCACGCTGGCGGTGGCCGATCGCGAAATGCCGGGGTTCGGCGAACAGATGCGGCAAATCAGTCTGCACTTTGTGCCCACGGCCATTTTGTCGCGCCAAACCGCCGTTATCCGCAAACAGTCCCTGATCCTCAACTTACCGGGCCAGCCAAAATCGATTCAGGAAACGCTGGAAGGGGTGAAGAATGCGCACGGTGATATTGCGGTACAGGGGATTTTTGCCAGCGTACCCTACTGCATTCAACTGCTGGATGGCCCCTACTTGGACACCGATCCTGCGGTGGTGGTGGCGTTTCGACCGAAAAGCGCGCGCCGGCCAACCGAAGAGTGAGCGCCGCGGCAGAAATGAGCGCGCGGCGTCGCGTTCATGACTTATTGCCAGAACGGCGGACATTTTTAGTCTGCCAGTAAGTTTGAGTTTACAAGGCGTGATATATTGTTGCCATTTCCCTTGTCAAGCGCAGATGATTATGCAGGACGAACGTCACCGCCGGTTGAACCGGCAGGATTATAAGACGCTTACGCTGGCGGCATTGGGTGGGGCGTTGGAGTTTTACGACTTTATTATCTTTGTGTTTTTCGCCGGGGTGATGGGGCAGCTGTTTTTCCCGGCGGACATGCCGGAGTGGCTGCGCCAGATGCAAACCTTCGGTATCTTTGCCGCGGGCTATCTGGCGCGGCCGCTGGGCGGGATTGTGATGGCCCACTTCGGCGATCGGGTGGGGCGCAAGAAAATGTTTACCCTGTCTATCCTGCTGATGGCGCTACCGACGCTGTTGATTGGTCTGTTGCCGACCTATGCCGCGCTGGGTATCGCGGCGCCGCTGCTGCTATTGTTGTTGCGCATCCTGCAGGGCGCGGCCATTGGCGGCGAGGTGCCCGGCGCCTGGGTGTTTGTCGCCGAACATGTGCCCGCCCGGCGCATCGGCTTTGCCTGCGGTGCCCTGACCGCCGGGTTGACCGTCGGTATTCTGCTCGGCTCGTTTGTCGCCACGCTTATCAACCAGTTACTCCCCGCTAGCACCATAGCCGCCGGCGGTTGGCGTATTCCTTTCTTTATCGGCGGCATCTTTGGTCTGTGCGCCATGTATTTGCGCCGCTGGCTGCGCGAAACGCCCATCTTTGTCGAACTGCAGGCGCGCAAAGCGCTGGCCCGCGAGCTGCCGCTCAAGTCAGTGGTGGTGCGTCACAAGAAAGCGGTAGCGGTTTCCATGCTGCTCACTTGGCTGCTGTCCGCCGGCATCGTGGTGGTTATCCTGATGGCCCCGTTGTGGCTGCAGCAACAGCGCGGCGTCAGCGCTGCCATGGCGCTGCAGGCCAATTGCGTGGCGATCATCGCCCTGGCGTTCGGCTGCATTGTCGCCGGCGTGGTGATAGACAAGTTCGGGGCGCGCAAAACCTTTGTTGTCGGCTGCGCCCTACTGGCCGTCGGTAGCTGGATCTTTTACCACAGCGATGTTGCCAATCGGGCGCAACTGTTTCTGACTTAAGGTACGGCCGGTTTCTTTGTCGGCATCATGGGCGGCGTGCCATTTGTCATGGTCCACGCCTTTCCGGCGCCGGTGCGGTTCAGCGGTATTTCCTTTTCCTACAATATTTCCTACGCCATTTTCGGTGGTCTGACGCCAATGGTGGTGACCTTACTGATGAAAGTGACGCCGATGGCGCCGTCGTGGTATGTGCTGGCGTTGTCGCTGATGGGCATTGCGCTGGGATTTGCACTACCGGGGAAAGTGCAGGGCGCGCTGCCGCGCACCGATCGGGCTAAAGCGGTAGGGTAAGCACGATCGTCGGGCAGACGCGTCGTGGCTCTGGCGTGTTATAATCTTGCCTAATTAATTTACCATAAATTATTCAATGTATTAGCCAAAGCGTCGTGCGTCCTGGGGCAAAATGCCCGGCGCGCAGGGCGCCGCCGCCGTTTTTTTTTGCCGTTACCCCTTGATGCAGAGCGGCATGACCCCATCTTATTTGCATCCTACGTTGTTGAACCTGGGAAATTATCGGGCGGCGAAAACTTGAAAAGTTTATTTTCGGCCGCATATCAGGTTTACGACCACAACGAAATTGAACTTTAGTGGAGATGTTTAGATGGGAAAAATCATTGGTATCGACTTGGGTACGACCAACTCCTGCATCGCAATTATCGAAGGCAGCAAACCTCGCGTACTTGAAAACAGCGAAGGCGATCGTACCACGCCTTCCATCATTGCCTATACGCAGGATGGTGAAATTCTGGTTGGCCAACCGGCTAAACGTCAGTCCGTTACTAATCCGCAAAACACCTTGTTCGCCATCAAGCGTCTGATCGGCCGTCGCTACCCGGACGAAGAAGTACAGCGCGATGTCAGCATCATGCCGTACAAAATCGTTGCTGCAGACAATGGCGATGCCTGGCTGGAAGTCAAAGGCCAGAAAATGGCGCCGCCGCAGATCTCCGCAGAAATTCTGAAAAAAATGAAAAAGACCGCGGAAGACTATCTGGGCGAACCGGTCACCGAAGCGGTCATCACCGTGCCGGCCTATTTTAACGATACGCAGCGCCAGGCAACCAAAGACGCCGGCCGTATCGCCGGTCTGGACGTCAAGCGTATCATCAACGAGCCGACCGCGGCCGCGCTGGCCTACGGTATGGACAAAGAAACCGGCAACCGCACCATCGCGGTCTATGACCTGGGCGGCGGGACCTTCGATATCTCGATTATCGAAATCGATGATGTCGACGGTGAAAAAACCTTTGAAGTGCTGGCGACCAACGGCGACACCCATTTGGGTGGCGAGGACTTCGACAGCCGTCTTATCAACTATATGGTGGACGAATTCAAGAAAGATCAGGGCATCGACCTGCGCAACGACCCGCTGGCGATGCAGCGCTTGAAAGAGGCGGCTGAAAAGGCCAAGATCGAGCTGTCCTCCGCGCAGCAGACCGACGTCAACCTGCCGTACATCACGGCCGACGGCTCCGGTCCGAAGCATATGAACCTGAAAGTGACCCGCGCCAAACTGGAGTCACTGGTGGAGGAACTGGTCAATCGCACGCTTGAGCCGCTGAAAGTGGCACTGAAGGATGCGGGCCTGTCGGTTTCCGACATCAAAGACGTTATCCTGGTCGGTGGGCAGACCCGTATGCCGCTGGTGCAGAAGAAAGTCACCGACTTCTTCGGCAAAGAGCCGCGTAAAGACGTCAACCCGGACGAAGCGGTGGCCATCGGTGCCGCAGTTCAGGGCGGCGTACTGGCCGGCGACGTGAAAGACGTGCTGCTGCTGGACGTTACCCCGTTGTCGCTGGGTATCGAAACCATGGGTGGCGTGATGACGCCGCTGATTACCAAGAACACCACCATCCCGACCAAGCACAGCCAGGTGTTCTCCACCGCGGAAGACAATCAGTCCGCCGTGACCATCCATGTGCTGCAAGGGGAACGCAAGCGCTCCGGCGATAATAAATCGCTGGGCCAGTTCAACCTGGACGGCATTTCGCCGGCCATGCGCGGCACGCCGCAGATTGAAGTGACGTTCGATATCGACGCCGACGGCATTCTGCACGTCTCCGCCAAGGACAAGAACAGCGGCCGGGAACAGAAAATCACCATCAAGGCCTCCTCGGGTCTGAACGAAGAGGAAATCCAGAAGATGGTGCAGGAAGCGGAAGCAAACGCTGAGTCCGACCGCAAATTTGAAGAGCTGGTGCAGACCCGTAACCAGGCCGACCATTTGCTGCACAGCACCCGTAAGCAGCTGGAAGACGCGGGTGATAAACTGCCGGCAGAGGATAAAACCGCCATTGAGGACGCGCTGAAAAATCTGGACACCGCGCTGAAAGGCGAAGATAAAGCCGATATCGAAGCGAAGATGCAGGCGCTTATTCAGGTGTCCGGCAAACTGCTCGAAGTGGCTCAGCAGCAGGCTCAGGCGGCGGGTGAAGGTGGCGCGGACGGCAGCGCCAAGGCGGACGATGATGTCGTTGACGCCGAGTTTGAAGAAGTTAAAGACAAAAAATAATCGCCCTGAAGGGCACGGCGGCGGGGCAGTTTACACCGCCGTTGCGGGCAACAGGCACGGGCGTCGGGGAAACTCTGCGCCCGTGCAAGCATGTTGAGGGCAGGAAGAGACAACGATGGCGAAATCTGACTACTACGAGATTTTGGGCGTTTCCCGGGATGCGGAAGAGCGTGAAATCAAAAAGGCCTATAAACGCCTGGCGATGAAATTCCACCCGGATCGCAACCCAGGCAATGCCGAAGCCGAAGCGAAATTCAAAGAGATCAAAGAAGCCTACGAAGTGCTGACCGACGCGCAAAAGCGCGCCGCTTACGATCAGTATGGCCATGCGGCCTTTGAACAGGGCGGCATGGGCGGTGGCGGCGCCGGCGGCGCGGATTTTAGCGATATCTTCGGCGATGTGTTTGGCGATATCTTTGGCGGCGGCCGGCGTCAGCGCGCCAGCCGGGGCGCGGATTTACGCTATAACATGGAGCTTTCCCTTGAGGAGGCGGTGTGCGGCGTGACCCGCGAAATCCGCATTCCGACTCTGGAAGAGTGCGATGTCTGTCACGGCAGCGGCGCGAAGCCGGGGACGTCGGCGGTGACCTGTCCGACCTGCCACGGCCAGGGCCAGGTACAGATGCGTCAGGGCTTTTTCGCGGTGCAGCAGACCTGTCCGACCTGTCAGGGTCAGGGCAAGATCATCAAAGATCCCTGCGCTAAATGCCACGGCCATGGCCGGGTTGAAAAATCCAAGACGCTGTCGGTGAAAATCCCGGCCGGCGTGGATACCGGCGATCGCATCCGCCTGACGGGCGAGGGGGAAGCGGGAGAGCATGGGGCGGCCGCAGGGGATCTGTATGTACAGGTCCAGGTGCGCAAACACCCCATTTTTGAACGCGAAGAAAACAACCTGTACTGTGAAGTGCCGATCAACTTTGCCATGGCGGCGCTGGGCGGCGAGATCGAAGTGCCGACGCTCGATGGCAGGGTGAAGCTGAAAGTGCCGGCGGAAACGCAGACCGGTAAATTATTTCGCATGCGCGGCAAAGGGGTGAAATCGGTGCGCGGCGGACAGCAAGGGGATCTGCTGTGTCGGGTGGCGGTGGAAACGCCGGTGAAACTCAACGAGCGCCAGAAGCAGCTGCTGCGCGAGCTGGAAGAGAGCTTTGGCGGGCCGAGCGGCGATCAGAACAGCCCGCGCTCGAAAAGCTTCCTCGACGGGGTGAAAAAATTCTTTGACGATTTAACCCGTTAATCTGACCCGCGCACGCTCTACTTCTCCCCGGCCCTACACCGGGGTTTTTTTTGCCGTGCCTGCGGCGCCGTATGCGTTTTTTCGCCGGTATAGAGGGCGGTTTTCATTTACCCCCGCCGCGTCCTGTCGCACAATATTCCCTTGTCTATAGAGATTGAGGATCCCCATGATAGCTGCGTCTTTACGCCGCATGATTGCCCACCCGGCCTCCGGTGGCGTATTGCTTTTCGTCGCCGCGCTTGCCGCTATCGTGATGGCGAATACCGATGCCCGCGCGCTGTACAACGCCATCATTCACTTTCCTGCACAATCTGATAGCGCGACGCCTGCGCACCTGAGCTTGCTGACGATAGTTAACGATGGCCTGATGGCGGTGTTTTTTCTGGCCGTCGGTCTGGAAGTCAAATACGAACTGCTGCAGCGCGCGCTCAACAGCCGTGCACGGGCGGCCTTTCCCGCTATCGCCGCGCTGGGTGGCATGGTGGCGCCGGCGGTGATTTATAGTCTGGTGACCGCCGGGACGCCCGCATTGCGCGTCGGTTGGGCGATTCCGGCCGCCACCGATATTGCCTTTGCCGTCGGCGTACTGGCCTTGCTGGGGACGCGGGTGCCGGTCAGCCTGAAAGTTTTCCTGTTGGCGCTGGCAATAATTGATGATTTGGGCGCGATAGTGATTATCGCATTGTTTTATAACAGTGCGCTTGACTGGCTGGCGCTGGTTGCGGCGGGTGCCGTAATCGTCATCATGGCGCTGATGAATCGCGCCAATGTTCGTTTTCTGTCGCTCTATCTGCTGCTGGGGGCGGTATTGTGGGGCTGTATCCTGCTTTCGGGTATCCATGCCACGCTCGCCGGCGTGATGGTGGGGGGGCTTATCCCGCTCACGCTGCCCGCCTCCGAAGCATCTCCGGCGCGTGCGTTGGAGCATCGGTTGCAGCCGTGGGTGGTGTATCTGATCCTGCCCCTGTTCGCCTTTGCCAACGCGGGGATTTCGCTACAAGGCGTGGCGCCCGGGCATTTGATCTCCTTCTTGCCGCTGGGGATCGCCGCCGGGCTGGTGGTCGGTAAACCGCTGGGGATAGTCTTGTTCACCGCCGCGGCGGTAAAACTCAGACTGGCCAGGTTGCCTGCCGGCATTGCTTTTCGCCACATTGCCGCGGCGGCCGTGCTGTGCGGCATCGGCTTCACCATGTCTATCTTTATCGCCAATCTGGCGTTCGGGAATAATGGCCCGGAAACCATTGTGCTGGCGAAAGTGGGCATTTTATCCGGCTCGGTGATTGCGGCGCTGCTGGGTTACCTGCTGCTGCGCACCATTCTGCCGCAGCCGCAGGGTCGCGAGGCATGTGCCGGTCGGGAAGTATCGGATGGTAGCAATACGCGGGCCTGACTAGCCGCAGGGCGCGAGGGTAGCGGATGAAAGCATTACGCGGGCCTGACTAGCCGCAGGGCGCGAGGGTAGCGGATGAAAGCATTACACGGGTTTGACTAGCCGCAGGGCGGGGGAGGCAGTGGGCAGGGCCGGTGCGCTTTCCCCCACAGCCGGACCTGGCCGGTCTGAGGACATAAAAAAACCGTCCGGAGCCGGTTTTCTCAACAAAGCACAACGCGGCAGCAATTACTGCATGGCGTTGATTTGCGCGGTCAGGTTTGATTTATGACGAGCGGCTTTGTTTTTGTGGATCAACCCTTTGCTGGCCTGACGGTCAACAATCGGTTGCATGGCAGAAAACGCATTCTGCGCAGCTTCTTTATCGCCGGCGGCGATAGCAGCGTAAACCTTCTTCACGAAGGTGCGCATCATGGAGCGACGGTTTGCATTATGCTGACGACGCTTCTCAGACTGTACGGCGCGTTTCTTAGCTGATTTGATATTAGCCAAGGTCCAACTCCCAAACTTGTTCTATAAGACAATTCAAAGGCCGAGGAATATGCCCGTTCGGTCTTCTTTTGTCAATGGATTTGTGCAAATAAGCGCCGCTGAAACGTGCGACGCCTGTTACAATGTGATGGCGCAAGATTCTACCAGTTTCCGCCGGCGGAATACAGTGCTTCAGGCGAAAAAAGCGATAACCGCTGTACGGGCGCCCATTGTCCCCGGCAACGCGCCAGCATAAGCTGCGTGAAAATAGGGCGGGGGCGAAATAAGCGCGGCTTTCTCTCCGCACGATGTCAAAGATTGGAATCGCGGGTTAACCTTAGCCGCTGTACAAGGTATAATCCGCCGATTTCCACTGTTTTAGGTGTCTTGAGCCTGCTATGAAGCTTATTCGCGGCATACATAATTTACAGCCACGTCACCATGGGTGCGTGCTGACCATCGGCAATTTCGACGGCTTTCACCGCGGACACCAGGCGCTTATTGCAGAGTTGCAGGCTGAAGGCCGCCGCCGCGGTTTGCCGGTGCTGGTGATGATCTTTGAACCTCAGCCGCAGGAGCATTTCGCCGGCGATGCCGCGCCGGCGCGGTTGACCCGGCTGCGGGACAAAGTGAAATACCTGGCGGCCGCCGGCGTGGACGCGACGGTGTGCGTCACCTTCGACAAACGTTTTGCGGCGCTAAGCGCACGCGCGTTCGTGACCGAACTGCTGGTGAAAAAATTGGGCGTACGCTTCATCGGCGTCGGCGACGATTTCCGCTTTGGCGCCCGGCGTCAGGGGGATTTCGCCCTGCTTCAGCAGGCGGGGAAAGAGGCCGGGTTTGAGGTGATGAGCACCGTGACCTACACCGAGGGCGGCCGGCGCATCAGCAGCACCGCCGTCCGTGAGGCGCTGGCGCAGGACCGACTGGCGGAGGCGGAAATGCTGCTAGGGCACCCGTACCGTCTCTCCGGCCGTGTGGTGCACGGCGATGCGCTGGGGCGAACCATCGGCTTCCCGACTGCCAACGTGTCGCTTAAAGGGCGGCAGGCGCCGATAAACGGCGTGTATGCGGTAGAGGTCCACGGCCTTGCCGAACGGCCTTTGCCCGGCGTCGCGAACATCGGCACCCGGCCCACGGTGGCCGGTTTGCGCCAGCGGTTGGAAGTGCATTTTCTGGATGTGGATATGAACCTGTACGGTCGCCATATCGAAGTGGTGATACGCGCCAAAGTGCGCAATGAACAACGGTTTGCCTCGTTAGACGATCTTAAGCGGCAAATCGCGAATGATGTGGTGAGCGCCCGCGACTATTTCGGCCTGGCGACACCCCAATAATGCTCAAACCGATAACGGAACCGAGAATCGAATGACTGATTACAAAAATACCCTGAATTTGCCGGACACAGGGTTTCCTATGCGCGGCGATTTAGCCAAGCGTGAGCCTGGCATGCTAGCGCATTGGTATGAACAGGATCTGTACGGGATTATCCGTCAGGCCAGGAAGGGCAAAAAAGCGTTTATACTGCATGACGGCCCGCCGTATGCCAACGGCAGCATTCATATCGGTCATTCGGTCAATAAAATTCTCAAAGATATTATTATCAAATCAAAAGGACTGATGGGTTATGACTCGCCCTATGTGCCGGGCTGGGACTGCCATGGCCTGCCGATTGAATTGAAGGTGGAGCAACTCATCTGCAAGCCGGGCGAGAAGGTCAGCGCCGCCGAATTCCGCGCCGCCTGCCGTCGTTACGCCGCCGAACAGGTGGAGGGGCAGAAAAAGGATTTCATTCGCCTGGGCGTGCTCGGCGACTGGGAACACCCTTACCTGACGATGAATTTCGCCACCGAAGCGAATATTATTCGCGCGCTGGGCAAGATTATCGCCAACGGTCATTTGCATAAAGGCGCCAAGCCGGTGCATTGGTGCATCGACTGCCGCTCCGCGCTGGCGGAGGCGGAAGTGGAGTATTACGACCGTACTTCGCCGTCCATCGACGTCGCTTTCGCGGCCGATGACGCCCGGGCGGTCGCCGCCAAATTCGGCGCTGCGGACTTCGCCGGTCAGGTTTCCCTGGTCATCTGGACCACCACGCCGTGGACCCTGCCGGCCAACCGCGCCATCGCCGTTCACCCCGACTTCGACTATCAATTGGTTGAGGTGGAAGGGCAAGGCTATATTTTGGCCGCCGATCTGGTGGACAGCGTGATGGCGCGCGCCGGCATTACGCGCTGGACGGTGCTCGGCAGCGCCAAAGGCAGCGCGCTGGAGCTGCTGCGATTCCGCCATCCCTTTATGGGCTTCGATGTGCCGGCCATCCTCGGCCAGCACGTGACGCTGGACGCGGGTACCGGCGCGGTGCATACCGCCCCCGGCCATGGTCCAGATGACTATGTCATCGGTCAGCAATACGGCCTGGAAGTCGCCAATCCGGTCGGCCCTGACGGCTGCTATCTGCCGGGCACGCTGCCTGCGTTGGATGGCTTGCAGGTCTTTAAAGCTAATGATGTGGTCATCAATCTGCTGCGCGACAGCGGCGCGCTGCTGCACGTGGAAAAACTGCAGCACAGCTATCCGCACTGCTGGCGCCACAAAACGCCAATTATCTTTCGCGCCACGCCGCAGTGGTTCGTCAGCATGGATCAGCATGGCCTGCGCAAGCAGTCGCTGGCGGAGATCAAAGACGTGCAGTGGATCCCAGGCTGGGGCCAGGCGCGCATCGAAACCATGGTCGCCAACCGCCCCGACTGGTGCATTTCGCGCCAGCGCACCTGGGGCGTGCCGATGGCGCTGTTTGTGCATAACGAGACCGAAGCGCTGCATCCGCGCACCATCGAACTGATGGAAGCGGTGGCGCAGCGGGTCGAGCAGGACGGCATTCAGGCCTGGTGGGATTTGGATCCGGCCGAGATCCTGGGCGACGATGCCGCTGATTATCACAAAGTGCCGGATACGCTCGATGTCTGGTTCGACTCCGGCTCCACCCACTCGTCCGTGGTGGCGGTGCGGCCGGAATTTGAAGGCCATGCGCCTGACATGTACCTGGAAGGGTCTGATCAGCATCGCGGCTGGTTCATGTCGTCGTTGATGATTTCCACCGCCATGCACGGCAAGGCGCCGTATCGTCAGGTACTGACCCACGGCTTTACCGTCGACGGGCAGGGCCGGAAAATGTCCAAATCGGTGGGCAACGTGGTCAGCCCGCAGCAGGTCATGGACAAGTTGGGCGCGGATATCCTGCGTCTCTGGGTGGCCTCGACCGATTACACCGGCGAGATGGCGGTGTCCGATGAGATCCTCAAGCGCTCCGCCGATGCTTATCGCCGCATCCGCAACACCGCGCGTTTCCTGTTGGCCAACCTGAACGGTTTTGATCCGGCGCGCGACAGCGTCAGTCCAGAGCAGATGGTGGTACTGGACCGCTGGGCGGTGGGCCGCGCGCAAGCGGCGCAGGCGGAGATTGTCGCCGCTTATGACAGCTATGATTTCCATAATGTCGTGCAGCGCATGATGCAGTTCTGTTCCGTCGAGATGGGCTCTTTTTACCTGGATATCATCAAAGACCGTCAGTACACCACCAAAGCGGACAGTATTGCCCGTCGTAGCTGCCAGACCGCGCTGTATCATATCATTGAAGCCCTGGTTCGCTGGATGGCTCCCATCATGTCGTTTACCGCCGATGAAATCTGGGGCTTTATGCCGGGGGAGCGGGCGCAGTATGTCTTCACCGAAGAGTGGTATGATGGCCTGTTCGGACTGGACGCTGCCCAACCGTTGAACGATGCTTATTGGCAAACCCTGTTGCAGGTGCGCAGCGAGACCAACAAGGTTATCGAGCAGGCGCGGGCGGATAAGCGCATCGGCGGCTCACTGGAAGCCCGCGTCACGCTTTATGCGGAGCCTGATCTTGCCGCCTCGCTGCGCGAGTTGGGCGATGAACTCTACTTTGCGCTGCTCACCTCAAACGCGGTGGTCGCGGATTATGCCGACGCCGGCGATGACGCGGTGCAGTGTGAAGGGCTCAAGGGGCTGAAAATTGCCTTGGCAAAAGCCGATGGGGAAAAATGTCCGCGCTGCTGGCATTATGAGACGGATATCGGCCAGCATGCCGAACATCCAGAAATTTGTGGGCGCTGCGTCACCAATGTGGCCGGCCCGGGTGAAGAGCGTAAGTTTGTCTGATGAATAAAACGATAATGTCCACGGGACTGCGCTGGCTTTGGCTGGCACTGGTGGTCCTGGCGCTGGATCTCGGCAGCAAGCAGTGGGTCATGACGCATTTCTGGCTCGGTGAGTCGGTGCCGGTGATCCCGTTTATTAATTTTACCTATGCCCATAACCCGGGCGCCGCCTTTAGTTTTCTGGCGGACAGAGGGGGATGGCAACGCTGGGCATTTTCCGCGATTGCCGTGGTGATCGCGGTGGTGCTGCTGGTCATGATGTATCGCTCGGACCGGCGGGCCAGACTGTCTAACGCCGCCTACGCGATGATTATCGGCGGTGCGCTGGGCAATCTGTTCGACCGGATGGTGCACGGTGTGGTGATCGATTTTATCGATTTCTATGTCGGCAACTGGCATTGGCCGACGTTCAACGTGGCGGATGCGGGCATCTGTATCGGCGCCGTATTGATTGTGCTGGAGGGTTTTTGCCGCCCCGCCGGTAAAACCGCCAGGCAGAAAGGGTGAAGTGATGACGACTCACGCCGTACAACCGGACAGCGCGGTATTGCTGCATTTTGATCTTAAACTGGCGGACGGGCAATTGGCCGATTCCACCCGGCGCGAGAACAAACCGGCGCTCTTCCGGCTTGGGGACGGCAGCCTGTCCGCAGAGTTGGAACAGGCGTTGCTTGGCCTGCATCAGGGAGACAGGAAAACCTTCTCGCTGGCGCCGGAGGCGGCGTTCGGTCCGTCCAATCCCGATCTGATTCAATTTTATTCGCGCCGTAATTTTATCGACACCGGGGTGCCGGAGGTGGGCACGATTATGCTGTTTACCGGTATCAACGGTAGCGAAATGCCGGGGCTTATCAGTGAGGTGGCCGAAGACTCCATCACCGTCGATTTTAACCACCCGCTCGCCGGAAAAGTGGTGTGGTTCGACATCGAAGTGCTGCAGATTGACTCGCAACGGGAGGCGACCGATGCGCATATTGCTGGCTAATCCGCGTGGATTCTGCGCCGGCGTCGACCGGGCAATCAGTATCGTGGAGCGCGCGCTGGAAATTTATGGCGCGCCTATCTATGTGCGCCATGAAGTCGTGCATAACCGCTACGTAGTCGATACGCTGCGCCAGCGAGGCGCCATTTTTATTGAGCAAATCGCTGAAGTGCCTGACGGTTCCATCCTGATTTTCTCCGCCCACGGCGTTTCCCAAGCGGTGCGGGCAGAGGCGCGCAGTCGTGATTTAACCGTGTTTGATGCCACCTGCCCGCTGGTGACCAAAGTGCATATGGAAGTCGCCCGCGCCAGCCGTAAAGGCACCGAGGCCATCCTTATCGGCCATACCGGGCATCCTGAAGTGGAAGGCACCATGGGGCAATACAACAACCCCGCCGGCGGCATGTATCTGGTTGAATCGCCGGAGGATGTTTGGCAGCTTAAGGTCAAGAACGTCGATAACCTGTGTTTTATGACCCAGACCACGCTGTCGGTGGATGATACCTCAGACGTCATCGACGCGCTGCGCGCGCGGTTTCCCGCTATTATCGGACCGCGCAAGGACGATATTTGCTATGCCACCACCAACCGTCAGGAAGCGGTACGCAGTCTTGCCGCCGATGCCGATGTGGTGCTGGTCGTCGGTTCCAAAAACTCTTCCAACTCCAACCGGCTGGCGGAACTGGCCCAGCGGGTTGGCAAGCCGGCCTATCTGATTGACAGCGCCGGCGATATCCAGGAAAGCTGGCTCCAGGGGACGAAAACCATCGGCGTTACCGCCGGCGCGTCGGCGCCGGATATACTGGTACAGCAGGTGATCGAACGCCTGCGCTCGTTGGGTGCCGAAGAGGCTAAAGAACTCATCGGCCGCGAGGAGAATATCGTGTTCGAGGTACCGAAAGAGCTGCGCCTGGAAGTGAAAACGGTGGAATAACGCCACCTTCAGTGGAATGCGCCAACTTCGTTGGAATGTGCCACCTTCGGTGGAATGCGCCACCTTCGGTGGAATGTCCCACCTTCGTTGGAATGCGCCTCCCTCGGTGGAATGCGCTACCTTCGTTGGAATGTCCCACCTTCGGTGGAATGCGCCACCTTCGGTGGAATGCGCCGCCTTCGGTGGAATGCGCCACCTTCGGTGGAATAACGCCGCCTTCGTTGGAATGTCCCGTTTTCGGTGGGATAACGCTACCTTCTTTGCGGCCCTGCCCTGGTCGGCGGAGCACACCGCCGGCGCGGCTTAATCAAACCGGAATCGATACGTTGGTGCGCCGCTGGTGCCGGTGGCGACCTGCAGCAGCGCGCCATCCAGCTCGCCGGGGTCCGTCAGTTGCTTACGCGCCGAGGTAATGTACAGTGTCGCGCCGTCAGGACCGCCGAAAGCGCAGCAACTGGGCTGTATGACCGGCAGCGGCATATGTTCGGCCAGCGTCAGCGCCCCCTGGCGGATACGGTAGCGGCTCAGGCAACCGTGACCGAAGCGGGCGGTAATCAACTCCCCCTCGCGACTGAGCGCCGACCCGTCAGGCGTCATATCATCGGCGGGGTGTCTGCGCATCTCCTGCGGCAGAATTCCCCGGCCGCTGGCGGAGAAGAACAGCCGTTCCGCGCTGTCGGCGAACCAGACGCGATCTTCATGCCAGGCGAGGGTGTTGGGAATGGTCATCGCGCCCGCCATCTTCACCGGTCGGGTATCGCCCGGGGCGAAACGATACCAGCCGCCGAGCGGCGCCGACTCGTTAATATCCATGGTGCTGAACCACAGGGAACCGTCAGGGGCGATGGCGGCCTCGTTCGGCCGGGTGCCGGCCGCGTCCCGCGGGTACGGACACAGCTTCGTCGGTTGCGCCTGATGATCGTCCCAGTGATAAAGCAGAATGCCCTGGTCGCTCACCAGCAGAAATTGTTCACGACGCTCGGTGAGCAGCGCGGCGCTGAACAGGGTGGCGAGCAGGCGCTGTTCGATAACCTCCCGCGCCGGCCAGTAACGCAGCAGCCGGTGCTGCACAATATCCACCCACAGCAGGGACTGGCTCTGGTGGCACCAGACCGGGGACTCACCCAATTGGGCGCGGTAGTTGCCCACCGGACGCACCGGGCCGTTGAAAAACGTCTCCATCCTGACCTCTTGTTAGATTCCCGATAAGCCCTAAGTGTAGCGGCTTTGTGCCGGAGGAAAAGCGTATATCCGCCTTAGGGATGAATAATCATTCAAAGTGCGTAGTGCCGTGCAAAAAAAAGCTCCCTGTCAGCATTGTTGCTTATCGGCTGCGTGCACTGTCGCGAATTCATTATCACAACGGATTTTTGCTGGCGGCGGCGCCCTGGCGCGGTTAACCTGAGGCTAACTGACAGGTCATAAGAGTGAGAGGATCCATGAGTAACACACCAACACGCATTGCGGTCGCCGGTGCGGGCGGCCGGATGGGGCGCCAGCTTATTCAGGCGGTGGCGCAGTCGGAACAGGCGACGCTGGGCGCCGCAGTATGCCGCGCCGGTTCAACATTGTGTGGTGTGGACGCCGGTGAGCTGGCCGGTATCGGCGCCTTGGGTGTCACCATCAGCGACACGCTTGAAGCGGTGAAAGACGACTTTGATATCCTTATCGATTTCACCCGTCCCGACGCCAGCATGGGGTATCTGGCATTCTGCCGCCGGCATCATAAAGGCATCATCATCGGCACTACCGGCTTCAGCGATGCCCAGAAAGAGGCCATCAGCGCGGCGGCACAGGAGACGGGCATCGTTTTCGCCGCCAACTACAGCGTTGGCGTCAATGTGATGCTCAAGCTGCTGGAAAAAGCGGCGCAGGTCATGGGGGAGGAGGCCGATATTGAAATTATCGAAGCACACCACCGCCATAAAGTGGATGCACCGTCGGGCACCGCGCTGGCCATGGGTGAAGCCATCGCCGGCGCGCTCGGGCGTGATTTGTCCCGCTGTGCCGTGTACAGCCGCGAAGGGCACACCGGCGAGCGCAAAGCGAAAAGTATCGGTTTTGCCACGGTGCGGGCCGGTGACATTGTGGGTGAGCACACCGCGATGTTCGCCGAAACCGGCGAGCGGCTGGAGATTACCCACAAGGCGTCGAGCAGGATGACGTTTGCCACCGGGGCAGTTCGTGCAGCCGTTTGGCTATGCGGTGAGAAAAAGGGCCTTTATGATATGGTTAATGTCCTTAATCTCGACCGGTTGTAATTTTTTTTAATGTTGTATGAAAAAAAGAATAAAATATTTTATTGATTTTGCTATAAAAAAGCAACGTCATTGACAATGACATTGCTTTTTCCTGCTTAGATGATGGTTTTTACTCTAATGGTCTGTAATTCGCTATTTATTGCAGCTTGACCCTCGGGGCAAAGCATTTTTCTTGGTCAAAGCACCGTTTCATGCAATCAATGCCGCGCTTGTAGCAAAAAAGAGACGGGCAACCGTTTTCCCGGCCAGTTTTATGCGCTTTTTTGGCCCGTTCATGCCGCCATTGCCCTAAAGAGGACGAAAGAAGATAAAAATAACCCCTTTGGGGTAGACAAAGTGCAGGGTCATCTTTAAAATGCGCCCAATTTGCCAAAATTCTACCTTACAGGTGATTTTTGCATTGATTCATCCCTTTGGAATGAATTAATATGCAAATATAATGACTGAATATTCATTGGGGGTGTTTTGATAAAGTCAGCGCTGTTGGTTCTGGAAGACGGAACCCAATTCCACGGTCGGGCCATTGGGGCAGAGGGCACGGCGGTGGGGGAAGTGGTTTTCAATACGTCAATCACCGGTTATCAAGAAATCCTCACTGATCCTTCCTATTCCCGCCAAATCGTCACCCTGACTTATCCCCATATCGGCAATGCCGGCACTAATGAAGCAGACAACGAATCACCCCGCGTGCAGGCGCAGGCGCTGGTGATCCGCGATCTGCCGCTCATCGCCAGCAACTATCGCGATACGCTGTCGCTGTCGGACTATCTGAAGCAGCAGAATATTGTCGGCATCGCCGATATCGATACCCGTAAGCTGACGCGTTTGCTGCGGGAAAAAGGGGCGCAAAACGGCTGTATCATTGCCGGCGATGCCCCGGACGCGCAGCTGGCCCTGCGCAAAGCCCGCGAATTTCCCGGTCTGAACGGCATGGATCTGGCGAAAGAGGTGAGCACCACTGAACAGTACAGCTGGACCCAGGGCAGCTGGACCCTGGAAGGCGGCCTGCCCGCGCCGTCGACGGAGTTGCCTTATCATGTGGTGGCCTACGACTACGGCATCAAACGCAATATCATGCGCCTGCTGGTGGATCGCGGCTGTCGATTGACGGTGGTGCCGGCGCAGACGCCGGCCGAAACGGTGCTGGCGATGAACCCCGACGGTATCTTCCTGGCTAACGGCCCGGGCGACCCGGCGCCCTGCGATTACGCGATCGCCGCCATCCAGACCTTCCTCACCACCGATATTCCGCTATTCGGCATCTGTCTTGGCCACCAGTTGCTGGCGCTGGCCAGCGGCGCCAAGACGGTAAAGATGAAGTTTGGTCATCACGGCGGCAACCATCCGGTAAAAGATTTGGCGGCCGATCGGGTGATGATCACCGCCCAGAACCACGGCTTCGCGGTGGATGAGAAAACACTGCCCGACACGCTCAGGGTGACCCATACTTCGCTGTTCGACGGCACGCTGCAGGGCCTGCACCGCACTGATAAACCGGCGTTCAGTTTCCAGGGGCATCCCGAGGCCAGCCCTGGCCCGCACGACGCCGCACCTTTGTTCGACCATTTTATCGAGCTCATCAACGCTTATCGCGCACAGTCAAACGTATCAGGAGCCTGAGATGCCAAAACGTACCGATATAAAAAGTATCCTGATCCTCGGCGCTGGTCCCATCGTTATCGGCCAGGCCTGTGAGTTCGACTACTCCGGGGCGCAAGCGTGCAAAGCCCTGCGCGAGGAAGGCTACCGCGTGGTGCTGGTGAATTCCAACCCCGCCACTATCATGACCGACCCTAACATGGCCGATGCGACCTACATCGAGCCTATTCACTGGGAAGTGGTACGCAAAATCATCGAAAAGGAGCGACCGGACGCGCTGCTGCCAACCATGGGCGGCCAGACGGCGCTGAACTGCGCGCTGGAGCTGGAGCGTGAGGGGGTGCTTAAAGAATTTGGCGTTGAGATGATCGGCGCCACCGCCGACGCGATCGATAAGGCGGAAGATCGCCAGCGTTTCGATAAAGCGATGAAAAAAATTGGTCTGGAAACCGCCCGCTCCGGCATTGCCCATACCATGGACGAGGCGCTGGCGGTGGCGGCGGACGTCGGTTTCCCCTGCATCATCCGCCCGTCGTTCACCATGGGCGGCACCGGCGGCGGCATCGCCTACAATCGTGAAGAGTTTGAAGAGATTTGCGAGCGCGGTCTGGATCTGTCACCGACCACCGAACTGCTGATCGATGAGTCGCTTATCGGCTGGAAAGAGTATGAGATGGAGGTGGTGCGCGATAAAAAAGACAACTGCATTATTGTCTGCTCCATTGAAAACGTTGACCCGATGGGCATCCATACCGGTGACTCGATAACCGTTGCGCCGGCGCAAACCCTGACCGACAAAGAATACCAAATCATGCGGAACGCCTCGATGGCGGTACTGCGTGAAATCGGCGTGGAAACCGGCGGCTCCAACGTCCAGTTCTCGGTCAATCCGAAAAACGGCCGGCTTATCATCATCGAGATGAACCCGCGCGTTTCCCGCTCCTCCGCGCTGGCGTCCAAGGCTACCGGCTTCCCTATCGCCAAGGTGGCCGCCAAGCTGGCGGTGGGCTATACCCTCGATGAGCTGATGAACGACATTACCGGCGGTCACACGCCGGCCTCCTTCGAGCCGTCCATCGACTATGTGGTCACCAAAATCCCGCGCTTCAACTTTGAGAAATTCGCCGGCACCAACGACCGCCTGACCACGCAGATGAAATCGGTCGGTGAGGTGATGGCCATCGGCCGCACCCAGCAAGAGTCGCTGCAAAAAGCGCTGCGCGGACTGGAAGTGGGCGCCAGCGGCTTTGATCCCAAGGTCAACCTTGACGACCCGGAAGCGTTGACCACCCTGCGGCGCGAGCTGAAGGACGCCGGCGGTGAGCGTATCTGGTATGTGGCCGACGCATTCCGCGCCGGCATGTCGGTGGACGGTGTGTTCAACCTGACCAATATCGACCGCTGGTTCCTGGTGCAGATCGAGGAGCTGGTCAAGCTGGAAAACGACGTAGCGGAGCGGGGCGTCACCGCGCTCAGCGCCGATTATCTGCGCCTGCTGAAACGCAAAGGTTTCGCCGACGCGCGGCTGGCCGCCCTGGTGGGCGTCGCGGAAGCGGAAATTCGCAAATTACGCGAAAGCTACGATTTGCACCCGGTGTACAAGCGGGTCGATACCTGCGCCGCTGAGTTCGCCACCGATACCGCTTATATGTACTCGACCTACGACGACGAGTGTGAATCCCAGCCGCATCAGGATCGTGAAAAAATCATGGTGCTGGGCGGCGGACCGAACCGGATAGGGCAGGGCATCGAGTTTGACTACTGCTGTGTGCACGCTTCGCTGGCGCTGCGGGAAGACGGTTACGAGACCATCATGGTCAACTGTAATCCTGAGACGGTCTCTACCGATTACGACACCTCCGATCGCCTCTATTTCGAGCCGGTGACGCTGGAAGACGTGCTGGAAATTGTACGTATCGAAAAGCCCAAGGGCGTCATTGTCCAGTACGGTGGCCAAACGCCGCTGAAGCTGGCCCGCGCGCTGGAGGCCGCCGGCGTGCCGGTGATAGGCACCAGCCCGGACGCTATCGACCGGGCGGAAGACCGGGAACGGTTCCAGCAGGCGGTCGAGCGTTTGGGGCTGAAACAGCCGGCCAATGCCACCGTCACCACCATCGATCTGGCGGTGGAGAAAGCCGCGACCATCGGTTACCCCCTGGTGGTCCGCCCCTCCTACGTTCTCGGCGGCCGGGCGATGGAAATCGTTTACGACGATACGGATCTGCTGCGCTACTTCCACAACGCGGTCAGTGTCTCTAACGACGCGCCGGTACTGCTTGACCGGTTTTTGGACGATGCGGTGGAAGTGGACGTGGACGCGGTTTGCGACGGTGAAAACGTGCTGATCGGCGGCATTATGGAACACATCGAGCAGGCCGGGGTGCACTCCGGCGACTCCGCCTGTTCGCTGCCGGCCTATACGCTGAGCCGTGAGATCCAGGATGTCATGCGTCAGCAGGTGGAAAAACTGGCGTTTGAACTGCAGGTCAGGGGCCTGATGAACGTGCAGTTCGCGGTGAAGGATAATGAGGTGTACCTAATTGAGGTCAACCCGCGCGCCGCGCGCACGGTGCCGTTTGTGTCCAAGGCCACCGGCGTGGCGCTGGCGAAAGTGGCCGCCCGGGTAATGGTCGGCAAATCCCTGGTGCAACAGGGCGTGACCCGCGAGGTTATCCCGCCTTACTACTCGGTGAAAGAAGTGGTGCTGCCGTTTAACAAATTTCCCGGCGTGGATCCGATCCTCGGCCCGGAAATGCGCTCCACCGGTGAAGTTATGGGGGTGGGTCGGACGTTCGCCGAAGCGTTCGCCAAAGCGATGCTCGGCAGTCAGTCGAGCATGAAGAAAAGCGGTCGCGCGCTGCTGTCGGTGCGCGAAGGCGACAAGGACCGGGTAGTCGATCTGGCGGCTAAGCTGCTGAAACACGGTTTTGAGCTGGATGCGACCCACGGCACGGCGGTGATTCTGGGCGAGGCCGGCATCAATCCGCGTCTGGTGAATAAAGTCCATGAGGGGCGGCCGCATATTCAAGATCGGATCAAAAACGGCGAATACAGCTATATCGTCAACACCACCGCCGGCCGTCAGGCGATTGAGGATTCCAAACTCATTCGGCGCAGCGCCCTGCAATATAAAGTGCATTATGACACGACGCTGAACGGCGGCTTCGCCACCGCGATGTCCCTCAACGCCGACGCCACGGCTCAAGTGATTTCTGTACAGGAAATGCATGCGCAAATCACAGACTAACGTCTTTTAAAACGGGGCTAAAAAGGGTGCGAAAGCACCCTTTTTTTATGGCTGTTTCGCTCTGGTTTAACCGATATCATTCTGTTGGCGCGGTGCTTTTAAGTGCTTTCTGAAATTTGTCACGCCTTACATGAGCAGCTATCGACGCCCCGGATCTCTTTCCGTATAGTGTCAGCAATTTTGTTGCCTGTAAGGTCTTTTATGATTATTAGCCTGATTGCCGCTCTGGCGGTAGATCGTGTGATTGGGATGGAAAATGCCATGCCCTGGCACCTTTCCGCCGATCTGGCCTGGTTCAAGCGTAACACGCTTAACAAACCGGTCATCATGGGGCGTAGAACTTTTGAGTCTATCGGTAAGCCGCTGCCGGGAAGGCACAATATCGTGTTGAGCAGCCATCCCGGCAATAACGACGCCGTAACCTGGGTGACCACGCCGGCGCAGGCGCTGGCTGCGGCGGGTGAAGTGGCGGAGGTGATGGTGATCGGCGGCGGTAAAGTCTATGAAACGTTTCTGTCCCAGGCCGGTCGGCTTTATCTGACCCATATCGACGCCGAAGTGGACGGCGACACCTGGTTCCCCGACTATGAGCCGGATGAATGGCGCTCGACCTTCAGCGAATTTCATGACGCCGATGAGAAGAATACCCACAGCTACTGTTTTGAAATCCTGGATCGACGCGTGTGATGCCAGATCCCTCCAGCGCACCCCCGCGCTGGGCTAGGACGACCGTCGGGCCGTCACACCGCCGGACCGTCAGACCCTCAAATTGCCGACCATCAGACCGCCGGGCTGGGGGGCGTTGACCTCAGGCGCTGATGGGGTTTTCGACGCCGGTTTCGTTCTGACGGTTAGAGGGGACGCGGGTAAACGTCTTGTCTTCCCAACGCAGCAGGGTCAATTCGCCGCCCCAACAGCAGCCGGTGTCAAGCCCGTAGATGTGCGCCGGCGTTCCCTGGCCCATCAGCGAGGCCCAATGACCGAAAACAACGCTATAGCGCTCAGACACCGGCCCCGGTAGCGCGAACCATGGCCGCAGCGGCGCCGGCGCTTTTTCCGGCGTGTCCTTGCAGTTCATTTCCAGCTGACCGTTGGGGAAGCAGTAGCGCATGCGGGTAAAGACATTGGTGCTGAACCGCAGGCGCGCCAGGCCGCTTAGCTCAGGGCTCCAGTTGTTCGGCATATCGCCGTACATGGCGTCGAGGAACAGCGGATAGCTGTCGCTTTTGAGCACCGCTTCCACCTCCCGGGCGCACTGGCGCGCCGTGGCGAGATCCCACTGCGGCGTGATGCCGGCGTGGGCCATGACCAGTTTTTTCTCTTCATCCACCTGCAGCACCGGCTGACGGCGCAGCCAGTTGATTAATTCGTCGGCGTCCGGCGCTTCCAGCAGCGGCGTGATGCGATCTTTCGGCTTATTGCGGCTGATGCCGGCATACACCGCCAAAAGATGGAGATCGTGATTGCCCAGCACCAACCGTACGCTGTCGCCCAGACTGCGCACCAGACGCAGTACCTCCAGCGAACCAGGCCCGCGCGCGACCAGATCGCCGGTCAGCCACAGCGTATCCACCGCCGGATCGAACCGGACCTGCGCCAATATGATTTTCAGCTCATCGTAGCAGCCGTGAATATCACCAATTAAATAAGTCGACATAGTTAATTTATAAGAGAAGGAATCGCCAGGCGGAAGACGGGAATGGCAACGTGAAATCCCTGTCCTTGATCATCGACCATTTCGTAATGGCCCTGCATGGTGCCGAGCGGGGTTTCCAGCACCGCACCGCTGGTGTATTGAAACTCGCCACCGGGCAAAATGCGTGGCTTTTCACCGACCACGCCCTCGCCCTGCACCTCAGTCTCCTGACCGTTGGCGTTGGTGATCAACCAGTAACGTCCTATCAGCTGCACAGGGTGCCGACCCAAATTGCGCAGCGTAATGGTATAGGCGAAGACGTAACGATCACTTTCCGGCTGAGACTGCGTCTCGATGTACATGCTCTGAACCTGAACACAGACACGGGGCGAGTTAATCATCAAAGCACTCCTGTTAGTCTTGTGAAACGGGGCGCTCCGCCAGCACGTTGGCTAAACGGCAATAATGCTCAACGCTCACATTTTCCGCGCGCAGCGTTGCGTCGATACCCTGTTCCGCCAGCTGTTGCGCGCTAAAAAGATTACCCAGGCTATTACGCAACGTTTTGCGGCGCTGGTTGAACGCCAGGCTGGTCAAGGTGGCGAGTTTGCTCAGATCCTTCACCGGGAACGGCAGCGTGGCATAGGGTACCAGCCGCACTACCGCCGAATCCACTTTCGGCGCCGGCCGGAATGAGGCCGGCGGCACTTCCAGCACCGGGATTATCTGGCAGTAATACTGGGCCATGACGCTTAACCGGCCGTAGGCCTTGCTGTTCGGGCCGGCCACCAGTCGGTTGACCACCTCTTTTTGCAGCATAAAGTGCATGTCGCGAATGGCATGAGTATAGCTGAAAAGATGGAACATAAGCGGCGTGGAAATATTGTAAGGCAGGTTGCCAAAGACCCGCAGCGGCTGGCCCCGCGCGGCGGACAGCGCGGCAAAATCGACCGTCATGGCGTCCTGCTGCACAATGTTCAGCTTGGACTGCAAAAAAGGATGGCTGGCCAGACGGGCGGCCAGATCGCGGTCGAGCTCGATAACGGTCATCTCATCGACGCGCTCCGCCACCGGCTCGGTCAGGGCGCCGAGGCCGGGCCCGATTTCCACTATTGCCTGGCCGGGCTGCGGATAAATGGCGGCAACAATAGCATCAATGATTGAGCTGTCGTGGAGAAAGTTCTGGCCGAAACGCTTGCGTGCCAGATGCCCCTGATGTACGCGGTTATTCATTACGATGTTTTATCATGTCGATGGCGAGATTAAGCGCCGTTTTGATACTGCCGGCCTCCGCCTGACCCGAACCGGCCAGCTCCAGCGCGGTGCCGTGATCGACGGAGGTACGAATGAAGGGGAGCCCCAGCGTGATATTGACCGCCCGGCCGAATCCCTGATACTTCAGCACCGGCAGACCCTGATCGTGATACATCGCCAGCACCGCGTCCGCCTGCTGCAAATATTTCGGTTGAAACAAGGTATCGGCGGGCAGCGGACCGATGAGATTATAACCTCTGGCGCGCAGCGTATCCAGGGCTGGCGTTATCACCTCGATTTCCTCCCGACCCATATGGCCGCCTTCGCCGGCGTGTGGGTTCAGCCCGCAGACGTAAATGCACGGCTGCGCGATGCCGAATTGCTGCTGCAGGTCGTGGACCAGAATCGTTATGACTTCATCGAGGGACTGGCGGGTGATGGCGCCCGGGACCGCCAGCAGCGGCAAATGGGTGGTCGCCAGCGCGACGCGCAGCGACTCGGTAGCCAGCATCATCACGACCCGATCGCGGCCGCTGCGTTCGGCAAAATATTCCGTATGACCGCTGAACGGCAGGCCACCGTCGTTGATGATGCCCTTATGCACCGGACCGGTAAGCAACGCCGCGAACTCGCCGTTGAGACAGCCGTCGCAGGCGCGGGCTAGCGTCGCGACCACATAATGACTGTTGGCGACGTTGAGCTCACCGGCGACAACCGGCGCCGGCGCCTCAACGGCCAACACCGTCAGTTCGCCGGCCGGCCGGGGGGTGGCCGGTTGTTCAGGCCGAAAGGGGTGCAGCCGCAGCGGCAGGCCGAGCTGTTGCGCCCGTGCCGTCAATAGCGCGGGATCGGCGCAAATCACCAGTTCAACCGGCCACGCCTGCTGGGCCAGCGCGGCAATAAGATCGGGGCCAATCCCGGCGGGTTCGCCGGGGGTAATAACAATGCGTTGATTATTGCCCATTGCTATCGAGGATTTTCACGTAAGCGGACGCGCGCTGCTCCTGCATCCAGGTCTGCGCCTCTTCGGCGAACTTGCGGTTAAACAGCAGTCGGTAGGCGCGATCTTTCTGCGCGGCATCGGTGCGGTCCACCTGGCGGGTGTCGATAAGCTGAATCAGATGCCAGCCAAAGGAGGAGTGCACCGGCGTACTGATTTCCCCTTTCTTCAGGTGCATCAGCGCGTCGCGGAACGCCGGATCGAACGCATCGGCGGAGCTCCAGCCCAGATCGCCGCCCTGATTTGCCGAGCCCGGATCTTCGGAAAGCTGTTTGGCGGCGGCGGCAAAGCTGATGCGCCCGCTCTTGATTTGCGCCGCGATATCTTCAAGCTTGGCGCGGGCCTGTTGGTCGGTCATCACCACCGAGGTGCGCAGCAGAATATGGCGCGCATGCACTTCGGTGACCGCCACTTTCTGATCGCCGCCGCGGATGTCGTTGACTTTCAGGATATGGAAGCCGACGCCGGAACGAATCGGGCCGACAATGCTGCCCTTCTGAGCACCCTGCAGGCGCGCCGCGAACAGCGACGGTAACTCTTCCAGTTTCCCCCAGCCCATCTGGCCGCCTTTCAGCGCCTGGGCGTCAGCGGAGTAAGTGATAGCCAACTTGCCGAAGTCCGCGCCGCTTTTGCTCTGCTCGACGATAGAGGTGGCCAGCGCTTCCGCTTTATCCAACTGATCCTGCGTCGGGTTCTCCGGCAGCGGAATGAGGATGTGGCTGAGATTGAATTCGGCGCCGTTGCCGGTTTGGGCGGCGATCTGTTGCGCCAGCGACTCGACTTCCTGCGGCAAAATGGTGACGCGGCGGCGGACTTCGCCGTTACGCACTTCGGCTATCAGCATCTCTTTGCGGATTTGCGCGCGGTAGGTGTTGTAGTCCATGCCGTCATAGGCCAGGCGGCTGCGCAACTGATCGAGAGTCATATGGTTCTGGCCGGCGATATTGCCGATAGCCTGATCCAGTTGCTCGTCGCTGATGGTGATATTGGCGCGCTGGGCCAGCTGCAGAATAATGTTGTCCATAATCAGCCGATCGAGGATCTGGCGGCGTAGCGTCGCGTCGTCCGGCAGCTGTTGATTGGCTTCCTGCGCGCCGTGTTTCACCGTGGACAGCATATTGTCCACTTCGCTTTCCAGGACGACGCCGTTGTCCACTACGGCAGCAACTTTATCCACAACCTGCGGCGCGGCGAGCGCGCCGTTGGCGCACAGGGCGAGGCCAAGGATAAACGTTCTCCAGTTTTTCATAACTTTTCCATATATATCAGCCGCATACGCGGATTAAGTTCAATGTTTGCGTCGAGACTGCAGCCTTAGAACGCCCGCTGATAGGGCAGTATGCCGGAGGCCAGCATCTTGTCCGTACCCAGGCCATAATTGCTGCTCAAACCGCGCAGTTCAATGTTAAACGACACTTTGTTGTCGTACTGGCTGGAGCTGTCGGTGTTGTTCCAGCCGGTAATCTTCCGCTCGTAGCCCACATTGATAGCCCAGCAGCAGGTGTTGTATTGCAGGCCGACCAGTTGGTCCGCCGGCTGATTCGCCTTGGTATCGTAATAATACGCCCCAACCAGCGACCAGCGGTCCACCAGCGGCCAACTGCCGGTTATCCCCACCTGCGAAATGCCCTGCTGATAGCCGGGATGGCTGATGTCGGACAGCATCTGCTCAATATATTGCGGGCTGGCGTAACGGTAATTCAGCTGCAGGATGCGGTTTTCGTCGCGCCGATACTCCAGCACTGCATCGCCCAACGCAACGCTGTTTAGCCGGGAGTCATACTGCAGGCCGCCACGGACCCCCCACTGATCGCTGACGCGCCAGTAGCTATCCCCCGCCCATACCACGCTGCCGGTATTATCATAATTATCCCAGGTGCCGGTAATATCACCGGTACGGGGCCGCGAGAAGTAGTAGATTTGACCCACGGAAGCGTTAAATCGTTCCACGCGCTGATCGTCATAAATTCGGGTTGTCACGCCGCCCGCCAATTGATTGGCGGAGGAGATGCGGTCCAGGCCGCTGTAAGTGCGATCGCGGAACAAACCGGAGTAGTCGGTTTGCAGGATGGTGGAGTCATAGACGCCGATATCGTTCTGGTTGCGATAGGGCACATACAGGTATTGCAGGCGCGGTTCCAGGGTCTGCGTGTAGTCCGGCGCATAATCCATATCGCGCTCGAACACCATCTTGCCGTCGGTTTTGAACTGCGGCAACACGCGGTTTACCGATCCTTTCAAATGACGGCCGGTGCTGGTGTTGTCGTTGTAGTCGTCGATATTTTCCTGCTGATAATGCGTGGCCATCAGCTTGGCTTCGGTATTTAAGCTACCCCAGCGGTTGGCCAGCGGCAGGTTGAGCGTGGGCTCAATGTGCAACCGGGTCGCTTCAGGGTAACTGTTGTTGACGTTGGTGAATTTGGCCGCCTGGCTGAAGACTTTAAAATCAAACGGACCCACGTCGTTTTTATAGTAGGTCACATCCAGCTGAGGCGCGGCGCGGTAAGCGTCGCTGCTGTTGGTGTCAAAGACCTGGAACTGTTTGTACGACAGGGCGGTGTCCCAGTTCTCGTCGGCATAGCCGAAACTGAATTTCTGCGTGGCGTAACCGTCGGTGGTGCTACCGTATTTGGAATCCAGATCGTCAAAGTAGTTGGAGTCGCTGACTTTGGTGTAATCGACGTTAAAACGCCACACCTGATCCATGACCCCGTTGTGGCGCCAGTAGAGCAACCAGCGATCGCTATCGCCGTCGCTGGCGTGCTCGCTGCTGTAAACCCGGTCTTTGGGCAGCCAATCGAACTCCACCAGCCCCTCGCCCGGCGTAGTCAGGTAGCGGAACTCGGTCTGGATCTGGGTACCGCGTTTACTCATGTAATTCGGCGTGATCGTGGCGTCATAATTCGGCGCCAGATTCAGGTAATAGGGCGCGCTGAACTCGAAGCCGTTGTTGCTGCCGTATTTGGCATTGGGGATAAGAAAGCCGGAACGGCGCTTGTCGCCCACCGGCATTTGCAAATACGGGCTGTAGAACACCGGCACCTTGCCGATTTTAAAGCGCGCGTTCCAAATCTCGGCGACCTGCTCCTCACGGTCGTGGATGACCTCCGACCCTACAACGCTCCAGCTGTCGTCCCCCGGCAAACACGAGGTGAAACTGCCGTTTTCCAATACCGTATAGCGGTTTTCGCCGCGCTGCTTCATGGTATCGGCGTCGCCGCGGCCTTGTCGGCCGACCATCTGGTAGTTGCCCTGATAGACATCGGTGTCTTTGGTGTTGAGATTCGACCAGGCTTTCGGCCCCTGCAACTTGATCTCGTTGCTGGAATAATTGACATTCCCGGTGGCGGTGGCGGTGGCGGTGGCGGTGGCGGTGACGGTACGCAGCGGCACGTTGTTCTGCTCCTGGCGCTGCGTGAGCTGCACTTCATCGGCGGTGAGCGTGCTGTTGCCCTGTTCAATATCCACGTTGCCGCTAAAAAGCGCATGTTCGGGATAATTCGCTGCGGCCTTGTCGGCCTGAATATGCACCGGCAGCGAATTGGCATCGCCGGTGACCAGCGGTTTGGTATAGGCCGGCACGCCGAGCAGGCATTGATCCGCCAGATCGGCCAGCGCCTGCTGACTATAAAGAGCGGACCCGATAAGGCTGGCCAGCAGTGTGGGTAAACGTTTTTTCATAAGCGTTTTTCAGGTGTTCCGTCATCCAGGGCTTATCGCGGCAAACGGTCAGAGACTATATCACTCAAAAGCGTTGCGCCAGTGTTAAATCCTGCCGTTTCGCCGCGCACCGTTAGGCTTAGCGTTAAATGACAGGTATGATAAAGCAAATTTGTACCGACGGCATGATGAATTGAGGAGTATATGCGTTATTGGGGTAAGCTGTTGGGCGTTATTTTGGCAATCTGGGCGGGCGGCGGTTTTTGGGCCGTGGTGCTGGGCCTGTTAATAGGCCATATGGTGGACAAGGCACGGGGCGCCCGCGTGACCGGTCCCGGTTATTTTTCCGATCAACAAACCCGGCAAAACGTTTTTTTCCGCACCACGTTTCAGGTAATGGGCCATTTAACCAAATCCAAAGGGCGGGTTACCGAGGCGGACATTGTCAACGCCAACAGGCTGATGACGCGGATGCAGCTTAATGATGCGCTGAAAAGCGCCGCGCAGGCAAAGATAGCGATTTTCCGCTGCGCGGCCGGCTGCGCGAGTTTCGCCAGGTCTGCTTTGGCCGTTTTGATCTTATTCGCATGTTTTTGGAAATTCAGATCCAGGCGGCTTTCGCCGATGGCTCGCTGCATCCCAACGAACGGCAGGTGCTGTATGTTATCGCTGAAGAGCTGGGCATCAGCCGTGGCCAGTTTGACCAGTTTCTCAGCATGATGGAGGGCGGCGCGCAGTTCGGCGGCCAGCAGGACGCTTATCAGGGCGGTTACCGCCAGCCGGGACGGTCGCAGGGGCCGACGATTAAGCGCGCCTACCGCAAGCTGATGAGCGAGCATCATCCCGACAAGCTGGTGGCGAAGGGCCTGCCGCCGGAGATGATGGAGATGGCCAAACAGAAGACCCAGGCGCTTCAGCAAGCCTATGATTTGCTGAAGCGGGAGAAAGGGTTTCGCTAAGCGGAGCGCTGCGCTGCGCTGGGCGGAAGTTTATCGCTGCGCCATCGCGCTTAAAAATCCGCTTCACAGTGAAAATGAATGGGCGATCCGTAGTGGGGATGGGTGATGGCCAGCGTTTGCGCGTGCAGCAAGAGCCGGGGCGCCATCGCTTTGGCATCAGGCGTGGCGTAAAACCCGTCGCCCAGAATGGGATGCCCCAGGGACTGCATATGCACCCGCAGCTGATGCGAGCGGCCGGTCAGCGGCGTCAGGCGCACCCGGGCGTTGCCGTCGGGGTCGCGGGACAGGACCTCGTAGTGAGTTAGCGCCGCTTTACCGGTGTCAAAACAGACCTTTTGCCGCGGCCGGTTAGGCCAGTCGCAAATCAGCGGCAGGTCAATGTCGCCTTCATCGCGGGCGGGATGCCCGTAAACGCGGGCAATATAAGTTTTGCGCGGCTCGCGCTCGCGAAACTGGCGTTTCAGCTCACGTTCTGCGGCTTTGGTCAGCGCCACCACCAATACGCCGCTGGTAGCCATATCCAGCCGATGCACCGATTCCGCCGGGGGGAAATCCGCCTGGATCCGCGTCATGACGCTGTCTCTATGCTCTGGCGCCCGCCCGGACACCGACAATAACCCGCTTGGCTTATTAACCGCCATGATGTGCGCATCCTGATAAAGGATGTGCAGCCAGGGCGTTTGCGGGGGATGATAAGGTTCCATACGGCTCCGGTTTTCCCGGCGGCCATGACCGCCGGGTAGGGGTTGCGGTTTATTGGTGGGTCACCACGATAAGGCGGATTGCATCCAGACGCCAATTGGCCTCATCGAGGTGCCGGAGCACCTGACGGCGGTTTTCCGCCACCGCCTCTAGCTCGTCGTCGCGAATAGCCGGGTTGACCGCCCGCAGCGCCTGCAACCGGCTCAGCTCTGCGCTGAGATGACTATCCGCCTGCGCCCGCGCCTGTTCGGCGACCAGGGGCTCGCCGTGCGTGAGCATCCCATGCACCTCCGGCTGCACCGCGCTGACCAGTTTGCTGGCGGTATGGCGCTTCACGGCATTCAATTGCCGGTTAAATTGCTCAAACTCCACCTGCGGCGCCAGATTGGTACCGTTTTTATCCAGCAGCAGGCGCAGCGGAGTCGCAGGCAGAAAGCGATTAAGCTGCAAATTGCGCGGGGCCTGAGACTCCACCACGTAAATCAGCTCCAACAACAGGGTGCCGACCGGCAAGGCTTTGTTTTTCAGCAACGACAGCGCGCTGTTGCCGCTTTCGCTCGACAGCACCAAATCGAGGCCGTTACGAATGATCGGATGTTCCCAACTGATAAACTGCGTCTCTTCGCGCGCCAGCGCCTGATCGCGATTAAAGGTAATGGTACAGCCCTCTTCCGGCACGCCGGGGAAATCAGGCACCAGCATATGATCCGACGGTTTGAGCACCAGAAGATTGTCGCTGCGGTCTTCCTGACTTATGCCGATGATATCGAACAGATTGAGGGCAAAATTCACCAGTTGGCTGTCGTTATCCTGCGCGGCGATGGTCTGCGCCAGAACGCGCGCCGGCTCGCCACCGTTGGAATGCAGCTCAAGCAAGCGGTCGCGGCCCTGCTCCATTTGCGCCTTCAGCGCATCGTGACGCGCGCGGCAATCGTGGATAAACGCCGTCAGGCCGGTCAGCGCGCCCGGCTCCGCCAGATAGCCTTGCAAGGTCTGGTACGCCTCGTCATACAGCGCGCGGCCGGTGGGACAGGTATGCTCGAAGGCATCCAGCCCTTCATGGTACCAGCGCAGTAGCACCGCCTGCGCCGATTGCTCCAGATAAGGAACATGGATCTGGAATCCCGGCTCTGGCCGATGCGGTCCAGACGACCAATACGTTGCTCAAGCAGATCCGGATTAAACGGCAGGTCGAACATCACCATCTGGCTGGCGAACTGGAAGTTGCGGCCTTCGGAACCGATTTCCGAACACAAAAGGACCTGGGCGCCGTCTTCCGTGGAGGCGAAATACGCCGCGGCGCGATCGCGATCCACCAGCGATAACCCTTCATGAAACACTGCGGCACGGATGCCTTCCCGTTCGCGTAACACCTGCTTCAATTGCAGCGCCGTGCCGGCATGGGCGCAGATCACCAGCACTTTCTCCTGCCGCTGGTCGAGCAGGAAGTCTACCAGCCACTGCACACGCGGGTCGAAATTCCACCAGCTTGCATTTTGCCCCTCAAACTGTTGAAAGATCTGCTCCGGGTAGAGCATATGACGCGCGCGCTCATCCAGCCCCTGCTTGCCGCCCATGATGCCGGCCACTTTGAAGGCTGTCTGGTATTGCGCCGGCAGCGGCAGGGCGCAGGCGTGCAGCCGGCGCGCCGGAAAGCCTTTCACGCCTTGGCGGGTATTGCGGAACATGACTCGGCTGGTGCCGTGGCTGTCCATCAACATGGCCGTGAGCCGGCGGCGCGCGTCCTCGGCGGCCGCCCCCTGCTCATTGACGCGGGCCATCAGCGCATCGGCATTTTGCCCGCCGAGCATTTCAGCCAGCAGCGCCATGGCCGCGGCATCCAGCGGCTCGTCGTTGAGCAGCAGCGCCACGGTATCGGCCACCGGGCGGTAGCGCTGCTGTTCCTCGACAAACGCCTGATAGTCATGAAAGCGGTCCGGGTCCAGCAGACGCAGACGGGCAAAATGGCTTTGCATGCCCAATTGCTCCGGCGTGGCGGTCAGCAGCAGCACGCCGGGGATATGTTGCGCCAATTGTTCCACCACTTGATATTCGCAGCTGGGGGCGGTGTCGCTCCAGGCCAGATGGTGGGCTTCATCCACCACCAGCATGTCCCACTCCGCTTCGGTCAAGTGCGTCAGCCGTTCTTTGTTGCGCCGCACGAAATCCAGCGAACATAGCACCAATTGTTCGGTTTCAAACGGGTTGTCGCTGTCCAGCAGGGACTGGCTGTAGCGCTCATCGTCGAAGATGGAAAAATGCAGATTGAAGCGGCGCAGCATTTCCACCAGCCATTGATGCAGCAGCGATTCAGGCACCACGATCAGCACCCGCTCCGCGCGGCCGGTCAGCAACTGCTGATGGATTATCATGCCGGCTTCGATGGTTTTACCCAGCCCCACCTCATCCGCCAGCAGGACGCGCGGGGCGTGGCGCCGGCCCACTTCGGCGGCGATATGCAACTGATGGGGAATCAGGCTGGCGCGGATGCCGCGCAGGCCGTTCCACGACGCGCGAAACTGCTCGCTGTAAATTTTACGTGCGCGGTAGCGCAGTGCGAAACGGTCCATGCGGTCGATCTGGCCGGCAAACAGGCGATCCTGCGGTTTGCTGAAGGTCAGTTTGCTATCGAGCAACACTTCGCGCAGCGCACAGCCGGTTTCGCCGTTATCCAGACGCGTCCCGAAGTAGGTCAGCAGGCCCTCTGTTTCCTCGACGGTGTCGATTAAAAGCTGCCAGCCTTCGTGGCTGGTAACGGTATCACCGGGATTGAACATCACCCGGGTAATCGGGGCGTCGCTACGTGCGTAGAGGCGGTTTTCACCGCTGGCGGAAAACAACAGGGTCACCATCCGTGCGTCCTGGGCAACGACGGTACCCAGTCCCAGCTCGTTTTCAGTATCGCTTATCCAGCGTTGACCTAGCGTAAAAGGCATAAATTCTCGGCTCAGTGTTGTATTGGGCTAAATTACCGGCAATAGCGCGGCTGGCCGTGGCAGGCGTAAGCCTGAAGTTACACGGCATGAAACGGGGTCAGAGGTTAACATTACGCGTTGAGGGCGCTATGGTAATAGATGGCGACGGCGACGTCACCTGCCAATCGCCCCGCCAGTCAAAACAATCCCATTTGACCCGATACAAGAGTAGCAAAATCATCCTGCATAAAAGGCAGGATCGCGTCCGCCACCGGCTGCAACTGCTTGCTGAGATAATGATCATAATCCGGCGGGTTCTGGCGGCATTCCAGCGGCTCGGGGCCGGCGGTGGTCATGACATAGCTAATCCAACCGCCGTTTTGATACTGCTGCGGGCGTTGCTGGCGCTGATTATAATCATCGGCGATGCGCGCCGCGCGGGCCTGGGGCGGGATGTTGCGCTCGTATTCGCCGAGTTTGCGCCGCAGCCGCTTGCGATAAATCAGCCTGTCGTCGAAGCTGCCATCGAGCGTTTGGCGCACGTAATCGCGCACGAAAGACTGATACGGCTGGCGGCGAAAAATGCGCTCATAGAGCTGCTGCTGAAATTGCTGAGCCAGCGGCGTCCAGTCGCTGCGAACCGTTTCCAGCCCTTTAAACACCATGCGATCCCCTTGCTCGTCCTGCACCAGCCCGGCATAGCGTTTTTTACTGCCCAGCTCCGCGCCGCGGATGGTCGGCATCAAAAACCGGCTGAAATGCGTCTCGAATTCCAATTCCAGGGCGCTGTCGAGATCCCATTGTTGGCGCAGATGGTCCCGCCACCAGCCGTTGATTTTGCTCACCAGCGCCTGACCGATGGCCACCGCGTCGTCCTGTGCAAAGGGGCGTTTGAGCCAGACGAAAGTGGAGTCGGTATCGCCGTAAATGACCGGATAACCCTCCGCCTCGATAAGCTCCCGCGTCTGGTGCATGATGGCGTGGCCGCGCAGGGTAATGGAGGAGGCCAGACGGTTTGTCGAAAAACCGGCAGCCGGGCGCGCCCAACACACCATAAAAAGCGTTCATGATGATTTTCATCGCCTGGGACAGCGGCGCGTTATGGTCGCGTTTGGCGCGCTCCCGACCCTGCCAGAGTTGGTCGACGATGGCCGGCAGGCAGTGATGCCGGCGCGAAAAGCGCGCACCGGCGAAACCCGCCAGCGTGTCGGGGCCTTCACCCGCCGCCAGCCCTTCAATCAACCCGACCGGGTCTATCAAAAACGTGCGGATGATAGAGGGGTAAAGGCTTTTGTAGTCCAGCACCAGCACCGAATCGTACAGCCCGGGACGGGAGTCCATGACATAACCGCCGGGGCTGGCCTGCGGCGCCACGTCGCCGAGGTTGGGCGCGACATAACCGGCGCGGTGCATGCGCGGCATATACAGCCAGCTGAACGCCGCCACCGATCCGCCGCAAGTCCGGTGACCGTCGCCCGCTCCAGCAGGAACGCCAGCAGCCCGGTGTGCTCGAAAATGCGCGTCACCAGCTCGCAGTCTGTCAGATTATAATGCGCCAGACCCGGCGGATCTTCGCGATACAGACGATCGATTTCATCCATGCGATCGTAGGGGGTGGCGATAGCTTTGCCCTCCCCGAGCAGCGTCCGCGCCACATGCTCCAGGCTAAAGGAAGAAAATTGCCAAAAGGCGGACTTCAAACCGTCAATGCCGTCGATAATCAGACGGCCCGCGGCCGCAGCGTAAAAATACCCTTGCTTGAAACCGTGTTCACGCCATTCCAGCGCCTCGCCGCCGCGGCCGAGGCGTAGCGGCAAGCCGTAGCGTTCGGCGTGCTTTTGCAGCATGCGCAAATCGAACTGCACCAGATTCCAGCCGATAATGGCGTCGGGATCGTGGCGGGCGAACCAGGCGTTCAGCCGTTCGATAAGGCCTTTGCGGCTGGGGACATATTCCAGTTGCATCTCCGGCCGTGTCGCGGGAGGGCCGCCCGGCTCCCCCAACATATAAACCTGATGCTGGCCGCAGCCGTGCAGGCCGATACAATAGAGCTCGCCGAAGCGGTTGGTTTCGATATCCAGCGACACCAGCGACAGGGAGGGGCGGTAATCCGGCGCGGGCTTCAGCCGCGCGTCCCGCACCTGACCGTCGGCACCGATTGTCCCATCGAACAAAACCGGTGCGGTGATGAATCGTTCCATCAAGTAGCGCTCCGGCGGGCGGATATCGGCTTCGTACAGCGGAATGCCGGCGTCGGCGAGGAGTTTCTCCGCCCGCGCCAGCGTCCGGTAATGGCGGCAATAAAGGCCGTCGACCGGCCGGCGCTGGAAATCGAGCAGCGCCAGCGGCCGCAGCTGCACGTCTTCGCCGGCCAGCAGCGTGCGGACGCGATCGCTAAACATCGTCGGAACAAAAGCCACCGCCTCCTGAGGCGGCAGGCTGACCTTTTGCGCGCCCTGATCCGTCGCCAGCCAAAGATCGATGGCGCTGCCGGCGGGGGTATCCCGCCAGTGGCGAGTGAGAATAAACCCCTGCTGCGGCAGGGACGGTGCGGACATAACCTCAGGCTATCCTATAAACGTGGTGAAGGGCGCCGGGCGAAAGGGCATCGCGCTTGCGGCACCGGCATCAGGTAAAGTATGAGTATTTATACAGTCCTTGTCCAGTTCGCTGCGGGGAGGGGGCTTTTTGCCAAATCCGTATACAATTGAGTGTTTGACGTGCCGGCGTCCGACATTGACAATCCGCGGCGGGTTTATCACGAAGAGGGGTTATGGAAGCCTTTTTTGAACACTGGATTACGCAATCCTTGGCTTTCTCACTGTTGGCGGTCACGCTGGTGGCGTTTCTTGAATCGCTGGCGCTGGTGGGGCTGCTGCTGCCGGGCACGGTGATGATGGCGACGCTCGGGGCGTTGATTGGCAGCGGGAAAATGGCGTTTTATCCCGCCTGGGGTGCCGGCATTATCGGTTGCCTTATGGGGGACTGGATCTCTTGGTATATCGGCCACGCCTTTAAAAAGCCGCTCAAGACGCTGTCGTTTTGGAAAAAACACCGATCCATGTTGACTAAAACCGAGCATGCGCTGCACCGGCATAGCATGATGACCATTCTGGTGGGCCGTTTCATCGGCCCGACCCGACCGCTGGTGCCGCTGGTGGCCGGCATGCTGGATCTCTCGCCCTATAAATTTGCCTTGCCGAACATCATCGGCTGTGTGAGCTGGCCGCCGGTGTATCTGCTGCCCGGTATTCTGGCGGGGGTGGCGATCAATATCCCGGCGGGGGAAAGTACCGGCCAGTTCCGCCTCCTGCTGTTGTGCAGCGCGCTGTTGCTCTGGCTGGCCTGCTGGCTGTTGTGGCGCTGGGGGCGCAGCGCCAGGCGAGCGCCGGATCGTCTGAGCCGCTGGCTGCCCGCCGCGCGGCTGCGCTGGCTGGCGCCGCTGCTGGCGCTGGCGGCCGTGGCGGCCATCGTTCTGCTGGTGCGCCATCCGCTGATGCCGCTGTACGCCGGCCTGCTGTGGCATGTGCTGCGGTTTTAAGCTGAATCAGACGACCGCGGCGCGCCTGGCCGAGAGGGCCTAACGCGTTGCCGGGTCCCCCCGACCGTGTTTTCACCAAGCGTGCGGCGGGCTGACGCCGGGTCGGGTGTTTTCCCTAGCCTGTAGCGGGCTGACGCCGGGTCGGGTGTTTTCCCCAGCCTGTAGCGGGCCGACGCCGGGCCGGTGTTTTTCCCCAGCCTGTAGCAAGCTGGCGCCGTGCCGGGCGTTTTTCCCCAATGCGCTGACCAGGGAAGCCGGGCCGGCAGGGGGTCAGCCATGGCGTTTAATCGTTTGGCTGGTGAGTGCATACTTGTCAATTAGCGCTCTGTCCAAGGCCACGCCGAGGCCGGGACGTTGCGAAATAGCCACTTTTCCGCGCTCGACGGCCTTGGCCCCGCCGCCAATCAGAGCCGGGAACAGCGGCGTTTCATCAAATTGCATTTCCAGCATGCCCGCGCCACCCACGGCGGCGCAGACATGGGCGCTGACGGCATCGCAAACGGGACCGGAGGGATTATGCGGGGAAAAGGTCGCCCCTTGCTGCTGGATATTGGCGGCCACCGTCATCATCTCCTCAATGCCGCCGACATATTTCGCATCGGGCATATAGACGTCATAAACGCGTTTATCCCAGAACGGGGCAAAGCTCTCCGTCCTGATGTTTTCCTCGCAGCCCGCCAGCAGGACGCGCTGTGCGTTCGCCTGCGCTTTGACCGCGACCAAATCATCCAAATCGGCGCGCGTTTCCGGCAACGGGCATTCCAGCCAGTGCAGGTGAAAGCGTTCCGTTAAGGACAATACTGCTTGCGCCGTGGGTAAATCCAGGCGCCAATGGCAATCCACCATCAGGCGGATATCCGCGCCGATGGCGTCTCTGACGCGATCAATGCGCTCTATCCCCTTTTGCAGCGCTGCGCTGGCCTCAGCCGGGGGCTGGCGACGGCAGTTGACCTCATCGAACGGCGCGATTTTGATGGCCGTGTGTCCGTAGGCGATGGCGGTGCGGGCGCTGGCGGCAAACCCCGCCTGCGAGCGGTCGAGGGTTTTGCGGTTAACGCTGCAATCCCGCGCCAATGCCGCCGAGCTTGATCTGATTCGCGAGGGCGGCGGGCGTCTGGAATGGAAAAGCGCGGCGAGAAAGGGCGAACCGCAGGAAAACGACGAAGTGCCGGTGCGGCGTTTTCTGCGCAGCAGAAAGCTTTGGGGGTTAGTGATTGCCCATATGGGCATAGGTATCTACACATCAGGGAGGAGGCTTAAGAGCAACTCTCGCTAAATGAGTAAGTTCTTCCAGACTATATTCCGATAATAATTTTAGTGTATTCAACAAGATGGATAGGCCAGCGAGCAGAGCAGGAGAGGCTGTAAAATAATCTGTGTAAATGGCATTTTTAGCAAAACCTTTAAAGGACTACAAAATGCCTATCAGCAACGATCTTATTGACCAATTGCTCCAGGATTGCCACTCCCCTCAGGACCTGTTGGGGGAATCAGGATTACTCAAGGAACTGACCAAACGACTGGCTGAACAAGTTCTTGAAGCCGAGATGGATATACATCTTGGGTATGCCAAGCACGATCCTGCTGGGAATAACTCTGGCAACTCCCGAAACGGCAAGACTGAATCACCCCGGATAAATTAGAGTCTATACTTTAAAAGTGGAGGTCTCTATGACAACGACCAAACGTTACTCTCCGGAAGTCCGTGAACGGGCAGTTAATCTAGTGCTGGAAACTCAGCATGAGCA
>NZ_FRDB01000370.1 GCF_900143145.1 Candidatus Sodalis sp. SoCistrobi
CTGCTCGGGCGGCTGGGTTACATCCCTCCTACTGAAGCCGAAATGAACTATTACGCTTTGCAATTAGCATCAGAGGAAGCGGCGTAGTATTGCCAAAATTACTCTCTAATAAACTCGGGGTTATTCATTTCCAACAGATGACTCGGTACTTAAACTGCTCTATCTGGCGTTGCATAATATTTCCGCCAAATGGACCATGCCACTCAGAGACTGGAAACCTGCTATGAGCCAATTCATGTTGATGTATGGAGAACGAATCTCCAGTTAAGCGATGGAGCCATTTACACAAAAAAATTTACAGACCCGACAGGAGAATTAGCGTGGCAATCGCGCCGATAAGCCGCCGTTCGCCCGCAGCCAGTAAGCCAGTAAGCCAGTAAGCCAGTAAGCCAGTAAGCCAGTAAGCCAATAGCCTGTTGACTCCTTAGCCCGTTGGATGGTTAGCCTATTAGCCCGTTAACCAGCCAAGACGTTTCAGCGGCGGCTTGGCGCTCAGGCCAGCCGCGCCTGCCGTCAGATTTTACAGCCTTCGCAATCGTCTTCCGCCGACAGCGGTTCCGGCACGTCTTCAGCTTTTTTTTCGGCGTTTTTTTCCGCCTTCGCCAGTTCGGCATCAATATCAAATTCAAAAATATCGTCATTCATTCGGCTATATCCTGGAAGGCGAGGCAACAGTATACCGGTTTTCCACCCTCAATTTTATCACCCGGGGCTTTTTAGCCACCGAGAAATAACTTGTCAACCCTATGCGGCCGGCAACAAAAAACCCGGCTTCTCGCCGGGTTGACTGCAGTAAACAAGCTGCTCAGATATCGAGCTCCTTTTTGCTCTTTTTGTCTGCACGTTTTTCCTTCAGTGTCTTCTCTGGTTTCTTCTTGGCCGTTTTATCTTTACCTCTGCTCATAAACGCCTCGCTTACTTGTGGGTTGAAGATGATTTACCAAAAGATTCCCGATCATACACGGGCAAGTTTAGACTTACCAAACCTGGGCCGGGATTGCAAGCCGCACTCAGCTTCGGCGCTCAGCCGAGCCGCAGCGCTAGCGTCTGCCTCAGCGTCTGCCTCAAGCGTCTGACTCAGCATCAGCCTGAGCCTGAGCCTTTAAGCCAAACTCGCCGACCGACGCGTGTCAAGGGGCTATTTTTTCTGGCCGTGCTCCGCCAACCACTGCTGCATGGTCGCAATTTCGGCTTTTTGCGCGCTGATGACATTTTCCGCCATCTTACGCATCGCCGGATCTTTACCATATTTGAGTTCCACCTCCGCCATATTGATTGCCCCCTGATGATGGGGGATCATCCCTTGGGCGAAGGCGATGAATCACCCCGGATAAATTAGAGTCTATACTTTAAAAGTGGAGGTCTCTATGACAACGACCAAACGTTACTCTCCGGAAGTCCGTGAACGGGCAGTTAATCTAGTGCTGGAAACTCAGCATGAGCA
>NZ_FRDB01000008.1 GCF_900143145.1 Candidatus Sodalis sp. SoCistrobi
TGCTCATGCTGAGTTTCCAGCACTAGATTAACTGCCCGTTCACGGACTTCCGGAGAGTAACGTTTGGTCGTTGTCATAGAGACCTCCACTTTTAAAGTATAGACTCTAATTTATCCGGGGTGATTCAGCAATTTGAGCCGGAGCAGTTTCAGGCGTTGAACCCTTTTTGGATTATGCTTGCCAGCCCGTTGCTGGCGGCGGGCTATAATCGCCTGGGCGACAGGCTGCCGATGCCGTTCAAGTTCGCCATTGGCATGGTGCTGTGTTCGTTGGCCTTCCTGGTGCTGCCGCTGGGTGCACGTTTCGCCAGCGATGCCGGCATCGTTTCGATCTACTGGCTCATTCTCAGCTATGCATTGCAAAGCATCGGTGAATTAATGATTTCCGGCCTGGGTCTGGCCATGGTGGCGCAGCTGGTACCTCAGCGGTTAATGGGGTTTATCATGGGCACCTGGTTCCTGACCACCGCTGCGGCGGCGATAATCGCTGGCTTTCTCGCCAACTTGTCCGCGGTCCCGTCGGATGTGAGCGATGCGCACCACTCCCTGCAGGTGTATAGCCACGTGTTTTTGCAGATAGGCATCTGCACCGGGGTCATCGCCGTGCTAATGCTGGTGTTCGCGCCGAAGCTTAACCGCCTGGCGCGCACAGACGAGGCGACGCCACCGGTGCAAAATAACATGACCGCGGTAACGCAGGGCGAATAAGCGCCCGCCGTGCGCCGCAAACAAAAACCGGCCCTTGACGGGGCCGGCATTTTGGCAAAGACGGTTAAACGCACCGCCACAGAAGCCTGTGCGACGCTACATCGCCGGTGACGCCGGGAAATGATGCTGCGGCAGTGCGATCTGGTCTTGCGCCGCCACCACCTGCAGTTCATATTCTCCGGCCTCCTTGGTCTGCTTCATGACCTCATACACCGCTGCGGTGACATGTTCCAACGCTTTCTGCGGGCTTAAACCCTTCAGCAAATTGACCAGCAGCAGGCCGCTGGTGAGATCCCCAACCCCCACCGGCTGACGGGCGCCGAAATCCACCAGCGGGCGACGGGTGTGCCACGCCCCGTCGGCGGTCACCAGCAACATCTCGAAGCTTTGGCTATCATACCCGGCATAGCTGAGATGTTTCACCAGCACCATGCGCGGCCCGCGTTGCATCAGTTCACGGGCGGTAGCTACCGCCTCGTCCACCGAGCTTACGCGATGCCCGCTGAGCTGCTCCAGCTCAAGCAAATTCGGCGCAATGATATCGGCGGCCGGCAGACCGGCTTTACAGTGGAATTCCGCCACGCCCGGGGCGACAATACAGCCTTTATCAGGATCGCCCATCACCGGATCCAGCAAGTAAAGGGCGGCGGGGTTCACCTGCTTGACCTGTTGCACGATTGCCAGAATATGCTCTCCCTGCTCCGGTGCGCCGATATATCCGCTCAGCACCGCGTCACAGCGTTTTAGACCATCGATTGCCGCTATGCCTTTGACAATCTCGGTCAGATGTGTGGCGGGCATCACGCAGCCGGTCCACTGCCCATATTGGGTGTGGTTAGAAAACTGTACGGTATTGAGCGGCCAGACATTGACGCCCATCCGGCGCATGGGAAACACCGCCGAGCTATTGCCCGCATGGCCGAAAACCACGTGAGACTGGATAGAGAGAACATTCTTCATCAAAAATCGCCTTACACACCTTCGGCTCGCGGCCGTCACACATAAGAAAGGGGCCCGAGGCCCCCTGCCAAAAATCCCGCTATTGCCAATCGAGCAGGCAGTAGTGTTTTTTGCCCCGGCGCAGCAGAGTATACCGGCCATACAGCCTGTCGGCATCATTAAAGACATAGTCTGCCGACGCCTGCTTTTCGCCGTTGACGGCCACCGCATTGGAGCTTATCAAGGTCCGGGCCTGCCCGCGCGACGGTACCAGTTCCGCTACCACCAGCGCCTGCTGCAAATCCGCGCCGCGCTCCAGGCTAACCGTCGGCATGCCGTCCTGGGCGAGCTGGGCGAAATCATCTTCGGTCAAATCCGCCAACGCGCCGGAAAACAGACTGGCGGTGATACGCTTCGCCGCCGCCACCCCCTGCTCGCCATGCACCATGCGGGTCACCTCTTCCGCCAGAACATACTGGGCGCGCGGTGCTTTATCGCTGGCGCGATCCTCTTGTTCCAGCGCGTCGATCGCCGCAAGCTCGAGGAAAGTGAAGAATTTCAAGAAACGATACACGTCGCTGTCGGCGGTATTGATCCAAAACTGATAGAACTTATATGGGCTGGTCTTGCTGGGATCGAGCCAAACCGCGCCGCCCTCGGTCTTGCCGAATTTGGTGCCGTCGGTTTTGTTAATCAGCGGCACCGTCAGGCCGTAAACGGTATTTTGATGCAGCCGGCGCGTCAAATCGATGCCGGAGGTAATATTGCCCCACTGGTCAGAGCCGCCGATCTGCAGCGCCACGCCGTATTGCTTATTCAGGCAGGCGAAATCGTAACCCTGCAGCAAATTATAAGAAAACTCGGTAAACGAAATACCGCTGTCATCGCGGTTCAGCCGCTGCTTTACCGCCTCTTTGTTGATCATTTGATTGACGGAGAAGTGTTTACCGATGTCGCGCAGGAACGTCAGCACGTTCATCGAACCAAACCAGTCGTAGTTGTTGGCGGCGATGGCGCTGTTGTCGCCGCAGTTAAAATCCAGGAACGGCGATACCTGACGTTTGATCTTCTCCACCCATTCCTGAACGGTTTCGGTGGTATTGAGTTTACGCTCGGTGGCTTTAAAGCTGGGATCGCCGATAAGACCGGTCGCGCCCCCCACCAGGGCCACCGGCCGATGACCGGCCAGTTGAAAACGTTTGAGGAACAGCAAAGGCACCAAATGCCCCAAATGCAAGCTGTCGGCGGTGGGATCGAAACCGCAATACAGCGCGATTGGCCCAGCCGCCAACCGTTCAGCCAGCGCCTTCTCATCCGTGACCTGGGCAATGAGGCCCCGCTCTTGCAATTGTTGTATCAGGTTACTGCTTGCCATCAAAAACTCCATTATCATTGAAAAGAAAAAAAGGACACAACGGCCCGCGCCGGTGTTGACCGGCACGGGCACCCGTCCTTAAAAAACGCTATCAGGCCGCCGTGGGTCAGCGCAGTTACGGCGCCAGCCTGTCAATGTGCCAAGCGCCGTTTTCGCGTCGATAGAGAAATCTGTCGTGCAGCCGGTGTTCACCGCCCTGCCAGAACTCCATCGCATCGATGGTCACCCGGTAACCGCCCCAGAAACTCGGCAGCGGCACCTCGCCCTGGGCAAATTTCTGTTTCAGCTCGAGGAATTTACTTTCCAGCACGCCGCGGGCGGAAATACGGCTGGACTGGCGCGAAACCCAGGCGCCTATTTGGCTGTCGCGGGGACGGCTGTGAAAGTACTTCATCACCTCGATAACCGACAGCCGCTCCGCGCGGCCCAGCACCTGGCGCTCCAGCGCGTGCCAGGGAAAATGCAGGCTGATGCGCGGGTTGTGCGCCAGATGCGTGGCTTTGCGGCTGCCAAGGTTGGTGTAAAACACCATCCCCTGCTGGTCAAAATGCTTTAACAATACCAGCCGTTGGTACGGCTGGCCGTTCTCATCCACGGTGCCCACACTCATGGCGGTGGCATCGGGAAGCTGCGCGGCGCAGGCTTGTTTCAGCCATTGCTCAAACAAGTCCATAGGCTCCGCCGTCAAATCGGCTCGACGGAGTCCGCCCCGGGTATATTCCCTGCGCAGGGCGGCAATATCGATTAAATGTTCAGTCATAATGTGCTGAAAAGGCGGCAATAAAAGCCGTTATTGTGCGCCGTGACGCTGAAAATCTCAATCATTTACCCGCAGCGCTTTGGATGACGCAATCATCAACGATAATTTTGTCCTGCCGCTCGATAAATGCCCGCTCGCCCTTCGACCAGAAGCTGTATTGACCATCACTATAGCGGGCGCCAGACGCGGTGGCGACCTGCGGTAAACTCAACTGCTGACCATCAAGTATAAAGTTTACCCGCTCGCGGGCACTGTCCAGCGTCACGGTCAGCGGCAGCGTGCCGCATTGGTAGTGTAAGGTCTCCGTGGGTGCCCTACGGTCGCCATGATAGCTACAGGCGGAGGCGGCCAGCGTCAGAGAGAGTATTATCATAGGGTTGCGTATCATGTTTAGGTCCTGTGTGATGATGTAAACACCGCCCCGGCGGGCGCGCCATCTTTGGCGTCCTGCTGTGGCCGGGGTTATAGCTTCCCCGCCGCGGGCATGACCGGATAAATCGCCCCCAACAGCGTTTCTTCCCGGGCGCCGGTAACGGAAGGCAGATTACCCGGCAAGCCGGATAAGGTCCGAAATGCCAGCCAGGCGAACGCCAGCGCCTCCATATCATCGCCGCTTACGCCGAATTTATCGGTGGGGCTGACTTCAATGCCCGGCAGCAACGCCGACAGGCGATTCATGACCAGCGGATTGCGCGCGCCGCCGCCGCAGACCAGCAAATGTTCACAGCCGCCGCACAACAGCACCTGCTGCGCGATTGTGCTTGCGGTCAGCTCCGCCAGCGTTGCCTGTACATCCTCGGCGGGAATGGGCCCCAAGCGCGAGAGCTGTCGTTCCAGCCAGCCGAGATTGAAATACTCCCTGCCGGTACTTTTCGGCGCCGGCCGCAGAAAATAGTCATCCGCCAACAGGTGTTGCAGCAGCCCCTGATGCACTTGCCCGCTGCAGGCCCAGCGCCCGTCCTGATCATAAGGCGCCTTACGGTGCCGCCAGGTCCAGGCATCCAGCAGCATATTGCCGGGTCCGGTATCAAAGCCGCGGACAGGCAGGCCCGGCAGTAGCAGAGACAAATTGGCGATGCCGCCGATGTTCAACACCATCCGCCGTTCTTGGGGATGCGCCAGCAGCGCGTGATGAAATGCCGGCACCAGCGGCGCCCCCTGCCCGCCCAGCGCCATATCCCGCCGGCGAAAATCGCCCACGGTGGTTATCCCCGTCATGGCGGCGATGCGGTTATTATCGCCGATTTGCAGGGTGCAGGGGGCGTCCCCTTCCGGTTCGTGCCAGACGGTTTGTCCATGACAGGCGATGGCGGTCACCTCGTGCGGCGCCACGCCGGTTTGTTGCAGTAAACTTAGCACCGCTTCGGCGAACAAAATGCCGAGTCGGGTGTCCAATTGTCCGAACCTCGATAGGGTCACCGCCTGCCCCTGGCACATCGCCAGGATCTGCTGTTTGATAGCAAGCGGCATAGGATGGCAGTAGCGGGCCTGCTGCGCTACGGTGTGCTCATCGATTGCTGCCAGTACCACATCGATGCCGTCCAGACTGGTGCCGGACATGATGCCTATATAGCGGCCGGTTCTCATTTCACTCCCTCTCCCCTGTACGGGAATGTGACATAATAAGGGTAACTTACCGAGCTTTAAGGCAGGAGGCCATGAGAATTCACGTAAAATGCCAGATTATTACGCATTGGGCAGTGATGCGCCATGCACATAGTATCATTACGATTTAATTATCTAACTATCTTAGTTCGTTTATTCGCAGTTCCTCTTTTTTTCGATATAATTGTCTGTAGTCTCTGCGCGTTACAGGGCACTTCGATTCCCTACACCGGCGCATGAAGTTTTAACCGTTTATCCGCTTCTGTCCGGGATTGCCGCGCAGAACGGCATGTTAACTGGAGTTTTTTATGATGAAACGTTTGATCGTGGTGGCCCTGGCCGGTATAACGCTTGCAGGTTGCGCCAACAATAGCACGCTGTCCGGTGATGTTTACTCCGCCTCTCAGGCCAAACAGGTTCAAAGCGTGACCTACGGCACCCTGGTCGGGGTACGTCCGGTGCAAATTCAGGGCGGTGAAGACTCTAACGTCATCGGCGCTATCGGCGGCGCAGTGCTGGGCGGATTCCTGGGGAATACGGTCGGCGGCGGCAGCGGGCGCAGCCTGGCAACCGCGGCGGGCGCCGTGGCCGGCGGCGTAGCGGGTTCAAGCGTCGAGGGCGCGGTGAACCGGACGCAGGGCGTAGAGCTTGAAGTGCGTAAAGACGACGGTAATACCATCATGGTGGTCCAGAAACAGGGTAATACCCGTTTCAGCGTTGGACAGCGCGTGGCGCTGGCCAGCAACGGCCGCACTATCACCGTATCCCCACGCTAACGCCCCATTGCGCACAACAGCCTGGTTTGCGCGTAACAAAAAACCGGCCCTGGGGCCGGTTTTTTTGCTCACGTCAGTGCCGTGGACGTAACGCATCAAGACTTGTTATAAAGCTCCAGAATATTCTTTTCCAGTTTGGCAATCATATTGCTCAGCAACTGAATCTCCTCCTGGCTAATGCCATTAAGAATTTCATCTCGAGTGCTGTCGATAACATTGTTCACTTCTTTGATAATAGGTTCAGCAGATTCGGTCAGTTTGATCCGCTTAGCCCGGCGGTCATTGGCGCAGGTATGCCGGGTGATAAGCCCTTTCTCTTCGAGCTGATCCAGCGTTCGCACCAACGAGGGCTGTTCGATGCCGATAGCCTTCGCCAGTTGAATCTGAGACTGCTCTGGCGGTAACTGGCAAATATTATGTAAAGTGATCCAATGCGTCTGTGTGAGTTCTAAAGGCTTTAAACGGTGGTCAATTAAAGCGCGCCATACTCGAACAAGTCGCGCCAAATCTGATCCTAATGGCGATTCCAATTCTCTCTCCTTATAATTAAGCTGATTAAGCTTGCTCCCTGGATTCCCCTCCATCCTAATGGGTGGATGAGCAAATTACAAATATATATACCCATAACCTAAGCATTATGTAGAGATCGATGTAAGCGTCATATTCTTCCTTAATAAAAATTGGACGTCACGCACACGCGCCGTTTGCGACGTAAACTCCCGATCGCGCCAGGAAACGCGGCGTTCTGCCCCCACTGATTCCCTTGTGGTTTTAACGCGCTGGCAGACATCAAGGTCTCCCCGCAGAAGCCAACGCAGCCGGCTTTCACGCTGACGGGCCGGACGGTTTATTCATAACTGTAACACTATTATTGCCACATACGTAGTTTATTGTTAATTTAAGTTAAATGAAGATATAACAAATATCAATATCCCATGTATCCAGTAGCATATTGTAATTTAAATATATAAATAACCATTTAATGCATTAGAAATTATTATGAAGAAAAAACCACAGTTTCATGGCTATTTTTTAGCTAATTGTCACCAAATTATGACGTTATTTCCCCGCCGTTAAAATGTTTTCTCTTTTCAGGAAAATACTCCTCCCGCCTGGCTATTGTCGCCCGATGACGAAAGATTATCCATAGCGCACCGGGCTGAAAGCCATTTATTATCGCTTCGCGTTAGGTTCTATTTCGGACAGTGATATTCCGTGGTTTACCCTCATTCATCGCACGGGCATCGCCGGCTGCCGTTTTGTTAAGCCAGCGCGCCGACGCCAGACGACGCGACCGCCCATGGCCAACGTCCGCGGATTGCCTCATTCACCCCGGCGGCCCACTCGAGGGATTGCCTCGTTTACGGCGGCGGCATACCGTCAAGGTCTTGCCTTATTCACCCCGGCGATCACCCCTCAGGATTGCCTCGTTCACGCCCGCGCCGCCGGCGCCAGACGACGCGACCGCCCATGGCCGACGTCCGGGGATTGCCTCATTCACGCCGGCGGCCCACTCGAGGGATTGCCTCGTTTACGGTGGCAGCCCACTCGAGGGAATACCTCGTTTACGGCGGCGGCCCACGCAAGGGGATACCTCGTTTACGGCGGCAGCCAGCCTTCAGTATTACGTTAATCATGATGCCCCCCGCTGGCTATGCTACACCCGATAGCGGCGGCAAACTTAACCACAAGCTCAAGGGCGCTTAACCAGGAAAACGCATTCGGCTTGCCGCGAAGCACTGCGGGGGACCGGCACCAGGCGCGAGGCCCGGCATCACCGCGGTTAAAACAACGAGGGCTGTTCCGGCTCGTCCGGCAAAACGTCACCCCCCGCGGCGGCGGCGCGGCGCAGCCGCAGATAGCGCTGGTGGCAAAGCCGCAGCACTTCCCGCTTTTGACTGTCGTTCATCCCGCCCCACTGAAAACGTTCGTCCCGGCTGCGCAGGCAACCGCGACAATAGCCCCGGGCATCCGATTGGCATACGCCGCGGCAAGGGTTGGGCAGGCTGAAAAATTCAAGTTGTTCCGCCACATGACCTCCTCTGCCTCTAAAGTGAAGACGGCATTTTCCCCGCTGGCAAGTTATTTTTTACCCAGCGGTGCGACATTCTGTGCTAATGGGCGGCATTGAACCGGTTTTACCCCGCAGGCTATACTGGGGGTTCTTCACTTAACACGGCCATACCGACCGTGATGGCTCACGAGGACATTATGCGTTTATTACATACCATGCTACGGGTAGGCGATTTGCAACGCGCCATTGATTTTTACACCAAAACGCTTGAAATGCGACTCCTGCGCACCAGCGAAAATCCAGAATACAAATATACCCTGGCGTTCGTCGGCTACACCGACGAGAGTGAAGGCGCGGTTATCGAGCTGACCTATAACTGGGGCGTGGACAGCTACGACCTAGGCAGCGCCTATGGTCATATCGCCCTGGGGGTAGATAATGCGGCGGCCGCCTGTGAACGTATTCGTCAGGCCGGGGGTAAAGTCACCCGCGAAGCCGGGCCGGTAAAAGGCGGTAGTACCATCATTGCCTTTATCGAAGATCCCGATGGTTACAAAATTGAACTGATTGAGAACAAACACGCCGGTCAAGGCGTCGGCAATTAGCCTTGTTGGCACGGCCGTAGCCTGCGGGTTCACGGTCGTTTCCCCCCGCCACGGCGACATAACTCGCCATGCAAGACGTACCAAAATTTGCCATAATGGCGGCTGAATTCGCTGAACATAAGAACAGGCATGGCTGAACTAGACACTATAAATACCCTCCGCGCCCGCTTTCGCGGTTTTTATCCAGTTGTCATTGATGTGGAAACCGCGGGGTTTAATGCCGGGACCGATGCCCTGCTGGAAATTGCCGCCGTGACCTTGAAGATGGATGACGATGGTTGGCTGCACGCCGACAATACCTTGCACTTCCATGTCGATCCCTTTCCCGGCGCGCTACTGCAGCCGGAAGCGCTGGCCTTTAACGGTATCGACCCGCACAACCCCTTGCGCGGCGCGGTTAGCGAGTATGAGGCCCTGCATGAAATTTTCAAAATGGTGCGTAAAGGGATTAAAGATCAAGACTGCAACCGCGCCATCATCGTCGCCCATAACGCCGCTTTCGATCATGGCTTCCTGATGGCTGCCGCCTCGCGCGCGAGTTTGAAACGCAACCCTTTCCATCCCTTTGCCACCTTTGATACGGCGGCGCTGAGCGGGCTGGTGCTTGGCCAGACCGTGTTGGCGAAAGCCTGCGCCGCGGCCGGCATCGCCTTTGACAGCGGCGAAGCGCATTCTGCGCTGTACGACACCGAACGTACCGCGACGCTGTTTTGTGAATTGGTCAACCGCTGGAAACGTCTGGGCGGTTGGCCGGTGGCGATGCCTGTCCCTGATAATGAAGAAGAAACCGTTGCCGAGCAGGATGGTACCACCCCCATTATCGACCGGTAAATATCCAGCTCGGCGACGTATGCACAAAAAAACCACCCGCTCTGCTTCGGGTGGTCTTTTAGGCCAGGGTGAAACCCCGCCGCGTCGCCAGCGCCAGACGGAGCATAACAAACAAACTTCAGCGCGCTATCCGTCTGCCAACAGTAACTTATTGCTGAGCATTATCCGTTTGCGAATTGTATTTTACCGCGGTTTCCTTAATGAGCGGCTGTAGTTCGCCGCGCTGATACATCTCGATAATGATGTCGCAGCCGCCGATAAGTTCACCATCCACCCACAGCTGCGGGAAGGTCGGCCAATTGGCGAATTTCGGCAGTTCAGCACGAATATCCGGATTGGTCAGCACATCAACATAGGCGAAACGCTCGCCGCAGGCGGACAGCGCCTGAACCGCCTGGGCGGAAAAACCGCAGCCCGGTAATTTTGGCGAGCCTTTCATGTACAGGAGAATCGGATTCTCGGCGATCTGTTGCTGAATTTTTTCGATAGTCGTAGTCATTGTCTCGCTTCCTTAAGCCAGTGGCTGGCTTTTATTTATCGTGCATCGTATCTGACGTAATTCACTATTCTAACGATTCTCGGGGAAAGATTTAAATGCTTTTTTTAAGTTTGCCGCGCCTGCCGTCTTCAGCCGGCCCGGCGCAAGCCCGCCCGCCTTCTTAGTCTCGCGCCCCCTGGCAATAACACCCTTTTGCGTCTAGGGCAGTTAAGGAGTTGTAAAGGCGTTGCTTTTTACGACGAGCCTCGCGCAAAAACCCGACAAATGCGCTGTTATTCACGTTTATTCACACTCTGTATGAAAATACGGATGCATTAGGCCCACAAATAGCTTAAATTCAGCGGAGTCGTCATTTTCCCCCCGACTTTGGGCCACAGAGGATAGCGTTTATCATGCGTTTATGCTTTACGCTTTTTGTGCTGCTGTTTACCCAGCTCTTTCTCAATCTTGCGCACGCCGCGCCGAATGCGGGAGTGAATGCCGATCAACGTAAATCACAGGCCAGCTCGGCCAAAACCGACGATCGGCGCAAGCGCAAACCCGTCAAGCTGCTGAAAAAGACCCGCAGCGCGGAAAGCGAACCTCTGCGTCATCCCGAGGCGAAAACCGACGCCGCCAAACCGCGTAAAGCCGTCGCTGCCAAAACGCCTGCCGCAGCCCCACGTGCCGCCGTCAAAACCGCGGCTAAAGCGTCTCATCCCGTTGACAAGACCGCCGCCAGCCCGCGCACCAAGACGGCAAAGACCGCCGCCGTCAATACCAAAGCCGCCAAGGTGGCTAAAAGCAAAACCACCGCTTCCCGCCAACCGCCTGTCAGCGCGCGCGTGACGCACAGCCTGGCTTCCCGTACCGGTGAGAAAAAGCGCTACGGCCGTCATCGCGGCGGCGTGGCTGGCCAAACCGCCGCCATCGCAGCTAATGGGCAACCCTTACGCATGAGCGAAAGCCATAAGGTGCGCTATCAGCACGCCAAATTGACGGCGATGGCAAAATTAATGTCGCAGGTGGGTAAGCCCTATCGCTGGGGCGGTAAATCGCCGACCACCGGTTTTGATTGCAGCGGTCTGATTTATGTATGCCTATAAAGATTTGATCCGCGTGCCGCTACTGCGCACCGCGAATGAAATGTACCATCTGCGGGACGCAGCGCCGGTGAAAAAAAGCGAACTGGAAAGCGGCGATCTGGTCTTTTTCCGTATCCGCAACCGCGGCACGGCGGATCATGTGGGTGTCTATCTGGGCAATGGCCGGTTCATTCAGTCGCCTCGCACCGGGCGTGACATCCGTATTAGCTATCAAAAAGGGCGTGAGCGCCCTTTTTACCGCCTGAGTACGTCCCGGCACAGCGCCGGACTCACCGCTTACGCGATCAGTTCAGTACGGCGGTGAAGCTGAAAATCACAATGACCAACAGCGAGAAGACGGTAGTCAGTAACGACAAGGCTAAATCGCGACTCATAACATTTCCTTTTAACGCTTTGGCGTCCGGTGGTTGACCTGGTATTGATTCGACCCTCATCTTGCCACACATGAGGCCGAAAAGCATGTCCCGCCGGTGGGAGAACGCATTTAACGCTTTCACTTTATCGGCAAATCGAGGAAAATTGCCTTTTGTTGGCAGGCAAACGATTCACTTAGCATTTTACCCTGCTGCCGGGGGATCCAGGAGTAGTTTAGACATGGCAACCATTAAAGATGTAGCCAAACGCGCGGGGGTATCAACGACCACGGTTTCGCATGTAATTAACAAAACCCGCTTCGTGGCGCCGGACACCAAACGCGCCGTTTGGGATGCCATCAAACAGCTTAACTATTCCCCCAGCGCGGTGGCGCGCAGTTTGAAAGTCAACCGCACCAAATCCATCGGCCTGCTGGCCAGCACCAGCGAAGCCCCCTATTTTGCCGAGATAATCGAAGCCATCGAACATCAGTGTTTCGCCAAGGGCTACACCTTGATCCTGTGCAATTCCCATAACGAAGCGTCAAAACAGCAGGCCTATTTCCAAATGCTGGCGCAAAAGCGGGTCGACGGGTTACTGGTGATGTGCGCTGAATACCCCGCGACGCTGCTGTCGCTGCTGGAAGAGTATCGCCACATTCCCATGGTTGTCATGGATTGGGGCGAGGTGCACGGGGATTTTACCGATACCATTATCGACAATGCCTTTGCCGGCGGCTATATGGCTACCCACTATTTGCTCCAGCGCGGACATCGGGATATCGGCGCCATTCCCGGCCAGCTGGCGCGCAATACCGGCGGCGGACGCCACCGCGGCTATCTCCATGCCCTCAAGGAGGCCGGGATTACCCCTAACGAGGCGTGGATCGTTCAGGGCGATTTCGAGCCGTCTTCCGGTTATCGCGCCATGCAATCTATTCTTGCTCAGCGCCACCGTCCCAGCGCGATATTCTGCGGCGGCGATGAGATGGCGATGGGCGCTTTGTGTGCGATTCACGAGCAAGGGTTGCGCGTACCGCACGATATTTCGCTCATCGGCTACGATAATGTCAGCCACTCGCGTTATTTCACCCCGGCGCTTACCACCGTTGATCAGCCCAAGGCGGTGTTGGGGGAGTCTGCGCTGACCATGCTGCTCGATAGGATAATCAACAAGCGTGAGGCGGCGCAGACCATCGAAGTCCACCCGACATTGGTGGAGCGCAGCTCGGTGGCCGACGGCCCTTACCGCTCCCGCTAGTTTCCCACCGCCGCCGTTCGCGGCAAGTCCCCGTGCCCAACGGGGGACTTGCGAACGGCGCCCGCCATTGCCTGCAAAGCTTACCGCTGCCGATGGCCCCCACTGCCTGCGTGAATAATAACTCTTTAGGCTAATAAACTCTGTGAGAGGGGTGACTATTTCCAATAGTTATCATTGAGTTAGGCACTTATCCCTAATCCTGTTTTTGGAGTTGTCTAAAGCCGGATGCAGGCTTATACTCAATTACGTTAACAATTATAACGAGATTTCACTTCATTTTGCTTTTAGGGACATGATGTTTACTCATGCCTGTTTTTTTCGGGCAAAGCAGCCGGTTTAACAGCCATTCTGAGTTTCTATTCCTCTGTTAATTTTGTATCAGACACCACGGTTACCGTGGATTCTTATAAAAGCTCGCAGGCAGCGCCTGGCTCTTCCTGACGAGATATTTTCAGAAGAAAGGTGATGGAGAAGCTATGAGTTCCTCGTGTGTTGAAGACCTGAGCTTTCAAGATAACGCTTGGTATCGCATTGTCCATGAATTACTCGCTGAGGCCGACATTGAAATCAATGGATCGCGTCCATTTGATATTCGCGTCAACAATCCGGATTTTTTTAAGCGCGTGTTACAGGACGGTTCGTTGGGCTTAGGTGAAAGTTATATGGATGGCTGGTGGGAATGCGAACGGTTGGATATGTTTTTCCAGCGGGTTTTGCGAAGCGGGCTGGAAAATAAGCTTCCCCATCATCTTAAAGATACCCTGCGCGTTGCCGCAGCGCGCCTGACCAATCTCCAATCCCGTAAACGGGCCTGGATTGTCGGCAAAGAACATTATGATTTAGGCAATGACCTTTTCTCATTGATGCTCGATCCGTTTATGCAATATTCTTGCGGTTATTGGCCTCATGCCGACACGCTGGCGCAGGCCCAGCAAAATAAACTTGAGATGATCTGCCAGAAACTGCAACTCCAGCCCGGCATGTCGCTGCTCGACGTTGGCTGCGGCTGGGGCGGCCTGGCGCACTATGCGGCACAGCATTACGGCGTCAAAGTTCACGGCGTCACTATTTCAGCCGAACAGCAAAAACTGGCGCAAAAGCGCTGTGAAGGACAGGATGTCACTATTTTGCTGCAGGATTATCGCGATTTGGATTTGCAATTCGATCGCATTGTCTCGGTGGGGATGTTTGAGCACGTAGGGCCTAAAAATTACCACACCTATTTTGATGTGGTTGCCCGTAATCTGAAACCCGACGGGCTGTTTTTATTGCACACTATTGGCGCCAATAAAACCGACATGAATGTTGATCCGTGGATTAACAAATATATTTTCCCGAATGGCTGCCTGCCCTCCGTCCGGCATATCGCCGCTGCCAGCGAGCCGCATTTTGTCATGGAAGACTGGCATAACTTCGGCGCGGATTATGACCGCACGCTGATGGCCTGGCTGGAACGCTTTATTGCCGCCTGGCCTGCGTTGCAGGGCAATTACTCCGAGCGTTTCTACCGTATGTTTGCTTACTACCTTCAAGCCTGCGCAGGGGCCCCTTCCGCGCCCGCAATATTCAACTTTGGCAGGTGTTGTTCAGCCCCCAAGGGGCGGAAGGCGGCTTGCGCGTCGCGCGTTAACGTCTCGCACCAACCTGTGCGCCGGTCCCCATCGGCGCACACCTGCCCCTACATCTGCGTTTTATGCGCCCATCGGTATCAGGCGCGTTCGCGCGCCGCCAATACCCGCTCCACGGTATCAACAATCGCCTGCGTCTGCGGGTCGATTTCGATATTGACGCTATCGCCAAGCCGTTTCTTGCCGAGGGTGGTGCGCAACAACGTTTCAGGTATGAGATGCACGCAAAAGCGGTTGCCCGTCACTTCGCCAACCGTCAGGCTGATACCGTCGACGCCGATATAGCCTTTATGCAGGATATACTTCATCAACGCCCGATCCGGCATGCTGAACCAAATCTGGCGGTTATTTTCCGTGGTGACGATTTTGCTGAGTTCGGCAGTGCAGATAATATGCCCGGACATCAAGTGACCGCCAATTTCCGCCTGCAGGCTTGCCGCCCGTTCCACATTGACTTCATCGCCCATCATGAGCTGGCCCAAATTGGTCAGTCTGAGGGTTTCTTTCATCAGATCGAAACTCACCACATCGCCGGTTATCCCGGTAACCGTCAGACAGCAGCCATTATGCGCCACCGAGGCGCCAATAGCCAAATCCGGCAACAGCGCCGCCGGCAGGCGGACATAATGGGTGCGAAAATGGTCTTTTTCTTCAATCGCGGTAATGGGCACGGTGGCCTGAACAATCCCGGTAAACATGCGCTCTCCTCATCTGGCAACCCCAAACGTTATGGCGCTCAGTTTGCCCCATAATATGACGAATTCCAAATACTGACACGGTGCAATAGAAGGCATATCCCGCATATCACGTCGTTTTCCTGCTATCTTCGCCGACGAAATGCTTTACACTATTCCGCTAAAAGGATCCTGCCAGGTAAATACGTCAGGGTTTCCGCTAATAAAGAAATTTTTGTCAAACGAAAGAAAGGTGTTTGCGTGCAAAATTATGTTAAGGAAGCGCGTATCTTGCTGGCTCTCGCCCTCCCGGTCATTTTCGCCCAGGTGTCACAAACGGCAATGGGCGTGGTGGATACCATCATGTCCGGCTCGGTAAGCGCCACCGATATGGCCGCGGTGGCGGTGGCGGTGGGAACCTCCATCTGGCTACCGGTGATTTTATTTGGTCACGGTCTGCTGCTGGCGCTGACGCCGGTCATTGCCCAGCTTAACGGTTCCGGGCGCCGGGACCGGATTGCCCACCAAATTCGCCAGGGCTTCTGGCTGGCGCTCGGCGTCTCGCTGGTCACCATGGTGTTGCTGTATAACAGCCATCTGGTCATCGACCATATGCACAGCGTCGAGCCGAAGCTGGCGGAGAAAGCGGTGGCGTTTTTGCGCTGTTTGCTGTGGGGGGCCGCCCGGTTACTTGTTCTTTCAGGTGCTACGCTGCCAATGCGAAAGGCTTTCCCGCACTAAACCGGGCATGGTAATAGGCTTCATCGGCCTGATGAGCAATATTCCCATCAACTATGTCTTTATCCACGGCAAGCTGGGCATGCCGGCGCTGGGCGGCGTTGGCTGCGGCGTCGCGACCGCCTCGGTTTACTGGATAATGTTTCTGCTGCTGCGCGCCTATACGCGCCGGGCCAGCACGTTTCGCGATTTGCGCCTGACGGGCGGGTGGCAAAAACCCGACCCGGTAGCGCTAAAGCGGCTGTTTACGCTGGGTTTACCGGTGGCGCTGGCGCTGGCGCTATTTTTCGAGGTGACCTTGTTCGCCCTGGTGGCGCTGTTGGTCGCGCCATTGGGTATTGTTGCCGTTGCCGGCCACCAAATCGCGCTTAACTTCAGTTCGCTAATGTTTGTGCTACCGCTGTCGATTGGGGTGGCGGCCACCATCCGTATCGGGTATCGCCTGGGACAAGGTGACGTTGAGCAGGCGCGGGTCAGCGCCTGGTCCAGCCTGATGATAGGCGTCACGCTGGCTTGCTGCACCGCGCTGTTTACCAGCCTGTTGCGTGAGCGTATTGCCCTTTTATACAACGATACGCCGGCGGTGGTGACCATGGCCTCGCATTTGATGCTGCTGGCGGCCATCTATCAGATCTCCGATTCTATCCAGGTGATTGGTAACGGCGTGCTGCGCGGCTACAAGGATACCCGTTCGATCTTCTTTATCACCTTTACCGCCTACTGGCTGCTCGGCCTGCCCTGCGGTTATGTGCTGGCGCTGACGGATTGGCTGCGTCCCGCCATGGGGCCCAGTGGATTTTGGGTCGGTTTTATTATCGGTCTTACCTCGGCCGCCATTCTAATGATGTGCCGCATGCGCTGGCTGCAGCACCAGACGCCCGCGCGGATTTTGCATCGGGCGGCGCGTTGAGGGCGAAATGTGCCTTGAGCGGTGAAAAAGCCGGCTTAATGCACATTCCCTCGACAATCAAGCGGCGTCGGGGCGAAAAAACGCGTTTTCCCCTTGCAAGGCGTGATAGAGCCCGTTAATATTCGTCCCGCTGCCGCACTGGCAGCAGGCAACAAAATGCGTTCTTAGCTCAGTTGGTTAGAGCACCACCTTGACATGGTGGGGGTCGATGGTTCGAGTCCATTAGAACGCACCATTCTTTGTGCGTCCGTAGCTCAGTTGGTTAGAGCACCACCTTGACATGGTGGGGGTCGGTGGTTCGAGTCCACTCGGACGCACCAATCATAATCGCACCCTTTCCCGCTGCTATTGCATTTCAGGCTACCGTTATCACGCGCTGGTTACGCACCGACCCTTGGTTGGCGGGTGTGGCTATCGCCATCGACGCGCCAGGGACCCCCTGTTTGGCAGAGTTCAGGCGTACGATGAGCTGGCGCTAAGGCCTCGCTAAAATGCGACGATCGGTGGCAAAATTGACACAATTACGCTTTTTTTTGTGCTAACGCATTAATTGTCCAGTTTTTACTATGTTTCCCGCCGGCCAATAACTATAATGCAAAACGTTATTTCAATTGAATGGTTCGCGCCGATTGATTTGTCTTACAGCCATAAAAACAGTATTGCCCTACGGCGCATATCGGCTTCATTGGCTTGAGCCGTTCACCTTTTTTTCCTTACGTTTTGAGCGTTGTCACCTATCCTTTAACATGGACCGCAGGTTTAACAAGCGGCTTTTTTTTTCATCGCGGGCCTGGTCCGGCGATGCACCAGCTTTCTCATCCATCACAACTTATAGAAATCAACGTTATGAAAAAGACTAAAATTGTTTGTACCATCGGTCCGAAAACCGAATCCGAAGAGGTACTGTCCAGCCTGCTTGATGCGGGTATGAACGTCATGCGTCTTAATTTTTCCCATGGTGATTATGAAGAGCACGGGCAGCGCATCAAAAACCTGCGTGCGGTGTTGAAAAGAACCGGTCAGCAGGCCGCTATCCTGCTTGATACCAAAGGCCCCGAAATCCGTACCATGAAACTGGAAAACGGCGCCGATGTCTCGCTGCGCGCTGGCCAGACCTTTACCTTTACCACCGATCAGAGCGTTATCGGCAATAGCGAACGCGTCGCGGTCACCTATCCCGGTTTTAGCCAAGATCTGGCGGTCGGTAATACCGTGCTGGTCGATGACGGTCTGCTGGGCATGACCGTGACCAGCGTCAGCCAGGATCAGGTAGTGTGCAAGGTGCTCAACAATGGCGATTTGGGTGAGAATAAAGGGGTTAACCTACCCGGCGTGTCCATTGCCCTGCCCGCGCTGGCGGAAAAAGATAAACGCGACCTGATTTTCGGCTGCGAACAAGGCGTCGATTTCATTGCCGCCTCCTTTATCCGCAAACGTTCCGACGTGCTGGAAATCCGCGAACACCTGGAGCAACACGGCGGCGGCCATATCCAGATCATCTCTAAAATCGAAAACCAGGAAGGGCTGAATAATTTCGATGAAATCCTCGAAGCCTCCGACGGCATTATGGTCGCCCGCGGCGATCTTGGCGTTGAAATTCCGGTGGAAGAAGTTATTTTCGCGCAAAAGATGATGATCGAGAAGTGTAATCGGGCGCGCAAGGTGGTGATTACCGCGACCCAAATGCTTGATTCGATGATCAAAAACCCGCGTCCGACCCGCGCGGAAGCCGGCGACGTGGCCAACGCCATTCTGGATGGCACCGACGCCGTGATGCTATCCGGCGAGAGCGCGAAAGGCAAATATCCGCTGGAAGCGGTGACCATCATGGCGACTATCTGCCAGCGCACCGATCGTATGCTGCCGAGCCGTATCGACAGTGTGAACGATAGCCGTAAACTTCGTATCACCGAAGCCGTCTGCCGTGGCGCGGTCGAAACGGCAGAAAAATTGGAATCACCGCTGATTGTGGTCGCGACAGAAGGCGGCAAATCCGCCAAATCCGTGCGAAAGTATTTCCCGAAAGCAGAAATTCTGGCGCTGACCACCAACCCGCTAACCGCGCGTCAGCTTTTGCTGAGTAAAGGAGTTTCCTGCCAGCTGGTCGAAGAAATCGCTTCCACCGATGATTTTTACCGCATCGGCAAGGCAGTGGCGTTAGAAACCGGTCTGGCGGCCAAAGGGGATATCATCGTTATGGTTTCCGGCGCGCTGGTACCGAGCGGCACCACCAATACCGCCTCGGTGCATATGCTGTAAGCGTCAGCCGGGGGGGCGTACGCACGTCAGTGCCACCCCCCTAACCCTGTGGCAATGCACGCCCTGACGCCGCTCAGGGCGACTCTGGCCCGCGTGCTGACTTACATTGTCCACCACAGGCATCGACACCGATGACAGGCCCCTGCTATGCAGGGGCCTTTTTGTTGTCCCAACCCGACATTATTAAATAAGTGTAATACTTATTAATTAACGGGCATCCTGGCAATACCGCAATTGGTACCAGAATGGTATAAAGAAACTTTATCCGCGGACCTATTTCATGGTCAATCGCCCATGGTCATCACCGGTAATTGGACGCAGAGACAAAAGAATCGCGCTAAAGAAATAGAATATTTAGCGCAACCAATTTCGATAGCACGTTTTGCCGCTGACGTAATCGGAGAAATCTTATGGTAGCAAGGCCTTCAAGGCGCTTTTTTTTAACCACTCTGTAAAATAAGATGTTTCTTTGAGCGGTCGATCGAATTTAATCGTTTTATTCGCAAAATTTATTCTCATTCGAAAATAGTTTGTGTAATACTTGTAATGCTACATGGAGATTAACTCAATCTAGAGGGTATTAATAATGAATCGTACTAAACTGGTACTGGGCGCGGTAATTCTGGGTTCCACTCTGCTGGCTGGCTGCTCTAGCAACGCTAAAATCGATCAGCTGTCCTCCGACGTTCAGACCCTGAACGCCAAAGTTGACCAGATCAGCAACGACGTGAACGCACTGCGCTCCGACGTTCAGGCTGCTAAAGACGACGCTGCCCGTGCTAACCAACGTCTGGACAACCAAGCCACCTCTTACCGTAAGTAAGAGTTCCGGTCTTGATTGGGAATGGCGCACTTTGTGCGCCATTTTTTTTGCCTGCTTTGCACACGCTGGCGACCGGCGCTCAACGCCCCCCTCTTCTTGATATGCGCCCGCAGGCATCATCAGGCGACTGCGCTAATCCTACCCGAGACGTCCAGGGTTCGGCTCTGCTCATGTTAACCGCCACAGGGTAAGCCGCACGCCAACGTGGCGCCACCGCTGCACCCGAGCTGAGCCAGACGCACGGTGTAGCACCCCCGCTGCACTCAAGCTGAGTCGGGCGCACGACGTGGCGTTTCGCCGCATTACAGCTGAACCAGAACGCACACCGCCGCATTACAGCTGAGCCGCACGCACGACGTGGCGCACCGCCGCATTACAGCTGAGCCAGACGCACGACGTGGCGCACCGCCGTATTACAACTGAGTCGGACGCACGACGTGGCGCACCGCCGCATTACAGCTGAGCCAGACGCACGACGTGGCGCACCGCCGCATTACAGCTGAGCCAGACGCACGGCGTGGCGCATCGCCGCACTTCAGCGCTATTTTCATCGCGCCTGATATGCGCGCGGCGTAACAGATGAGCTTTCTCACCCGGTAGCCAAAACGACGACGGACGCACCGCCGGCTCAGGCGGTGCGTCCGTCTATGACTATAGTAATGCTTGTGCAACGGCCCGGCGTCGCCGCGCGGGCGCTATGGCGCGTGGCGCCCTATGCGCCATAGCGCCCGCGGCGTCCTTTGCGGCCACGCTATCCGCCGTTTTTTCTGCTACCTGCGGCGCCTCGGGGGTTACCGGTTCGCCGTTATTGACCAGCACCGGCATGCCCGAGCGGCGCGCCACGGCCTGCTTCACCATGGCACGGTCGGTTGCGGGCGCGGCAACAAATCGGGTCGTTCGGGCATCAAAACGAATGGGTAAAGTCTGCGGATCATCCTTCTCCGTGCGGGACAACGGTTGGTGGACCTCCACATAGCGTTTGCCGTCAGGCTCCACCGCCGCTTTCACCGGCTCATTGACAACCTGCACGCGAGTACCGACCGGTACGCTGTTAAACAATGCCGCGATATCGTCCGGCCGCAACCGGATACAGCCGGAGCTAACCCGCATGCCGATGCCAAAATTGGCGTTGGTACCGTGAATAAGATAGGTGCCGGTCCCGGCCGCCAACCGCAGCGCGTACAAGCCCATCGGGTTTTTCGGGCCTGCCGGGACCACGGCGGGCAGCGTGACCCCCTGCTCTTTCAGGTAAATCTTGCGGATGTTGGCGGTCGGCGTCCAGGTCGGGTTTGGGATTTTCTGGCTGATAGAGGTTACCATTGTCGGCGTATTGCGCCCCAGTTGGCCGATGCCGATGGGGTAAACAATCACCCGATTTTCCCCTTTAGGATAATAATACAGCCGCATTTCCGCGAGATTAATGACGATGCCTTTGCGCGGCGTATCGGGCAATAGCATTTGGCTGGGAATAGTCAATACCGTGCCCGGCCGGGGAAGCCAGGGATCGGTGCACGGGTTGGCTTCCAGCATCGCAAGCAGGCCGATTTTATAGTGATCGGCGATAGCTTCCAGCGAACCGCCATCCTGGATGACGGTGTGCGTGGTGTTTTCACCGATAAGCCGGCTATTGTCCGGCGGCAGCGGATAGACGGTGGCGCTGGCCGCGTTGATGCCGCAGGCCAGCACAGCGGCCAGCGTCCACGCCAGCCTGTTGGTTATGTTTAGCATAAGCATTCCTGGGTCAGTAACCTGTAGAGCGGCGCAAGGGTCGGCCATGGGAGTCTGGACCGGCCGGCGCCAGCGTTGAGTGTACCAAATGACCGGCCAGTTCCGCGATGCAGCGAACTCCTAAAGCGCCACAATCAACGCCCGGCAAAACACCGACCCACGCAGCGAAAAGCAAGCGCGACGGGGCAACCGCTCTCAATGGTCAACACCGCGTCAGCGCGCGGCAACCAGCCAAGGCAGGGGGAACCGTTGCGGCGACAGCGAGTCAACTTTGCCAAGGCGGGAGGCGAGCCGCTTGGCGACAGTATGTTAGCTGCGTGGTGGTTGTTAACAGGCAGGCCGTGGAGCGCTCCCCTAAGGGGATAAACGAAATATTCGCAGCGCCAGCGTGTGACGCCTAATGAGTCAGGCCGTCCCACCGGGACGGCGCAAGCGGTTACCGGCGCGCGGCAGCCTGAGCGCGAATGCCCCGCACCATGGCTTCCAACCCTTGCGACCGGGATGGCGTCAGATGCTGGGTGAGCGCCAGCGCGTCGAAAAAGGGCCGTACGTCGTAGGTAACAATCTCCGCCGGGGTGAGCCCCTGGTAGAGGATAAACACCATAGCGATAAGCCCTTTCACGATAGCGGCATCGCTGTCGCCGTACAGCTGGACGCTGCCATCGGCCTGGGTCGACAGCACAATCCAAACCTGGCTTTGGCAGCCGGCTATTAGATTATCCGGCGTGCGCATCTCCGCCGACAGCGGCGGTAGCTGCCCGCCCAGTTCAATGATATACAGATACTTCTCTTCCCAATTGCCGCAGCGGGAAAAATTGCGCAGCAATTTATCTTTATCAGGCAGATTCGCCATCGTTACGTGCTCCCTGTCGGCTATCAGCCCAGCAAACGCTGCACCCGCACCAAACCGGCCACCAGCCGATCAATATCGTCGCGATCGGTATACATCGCCAGCGACGCACGGCACATACTCGCCACCTTGAAATAGGCCATCAGCGGCATGGCGCAGTGGTGGCCGGTGCGAATGGCGATACCGTATTGATCGAGGAAGCTGCCCACATCATAAGCATGGTGCTTCCCCAAATTGAACGCGATAACGCCGGTGCGATCGTCAGGCCCGTACAGCGTTAGGTCCGGCACCTGCTGCAACGCTTCGAGCGTATAGCGCATCAGCTCGTGCTCATAGGCTTGAATGCTGTCCAGCCCCACCTGTTCAATATAGGCAATCGCGGCGCCTAGCCCCATCATGCCGGCGGTATGGGGCGAGCCTGCCTCGAAACGCCAGGGCGCATCGTTAAAGGTGGTGCCCTCGGTCAGACTGACGGTGCGGATCATCGAACCGCCGCCTTCCCATGGCGGCATGGCGTCCAGCAGCGCTTTTTTAGCGTAGAGAATACCAATCCCCGTCGGGCCATAGATTTTATGGCCTGAGAACACATAAAAATCACAATCCAGCGCCTGCACGTTCACTTTCTGATGCATGATGCCCTGCGCGCCGTCAATCAGCACCACGGCGTCACTGGCCGCGCGCACCTGGGCGATAAGTTCCGGCAGCGGATTGAGAGTGCCGAGCACATTGGAAACCTGGGTGACGGCAAACAGGCGGGTGCGATCATCAATTAACGCCGGCAGTTGGGCTACGTCAAGCGTGCCGTCGGGCAACAGCGGAATATAGCGCAGCGACAGCTGCTTTTCTTCAGCCAGCATTTGCCAGGGCACAATATTGGCGTGATGCTCCATCTCGGTGATAACAATATTATCGCCGGGCTGAAGATGCTGCCGGCCCCAGCTATTGGCCACCAGGTTGATGCCTTCGGTGGCGCCTTTAACGAACACGATTTCATCCGCCGAGGCGGCATTAATAAAACGCGCCACCTGTTGACGCACGTTTTCCATGCGGGTGGTGGCTTCGCTGCTTAAGGTATGAATACCGCGGTGCACCGCGGCGTATCCCTGGCGATAATAGTCGCTTTCACAATCGATGACGGCGTTAGGCTTTTGCGCACTTGCCGCGCTGTCGAGATAGGTCAGCGGCTTATCGTTGACCTGCCGCGCCAAAATGGGAAAATCAGACCGGATCCGCGCTATGGGATAGGTCATACCGCCACCCCCTGTAAAGCATCGGCGATACGCGCCAGCACCGTGTCGCGCACCCCCTCGTGGCCAATCGCTTCCGTCACTTCCGCCGCGAAAGCATAAATGATCATCTGCTGGGCGTCTTCGCGGGTGATGCCGCGCGAACGCAAATAAAAAATCTGCTCCTCGTCGATGCGCCCCACGGTGGCGCCATGACTGCATTTTACGTCGTCGGCATATATTTCCAGCTGCGGTTTGGTGTCCACCTCCGCCAGGCGATCGAGCAGCAGATTATTATTGGTCATCTGACCGTCGGTTTTCAGCGCATGCTTGGCCACTTTAATCAGGCCGTTGAACACCCCCTTGCCGCGATCGCGGGCGATCACTTTGTGCAGCTGGCGGCTCAGGCAATGGCCTTTGTTGTGTTCAAGATAGGTGCGGGTATCGCTGACGTCCTGCCCCGAGGGCAGCAGCAGGCTGTTTATTGCCAGATCGGCACCTTCGCCGTTTAACTGCGCGCTGGTCTGATGCCGGGTCAAGCCTGCGCCAAGAATAAACGTACTGCTGCGCACCACCGCATCGCGGCCCACGCTGATATCGTTATGGCTGAAGTGGTAGCTGGCGCGGCTTTCAAAAGCCAGTTTGATATGGCTCAGATGCGCATTATCGCCGACCGTTAAAGTGGTACGGGCGCCGCTGAAATGCCCCTGGGCATCAACACTGGCGAAATGTTCGATAATTTGCCCCTGCGCACCGGACTCGATATCGATATGATGGCGGTAATGCAGCGTGGTTAGCGCTTCGTTATCCTCGCCACCCTGACTGATATGCAGCAGATACAGCGGTCGTTGCGCCGCCTTGCCCGCCGGCAGGCGGATACGGGTGGTCTGCTGACTCAAGCTTTCGGTCAAATGCAAAAACACCTCCGGCTGAATGGGGGCAGGCAGCGCCCGGCGGGCGGCCCCTTCCTCCACCTCGATTTGCCACAAGCCGGTATCACTATCGCTCAGCGCCGGCGCAAAGCGGCCATCAACAAACACCAACCGGTAGGCATCCAGCGTCAGACTGAGGGCATCGCGCACCGGAGCGGACACCGCGCGGGTGGTGGCAGGCGCAAAGCGGTGCGCCAATAGCCCGTCGAGCGGAGTGTATTTCCAATGCTCATGCTGGCGGGTAGGCAGCCCCAGACGTTCCACGTCGCGCCAATGGGCGTAGGCCTCGGCAGAGCGCGCCGTGCTCTGCCCGGCAAACAATTGATGCCATTGAGTCAGCGCGCGGGCATTACTGTTGTTTGGTAAGCCAGCCATAGCCTTGCTCCTCAAGCTGTTTCACCAGGGAAAAATCACCGGATTTCACAATGCGGCCCTGATACAGCACATGAACGTGGTCGGGCTTGATGTAGTCCAGAATACGCTGATAGTGGGTGACGATAATAAAGGAACGTTTGCCGTCACGCAGGGAATTCACGCCGTGGGCGACAATCTTCAGCGCATCGATATCCAGACCGGAGTCCGTCTCATCCAGAATGCACAAATCCGGCTCCAGCGCCGCCATTTGCAGGATATCGTTACGTTTTTTCTCACCGCCGGAAAAGCCCACGTTGACCGAGCGGGTCAGCAGATCGGCCGGCATTTTTAACAGTTCAATCTTGGCGTCGATAAAATCGGCAAAATCAAAGCGGTCCAGCGGCGGCTGTTGGCGGTATTTGCGCACGGCATTGACGGCCGTTTGCAGGAAAAACTGGTTACTGACGCCCGGAATTTCCACCGGGTATTGGAACGCCATGAACACGCCTTCGCCGGCGCGCTCTTCTGGCTCCAGCGACAGCAGATCGCGGTCTTTGAACATGACCTCACCGGAGGTCACCTCATAATCTTCGCGCCCGGCAAGCGTCGCGGACAAAGTACTCTTCCCGGAACCGTTCGGCCCCATGATGGCATGGACCTCGCCGGGTTTCACTTCCAGATTCAGTCCCTTGAGGATGGCGTTGTCTTCCACGCTGACGTTCAAATCTTTAATCGATAACATGTTTCATTTTTCCTTTACCCGACCTGTCGAGCCGTCCGGGTAGCAAACGCGGTAGCGCGGCCTTAGCCCACGCTGTGTTCGAGGCTGATAGCCAGTAATTTTTGCGCTTCCACGGCAAACTCCAGCGGCAGCTCGGAGAACACGTCCTTGCAAAAGCCATTGACGATCATCGAAATCGCATCGTCTTCGCTGATGCCGCGCTGGCGGCAGTAGAACAGCTGATCTTCGCCGATACGCGAGGTGGTCGCCTCATGCTCCAGCTGCGCGGTATTATTGCGCGCTTCCACATAAGGAAACGTATGGGCGCCGCATTCGCTGCCGATAAGCATGGAGTCACACTGGGTAAAATTCCGTGCGTTGGTGGCGGTCGACATGATTTTCACCAGCCCGCGATAGGTGTTTTCGCTCTGGCCGGCCGATATCCCTTTCGAGATAATGGTCGAGCGGGTATTTTTGCCGATGTGGATCATCTTGGTGCCGGTATCCGCCTGCTGGCGGCCGTTGGTCAACGCGACCGAGAAAAATTCCCCCACCGAATTGTCGCCGCGCAAAATCACGCTCGGGTACTTCCAGGTGATGGCCGAACCGGTTTCGGACTGGGTCCATGACATTTTGGCGTTTTCACCCGCGCACAGCGCGCGCTTGGTGACGAAGTTCAAAATACCGCCCTCGGTTTCGCTGCCGGCAAACCAGTTTTGCACCGTGGAATACTTCACCTCAGCATCTTTCAAGACAATCACTTCTACTACTGCCGCATGCAGCTGATAGCTGTCGCGCACCGGCGCCGAGCAGCCCTCGATATAGCTGACATAGCTGCCTTCATCGGCAACCAGAATAGTCCGTTCAAACTGGCCGGTTTTGGCGGCGTTGATGCGAAAATAGGTCGACAGCTCCATCGGGCAGCGCACGCCCTTTGGCACATAAACGAATGTGCCGTCGGAGGCGACCGCCGAGTTGAGCGCGGCAAAGAAGTTATCGTTAGCGGGTACCACGCTGCCCAAATACTGGCGCACCAGTTCGGGATGCTCATGGATAGCCTCACCGAAGGAGCAGAAGATAATGCCCTGCTCCGCCAGCTTATGGCGATAGGTGGTGGAAACCGACACCGAATCGAATATCGCATCGACCGCGACCTCGCTACCTTCGCGTACCGGCACGCCGAGCTGGTTGAACGCCTGTTCCACTTCATCGGTCAGGTAGTTTTTTGCCCCTTCCGCGCCGGACTGCTGCGTAGCGCCGGGCTGCGAGCCGCAGGTATCATCGCAGGCGCCGCACGACGGCGCGGAATAGTAACTGTAATCGTTATAGTCGAGCGGCTGGTACTTGGCTTTCAGCCAATGCGGTTCGTCCATTTCCAGCCAGGCGCGATAGGCGTTAAGGCGAAACTCCAGCATCCACTCCGGCTCATCGCGTTTCGCCGAGATAGCGCGCACCACGTCTTCACTGATGCCGTGCGCCAGTTCTTCGGTGGCCAGTTGGGTAAAGAAGCCTTCTTTATAACGCTCGCTTTTCACCCAGGGTTGCGTTGCGTCAATCGCCTCAGGGGTGTCAGTATTGCTTCGTGCCATAATGATTCATCGCTCAAAGGCCAAAACTCTCGCCGCACCCGCAGGCGTGCTGAGCTTTGGGATTGTTAAATTTGAATACGTGGTTCAAACCTTCCTGTACGTAATCCAGTTCCGTGCCGTCAATGAAAGGCATCGCTTTTAGCGGCACGTACAGTTTGGCACCGTCATGGTGGTAAACCCGGTCGCTGTCATCGGTTTGCGTGGCCTTCTCCACCACATAGCCGAAGCCGGCGCAGCCGGACTGTTTCACGCTAAGCCGCAATCCCAGCATGGTGGGGTCGCTCTCTACCAGGCGCAGAATCTGACAGGCGGCGGAATCGGTTATCGTCAAGCCGCGCCAGATATTCTCCTCAAGGGAGAACGTCTCAACCTTATTGTCTACTTGCATCAGGTTTACCTCATGACGTTACAAGCTGATACTCGGAAAACCCGCCTATGTTAAAGAGTTGTATTTTCTCTTCAACCTTGACCTTTATAGGGGAATAGGCCGTTTGAGAGGAAATGGCTGCGGCTAGCGCCGGCAAAAAACCATTTTAGACCGCTATTCCCCTAATTAATTTAGGGCTATTACACCGCTAAAACCCTGATTTTCCGTATGTATGAAAAGAAAAGATCATTTTTTTAATACTAAAACTTTCTGCCCCATGACTAAAGCGAATATTCATAGAAATAAACTATTTTTATAACAGGCGAAAAAATAATTCGTCATTTTCGCTCAGAAAATAACCAATGGGGAAATAACCCTAAAATGCGACGGAAATAAGCGTAACGGCTATGTTGTCTTTATTTGATAATAATTATCATTACGTCGCTACTGGCGGATTACGCTCGCTAATATTGGCTGCAATTATCGGGCTGATGACGGCCTTGCGCATCTTGATAACAATTATATCACAAAAGCGCCGGCGGCGGCAGGCTCTTCTGTGCGCCGCCAAATCAACGGCATAGGTCGCGGCCAACGCGTCGGCCCCTCCTTGGCGGATTGCCCGGTCAAGGGATGTGGGACTTTCGCCTCGCTGGCGGGTAAATGTCGTTGGTGCGCCCGACCTGTCCTAACGGCGCATAGGTATCTACACATTTATCGTGATACCTGTTATTACTTTGCAGAATGATTTCAACCTATCTGTTGGCGGGATTGACTCTCGCCTTACCCGCCGATATCAGACGCGGGTTAAACAGCATATGACGCCCGCGGCTCTTCTTGCTTCTGCGGTTAAAGACCTCGCAAGTGCTCAAAAATCAACTTTCGCAACTACCCAAGCTGTCTGGCGTTTTCTGAATAATAAGCGAATTAGC
>NZ_FRDB01000016.1 GCF_900143145.1 Candidatus Sodalis sp. SoCistrobi
CGGCGACTCCTACGATAATGCGATGGCAGAGAGTATCAACGGGTTGTACAAAACGGAGGTTATCCACCGCGGGAGCTGGAAAAACCGGACGGAAGTGGAGTTGGCCACGCTGGACTGGGTGGACTGGGTGGACTGGTACAACAACAGAAGGCTGCTCGGGCGGCTGGGTTACATCCCTCCTACTGAAGCCGAAATGAACTATTACGCTTTGCAATTAGCATCAGAGGAAGCGGCGTAGTATTGCCAAAATTACTCTCTAATAAACTCGGGGTTATTCATTCACTTTGGGCCGGAATATGCGTTCACTTTCAACCAGAATAGGTGTTCACGTTGCGCCGGAATATGCAATTTCAGACCGGCGAACGCCAGACGGGTTTTGTTGCCGTCTTGAGCGTCGACGCTGCTTTCAGAATTGTTGCCCTGGAAGTTGTATTCCCACTGGCCGAAACCGGTCAGCTGGTCGGTAATCTGAGTTTCACCTTTGAAGCCGAGACGGGCATAAGTCTGGTCGCCGTCACCGCCGTAGCTGTTATCGCTGTGGGAGAAGTAGTGCAGGCCGACAGCCTTACCGTAGATGTCTAATTTGTTGCCATCTTTGTTATACACTTCGGCCGCGTTAGCGGCACCGGCAGCCAATAAGGCCGGAATTACCACTGCAAGAAGATTGCGCTTCATCATTATTACTACCCTCATTGGTGTTATTCGGACACCTTCCACTGACGCTAATAATTTCTTACGAAACATTATTGAGAGTTTGGTGTCTTCCTGTGTCTGCACGCAGTGTTCCATTCACAGAGTCGTTAATCTACTCCGGAAATGATACAAATGTCGTAATAATGTTTCAGTGGGAAAAAAATGTATGTCTAAATGTAATTTTCAGGGAACTTTGTGAGATATCTCTAACTTTAAAATGAGAAAGGCCAGCAGAGCTGGCCTTAGTGACGTATATATATGTTTTTCTTATATTAAATGCCGGATTTTAGAAATTGGCATTGCGCGGACTTCGCGGGAAGGGTATTACATCACGAATATTTTGCATTCCTGTGACATAAACTATTAACCTCTCGAAACCTAATCCAAAACCTGAATGCGGAACGGTTCCATAGCGGCGCAAATCACGATACCACCAATAATCTTCCTTGTTGAGGCCCATTTCCGCCAGACGCAGATCCAGCCGGTCCAGACGCTCCTCACGCTGCGAACCGCCGATGATTTCGCCGATGCCGGGCGCCAGCACATCCATGGCCGCGACAGTTTTGCCGTCGTCGTTCATCCGCATGTAAAACGCCTTGATATCCTTGGGATAATTTTTCACCACCACCGGCGCCTTGAAATGTTTTTCCGCTAGATAGCGTTCATGTTCCGAAGATAAGTCGATGCCCCAGGAAACCGGGTTTTCAAATGTCTGGCCGCAGTTTTGCAGAATGCTTACCGCCTCGGTGTAGTCGACTTGCGCAAAATCTGCACTAATAAAGTGTTTCAGACGGTTTACCGCCTCTTTGTCCACGCGCTCGGCGAAAAATTGCATATCGTCGGCCCGCTCGGTCAATACCGCCTGAAACACGTATTTCAGCATGGCTTCCGCTAAAGCGGCGGCATCGTCCAGGGTAGCGAACGCCACCTCCGGCTCGACCATCCAGAATTCGGCGAGATGGCGACTGGTATTGGAATTTTCCGCCCGGAACGTCGGGCCGAAGGTATAGATTTTCGACAGCGCACAGGCGTAACTTTCACCGTTCAATTGCCCTGAAACCGTCAAGAAGGCCTCTTTGCCGAAGAAATCCTCATCGTAATTGACCTTGCCGTCGGGGGTGCGCGGCAGATTTTCCAGATCGAGGGTGGACACGCGGAACATTTCGCCGGCGCCTTCCGTATCAGAGGCGGTAATCAATGGCGTCGACACCCAGAAAAAACCTTGCTCGTCCATAAAACGGTGAATGGCCTGCGCCAGGGTATGACGCACCCGGGCCACGGCGCCGATAAGGTTGGTGCGCGGCCGCAGATGAGCGACCTCGCGCAGATATTCCACGCTGTGGCGCTTGGCCGCCATGGGGTAGGTGTCTGGATCGTCCACCCAGCCGAGCACTTCAATTGCCTGGGCCTGAATTTCGTAACGCTGGCCCCCGCCCAGGGATTCGACCACCCGGCCGGTCACCGACACGGAGCAACCCGCGGTCAGGCGTAAAATGTCGTTCTGATAATTCGGCAGAGTATTATTAATGACAGCCTGTAAGGGATCGAAGCAGGAACCGTCATAGACGGCAAGAAAGGAGATTCCGGCTTTGGAATCCCGGCGGGTACGCACCCAACCCTGTACAGTGACTTCACTGTCAGCCGGCATGCGCCCTTGCAGTACATCGACTACATGCACTACGCTCATAAAATACTCTCTTACTCAGTTAATAGGAAAAGGCTTTGGGCCCGTTAACGGACCATAATATGTTACTTGGCGGCGGCAAGACCACAAGGGGAAATCGCATATTTCTGGCAGCAATCTTGCTTTCAGCGCGCATTGGGGGAGGGCAACCACGGTGGCGGCGGGTCATGACCCACGCGGGGCGGCCATGACGAACGGGGCGAAAGCGGGGTAGCTACGGGCGGATTGGCGTGAGTTCAACTGGCCTTTTTCACCACCAACGGCAGGTCGAACGCTTTACGTAAGGCGCGGACAAAGGCTTTGTCGTGACACATCGTTTTGCCGGGGCTGTCCGACAGCTTCGCCACCGGTTTGCCGTTGCATTCTACCAGTTTGATGACGATGTTAAGCGGCTTAATGGACGGAATATCGCACGTCAGCCGCGTGCCGATGCCAAACACCAGATTGATACGTTGCCAGAAATGACGATAAAGCATCACGGCCTTATCAAAATCGAGGCTGTCGGAGAACACCAGTGTTTTGGTGAGCGGATCGATACCCAACTGCTGATAATGCGCAATCGCTTTTTCACCCCATTCCACCGGATCGCCCGAATCGTGGCGCAGGCCGTGGTAGGCACGGGCGAACGCCGGCCCGAAGTCGCGCAAAAATGCATCCATGGTAATACAGTCGGTGAGCGCGATCCCCAACCTGTCGGGGTACTCGTCCAGCCAGGCCTGCAGCGCGGCACGCTGGCTGTTAGCCAGAACCGGACTGATCTGCTGATGGGCCTGAAACCATTCATGCGCCTGAGTACCGACCGGCGGCAAGCCGCGTTCCCGCGCCAACTGGTAATTGCTGGTACCGATAAGATAAGGAAATTCCCGCTGCAGTTCGGCGACAACCTCAAACTGCACCTGACGCGAAAAGCGCCGGCGGGTTCCGAAATCCATCAGCCGGAAACGGGAGGTGTCCAGATCGGCGCTGATGCGGCGAAAATGCAGCAGCTTTTGCCGCAGTCGTGCTACCGCGTCCGCCGTGGTGACCTGTGGCGAGCGGCGGCGGTGCACCACTTCGCTGATGACCGCGAGCAACGGCACTTCCCGCAAAATAACCTCGCGCCAGGGACCGGTGATGCGAATATCAAGTTTGCCGTGATGATTGCGTATCCGTACCTGGTCCGGGTTAAAACGGAACTGGCGCAGCCAGTCAAGATAGTCGCTTTGGAAAAACGGCAGACCGCGCAGGTAGCTATATTCGTCGTCGCCCAATTGCAAGCTGCGCATCATGTCGACCTGCGCGCTGATGTCGGCGGCGTATTCGCCAAGCAAGTCGTCCCCCCGGCAGCGAAATTCCGCGCTAACCGTTACGTCATGATAGCGGTGGAAAACGGCCTGCTGCATATGGAGTTTGTAGGCATCAGTATCAAGTATCGACGTTAAAATCGGATCGGTGGCAACATTCATGGTGCGTTCAAGCATCCTCTTACGACATCTTTTCTCAGTCGGATAAAGGGGTAACGGCCATGAAAAGCCGCGGTTATCCTATAAGTGTAGTCACATCAGAGCATAGTTGGCGCGATAACGTCGAGGACCAAACGTGCCGTCCTGCGGGTTAGTCGCCCGGTAAAATGCCCCGTTTTTGCGCCAGCTCGCGCTATTTTTCAGCGAACGTTGCATTTTAGCGTGCTTGCCGGGCTTTACAATGGCAACCTGCCGCTAACAGGAATAGACTTAACGGCAGAAATCGACACTGATGCCTAAAGGTTTACTATGACGCAACAGCCGCAAGCCAAATACCGCCATGATTATCGTGCGCCGGACTATACCATTACCGATATTCACCTGGATTTTGATCTCGAGGCCGAAAATACCACCGTCACGGCAACCAGCACCGTGGTGCGTCAGGGCCAGGCCGGCGCGCCCTTGCTGCTCAACGGCGAAGATTTACGCCTGCTGAGCCTGCGGGTGGACGGTCAGGAATGGGCGCATTATCATCTGGATGCGCCCGGCCTGGTCATCGAGCAGTTGCCCGCCACTTTTACCCTGACCATCAAGACGCTGATTCATCCCGCCAATAATACCGCGCTGGAGGGGCTCTATCTTTCCGGCGATGCGCTGTGCACCCAATGCGAGGCGGAAGGGTTCCGTCATATTACCTTTTATCTGGATCGCCCGGATGTGCTGGCGCGTTTCACTACGCGTATTCTGGCGGATAAGCAACGCTATCCTTTCCTGCTCTCCAACGGCAACCATAGTGATTACGGCGATAACGGCGACGGCCGTCACTGGGTCGTCTGGCAAGATCCCTTTCCGAAACCCTGTTATCTTTTTGCGCTGGTGGCCGGCGATTTTGACGTGCTGCGCGACAGCTTCACCACCTGCTCCGGCAGGGAGGTGGCATTAGAGCTGTTTGTCGATCGCGGCAATCTGGATCGCTCCGACTGGGCGATGGCCTCCCTCAAGCGCGCCATGCGCTGGGATGAAACCCGTTTTGGTCTTGAGTACGACCTGGATATCTATATGGTAGTGGCGGTCGATTTCTTCAATATGGGCGCCATGGAAAACAAGGGACTCAACGTTTTCAATGCCAAGTATGTGCTGGCCCGGGCGCAAACGGCGACCGATGTGGATTATCTCAACATCGAACGGGTCATCGGCCACGAATATTTCCATAACTGGACCGGCAACCGTATTACCTGCCGCGACTGGTTTCAGCTCAGTCTAAAAGAGGGGCTGACGGTCTTTCGCGATCAGGAGTTCAGCTCGGATGTTGGTTCACGCGCCGTGAATCGAATCAATAATGTGCGCGTCATGCGCAGCGCGCAGTTTGCCGAAGACGCCAGCCCGATGGCGCATCCTATCCGCCCCGATAAAGTCATCGAAATGAACAACTTTTACACGTTAACGGTGTACGAGAAGGGCGCGGAAGTTATTCGCATGCTGCATACCTTGCTGGGGGAAGAGGCGTTTCAGGCCGGCATGCGTCGCTACGTTTCCCGCCACGACGGCAGCGCCGCCACCTGTGAGGATTTCGTCGTGGCGATGGAGGAGGCGGCCGGGATCGACTTAACGCTGTTCCGCCGTTGGTACAGCCAGTCGGGTACGCCGCTGGTAACGGTGCGCGATGATTATAACGCCGAGCTTGAGCAATACACCCTGCACGTCACGCAAATGACGCCGCCGACGCCGGATCAGCCGGAAAAACAGGCGCTGCATATACCGCTGAATATCGAACTTTACGATAATCAGGGACAGGTTATCCCGCTTCAGTATGCCGGCGCGCCGGTAGATCCGGTGCTGAACGTGACCGAAAGCGTACAGACCTTTATTTTCGATCAGGTGCCGTCGCTGCCGATCCCCTCGCTGCTGCGCGAGTTTTCCGCGCCGGTGAAACTGGATTACCCTTATAGCGACCAGCAATTGATCATGCTGATGCGCTTCGCCACCAGCGATTTCTCCCGCTGGGATGCGGCGCAAAGCCTGCTGTCTATTTATATCCGTTTGAATGTGGCTCGCTACCAGGAGGGGCAGCCGCTGACGCTGCCGCTCCATGTCGCCGACGCTTTCCGCGGCATTTTGCTCGATCCTGCGCTGGATCCGGCGCTGGCGGCACAGATACTTACGCTGCCCAGCGAAAATGAAATGGCCGGTTTGTTTGATAGCGTGGATCCGGTGGCGATTCACAGCGTTCACGACGCGCTGACCAGCTGCCTGGCGAACGAACTCGGCGATGAGCTGCTGGCGGTTTACCGCGCTACCCCCAGCGAGGAATATCGGGTAGAGCACCGGGATATCGGCCTGCGCGCGCTGCGTAACTGCTGCCTGCATTATCTGGCGTTTGGCGATCGCGACCGTGCGGTACGTTTGACCACCGAACAATATCGTCAGGCAGATAACATGACCGATACGCTGGCGGCAATGGCGGCGGCGGCGGCGGTGGCGGCGCAACTGCCCTGTCAGGCGACGCTGCTGGCCGAGTTCGATGATCGCTGGCATCACGACGGTCTGGTTATGGATAAGTGGTTCAGCCTGCAGGCCACCAGTCCGGCAGCGGACGCGCTGGAACAGGTGAAATCGCTGCTCACCCATCGCGCTTTCAGCCTCAACAATCCCAATCGTGTCCGGGCGCTTATCGGCGCCTTCGCCGCCAATAATCCGGCGGCGTTCCATGCGGCAGACGGGAGCGGCTATGCCTTTTTGGTCGAGATCTTGACCGAATTGAATACGCGCAACCCCCAGGTGGCTTCGCGTATGGTTGAGCCGCTGATCCGGCTTAAACGCTATGACTTGCCGCGTCAGCGGCTGATGCGTGCGGCGCTGGAGCGTCTGAAAGCGCTGGACAACTTGTCCGGGGATCTGTTTGAGAAAATAAGCAAGGCGCTGGCGGACGCTTAAGCGGCGGCCGGGGGATGACGGGCTGATTACCGCCTCGCGGCGCAAGCCTTTGCACTGCTTTGCCGAGGGGCTAATCCGGGCAGCGCGTTTATCCGCGGCGCTGTCCGCTTAACGGGCGTTGGCGTCCTGAGGCTTTTTTTTCGGACGGTGCGCGCCAATCCGGTAGCATCTGAAGGGCATCCAGCGGGACGCCCTTTTTTTGGTCCATCATCGATTCCCTTTCCCGCGCCGATGATTGATAATACCGCCCCGGTTGCAACCGGGAATCAGGAGACCTCATGTTATACCCGCTTATCAAGCAAGCGTTGTTCCAGCTCGACCCGGAACGGGCCCATGAATTAACCTTTCAGCAGCTTAAACGTATTACCGGCACCCCGCTGGAATGGCTGGTGCGCCAATCGGTACCGACAAAAACCGTCAACTGCATGGGCATCGCCTTTAAAAATCCGCTCGGTCTGGCTGCGGGATTGGATAAAGACGGTGACTGCATCGACGCGCTCGGTGCCATGGGTTTTGGTTTTATCGAGGTGGGTACGGTCACCCCCCGCGCGCAGCCCGGTAATGAAAAGCCACGTCTGTTCCGTCTGGTGAAAGCCGGCGGTCTAATAAATCGCATGGGGTTTAATAACCACGGCGTGGACAACCTGGTGGAGAACGTCAAAAAATCCCATTTCGGCGGTGTGCTGGGCATCAATATCGGCAAAAATAAAGATACGCCGGTCGAGCAGGGCAAAGATGATTATCTGACCTGTATGGAGAAAGTCTATCCGTATGCCGGTTATATCGCGGTGAATATTTCATCCCCCAATACCCCCGGTCTGCGCACCCTGCAATTTGGCGAAGCGCTGGATGATCTGTTGCTGGCGATCAAAAATAAGCAGGCGACGCTGCAAGCCTACCATCACAAATATGTGCCGGTGGCGGTTAAAATAGCGCCCGACATGACCGAGGCGGAATTGATCCAGGTCGCCGATAGTTTGGTGCGTCATAATATCGACGGCGTCATCGCTACCAATACCAGCACCGGCCGCGAGCTAGTTCAGGGCATGGATCATTGTGGCCAGACCGGCGGGTTGAGTGGCCGACCGCTGCAATTGCGCAGCACCGACGTTATCCGACAATTGTCCGCTGAGTTACAAGGTAAATTACCGATTATCGGGGTCGGTGGTATCGATTCGCTCATCGCGGCCAGGGAAAAACTGGCGGCCGGCGCTTCGCTTATTCAGATCTATTCGGGCTTTATTTTTCACGGGCCGCGCTTGATAAAGGATATTGTCAGCGATATTTAGCCAATCTTGACAAAATAATGCGGGCTGGAGGCATATTTCTTATCCAGCCTCGTTTATCTTTTATTCGTTTACTGCTAATTTAAGATCAATTAAATTTCCGGCTCCGTAAGTGACGCTTGCCGGATAGCGACCAGGCCCTGAATTGGCGACGTGATAAAAGGTAAATGGATGAAGATCACCCCTGGCGATAACTGGCATTGGTTTTTCGATGCTGAACATGACCGCATGATGCTTGACCTGTCGGACGGATTAGTTTTCCGTTCGCGCTTTTGCGCGAAAATGCTGACTCCCGATGTGTTCGAGCGCGCGCGTTTTTGCGTTGACGACGCCGCGCTTTATTATCAATTCGAGGATAAAAGCCGCGCATTACCGCTTAATGACGCTCTGCGTGCTGAATTGGTGCTGAATGCGCTGGTGGCGTTGCGTTTCCTAAAACCGCAAATGCCTAAAAGCTGGCACTTCCAAACGCAGTACCACAAAGACGCCTGGCAACCCCTGGGGGGCGACAGCGTGCAGGTGTGCGTCAGCGACGGCGGTGAACGGGCCCGTTTGCTGGTGGCGGAGGCGGGCGACAACGCCAGCCTGTGCGTGCTGGCCCAGCCCGGTCTGACGCTGGCCGGTCGCCGGATGGCCCTCGGTGACGCGATAAAGATCATGCATGACCGGCTGCAGCCGGCGTCGCGCCAGGACGATTTGCAGTACGCGACCGCGGTCTAGGCCGGCTCGGGGCCGGCGCAAGCCTAAGCGGTTTGACCGCCGGCCGACTTATTCCAGTTGTACATCGCCGCGGGGAATGCAGCTGCAGGACAGCACCCACGGCGCCTGCGCCGTTGCGCTGGCCGTTAACGGCGCAATCTTACCCGACAATAATTTCACCTTACAGGTGCCGCAAATTCCGGCACGGCAAGAGTAGGGGATGCGTATTCCCTGCAGCTCCAACTGTTCCAGCAAAACATCCCGTTGGTTACCGGTAAAACGCCGGCCTTGATATTCGATGGTCACCGGTGCGTCGGCGGCTGGCGGCGGCGTGGGGGCGGCAGACGGACTGCCGGCGTGATAGCGGCGCGGTTTGCGGGTGCTGACAACCTCGACGTTATCGCCCACGCGCACGATGCCTGTTGTGCGGGCGATAATATTTTGCCCGAAATCGACATTGCCATCATCGGCGCTGCGATAGCCTTGTAAGGTGCGCAGCGGCTCACCCTGGGGATGTTTATTGCCTTGCTCGACATTGACCGTGGTCAAGACGCAGCGGCTACAGGGTTTCACGACTTCAAACTCGACCTCGCCGATACGCAAATGATGCCAGCTATCCTCCGCATACGCCTCGGTCCCGGTTACCACCAGATTGGGCCGAAACTGGGTCAGAGTGACGCCGGCAGGGCAGCGGCGCTGCAAATCCAAGAAGGACGCTTCGCTTATCAGCAAATAAGGGTACCCGTCGGCGAACGAGAGCGGGACGGTAGGGAAGCGTTTAACCCTTCGGTGGCTGTGCTCGCCCGTCCAGCAGAGGGTAACCGACTGATCTAAATAGCCCGAAAGCCAGGTATTGATGGCCTCCGGCGCCGGATAAGCGGTAAAATGGTTCCCCCAGACCTCCACCGGCTGCGCCGGGGCGGAAAAGTCGGCAAAGCGCACGATGCGGCTTTGCCCGTCGGGCGCGGTCAGGTGCAGCCCGCCCGGCAGCATTACCGGGGTGAATAAGAGCATCTGTGGAAACTGACGGGCGGTGATGAACGTGCCGTCGGCGTCGGTGAGCATAAAAACGCGATCAAACGCCAACCCTTCGGCGCCGGCCAGAGCATGCGACAGCTGCAATCCGCGCATTGACTTCACCGGATGCACATATAAACGCGATAAAATACTCATTCTGCCTCCGTGCCGATTGTGATGACGGTCAACTTTATGACAATGGGGCTGGATTGGCTATAATGCGCATCGATTTTCTTTTTAATTAATAATAAGTGACCAGATGAATTCTCTGTTTGCCACCACGGCACAAGGTTTGGAAGAACTGTTAAAAAGCGAGCTGGAAACCCTGGGGGCCGCGTCGTGCAAAATCGCGCTGGGCGGTGTGCATTTCCAGGCGGATAACCGGTTGCTTTACCGCGCGCTGTTGTGGAGTCGTCTGGCGTCGCGCATCGTCCTGCCGTTAAACACGTTTAGCGTCGGCAGCGACGGCGACCTGTATCGCGGCGTGCAGGCGGTGGATTGGCCGTCGCTGTTTACCGTCGATAAGCGTTTTGCCGTGCATTTCAGCGGCACCAACGCGGCAATACGCAACAGCCAGTATGGCGCGTTGAAGGTCAAGGACGCCATCGTCGATAGCTTTACCCGCCACGGCGCGCGCCGTCCCGATGTTGACCGCCAGCAGCCGGACATCCGAATTCAGGCCTATCTGCACCGAGACCGGGTGATGTTATCCCTCGATCTGAGCGGCAGCAGCCTGCACCAGCGCGGTTATCGCGATGGCGCCGGTCAGGCGCCGCTAAAGGAGAATCTGGCCGCCGCCATCGTGCTGCGCTCCGGCTGGCAGCCCGGCACGCCATTGCTGGACCCGATGTGCGGCTCCGGCACGCTGCTGATTGAAGCGGCGATGATTGCGGCCGATTGCGCCCCCGGCCTGACGCGGCCGTATTGGGGATTCTCTGCCTGGTCCGGGCATGATGAGGCGCTGTGGCAAGCGTCATTGGACGAAGCGCGCGCGCGGGCCCGCACCGGGTTGGCGCAAACGTCCTCGCGCTTCTACGGCTTCGATATCGATGGCCGCGTGCTGGAGAAGGCGCGCCATAACGCTCACCGGGCCGGCGTGTCGACGTTGATAACCTTCCAGGCCGGGGAGGTGGCGCAGTTGGTTAATCCGCTGCCGGCGGGGCCGCGCGGCACCGTGGTAAGCAATCCCCCTTACGGTGAGCGTCTGGAGAGTGAGCCGGCGCTTATCGCCCTGCACAACCAGCTCGGCCGGGTAATGAAGAACCAGTTCGGCGGCTGGCGGCTGTCGTTGTTCAGCGCGTCGCCGGCGCTGCTCGGCGCTTTGATGCTGCGTGCCGAGCGCAGTTTCAAAGCGAAAAATGGCCCGCTGGACTGCGAACAGAAAAATTATCTGCTGGCGGAAACCGCCGCCGCTCCCGGTCAGGCGGAAGGGCAAATCGCCGCCGATTTCGCCAACCGTCTGCGCAAAAATGTTCGCGCGCTGCAAAAGTGGGTCGCGCAGGAGAAGCTTGATTGCTACCGGCTGTATGACGCCGATCTGCCGGAATACAATGTCGCCATCGACTGTTACAGCAGTTGGGTGGTGATCCAGGAATATGTCGCGCCGAAAAGCATCGACCCCGAACGCGCGCGGCAGCGGCTGTATGATGTGATTAACGCTACCCTGGCGGTGCTGGCCATACCGGCCAGCCGGCTGGTGGTGAAGGCGCGCGAGCGGCAAAAAGGCAAAAGCCAATATGAAAAACTGGCGCAGAAAGGCGAGTTCCTGTTGGTTGAGGAGTACGGCGCCAAATTATGGGTCAATTTGACCGACTATCTGGATACCGGGCTGTTTCTCGATCACCGTATCGCGCGCAGAATGCTGGGGGAGATGAGCCGCGGCAAAGATTTCCTCAACCTGTTCGCCTATACCGGTAGCGCCAGTGTCCATGCCGGCATTGGCGGCGCGCGCAGCACCACGTCGGTCGATATGTCGCGACCTTATCTCGAATGGGCGGAAAAAAATCTGCGCAGCAATGAGCTGGTGGGCCGTCAGCACCGGTTGATACAGGCGGACTGCCTGGCGTGGCTGGCGATGGCGCAGGAAACCTTCGATGTTATTTTCATCGATCCGCCGACCTTTTCCAACTCCAAGCGCATGGCCGACACCTTTGACGTGCAGCGCGATCATCTGGCGCTAATGGCCCAGCTTAAACGGCTGTTGCGCCCCGGCGGCGTTATCATGTTTTCCAATAACAGACGCGGTTTCCAACTGGATGAGGCGGGTCTGGCCGCGCTGGGCCTGCGGGCGCAGTCGATAACCGATCGCACCCGCTCGCCGGACTTCGCCCGCAACCGCCACATACATCTCTGCTGGCTGATAAGCCATGCGGACAAGGACCTTTAAGTCATGTCATTAATTAGTCTTTCCGGCGCCTGGCTGTCGTTCAGCGATGCGCCGCTGCTGGATAACACCGAGCTGCACATCGAGCGCAACGAGCGCGTCTGTCTGGTCGGACGCAACGGCGCCGGCAAATCCACGTTGATGAAAATCTTGAGCCGCGAGGTGCCGCTTGACGATGGTCAGCTGATTTTCGAGCAGGACGTGGCGGTCGCTCGTTTGCAGCAGGATCCGCCGCGGGACGTCACCGGTAGCGTGTTCGATTTCGTCGCCGAAGGCGTCGAGGCGCAGGCGCAGATACTCAAAGCCTATCACGCCATTTCCCAACAGGTAGAACAGGATCCGAGCGAAAAAAATCTGGCGGAAATGGGCCGGCTGATGGAAATTCTCGACCATCAGAATCTGTGGCATTTGGAAAAACGCATCCATGAGGTCATAGCGCAGATTGGTCTGGACGCCGACAGCCAACTGGCGTCGCTGTCCGGCGGCTGGTTGCGTAAAGCGGCGCTAGGTCGCGCGCTGGTGTGCGAGCCGCAGGTGTTGCTGCTCGATGAGCCGACCAACCATCTGGACATTGAAACCATCGATTGGCTGGAAACATTCCTAAAGACGTTCCCCGGCAGCATTATCTTCATTTCCCATGACCGGTCGTTTATCCGCGCCATGGCAACCCGCATCGTCGATCTGGACCGCGGCAAATTGGTTTCCTGGCCGGGCAATTATGACAAATACCTGGAAGGGAAAGAGGAAGAGCTACGGGTGCAAGAGCTGCAAAACGCCGAGTTTGATCGCAAACTGGCGCAGGAAGAGGTGTGGATCCGTCAGGGGATCAAAGCCCGGCGCACGCGCAATGAAGGGCGGGTGCGCGCGCTTAAAGCGCTGCGCCAAGAGCGTTCCGAACGGCGCGAGGTGATGGGCAGCGCCAAGATTCAGGTGGAAGAGGCGGCGCGGTCGGGCAAAATCGTCTTTGAACTGGACGATGTCAGTTATGGCATTGACGGGAAACGGTTGATAAGCAACTTCAGCGCCCAGGTGCAGCGCGGGGATAAAATCGCGCTTATTGGCCCCAACGGCTGTGGCAAAACCACGCTGCTGAAATTGATGCTGGGCCAGCTTCGCGCCGACAGCGACAGCGGCCGCGTGCATTGCGGCACCAAACTGGAAGTTGCCTATTTCGACCAGTACCGCGCGGTGCTCGACCCGGAACGGACCGTGATGGACAACCTGGCCGAGGGTAAGCAGGAGGTGATGGTCAACGGCCGTTCGCGTCACGTATTGGGGTATCTGCAGGACTTTTTATTTCATCCGAAACGGGCAATGACGCCAGTGAAAGCGCTTTCAGGCGGTGAGCGTAACCGGTTATTGCTGGCGCGATTGTTTCTGAGTCCCAGCAACCTGCTGATCCTCGACGAACCCACCAACGATCTCGATGTCGAAACCTTGGAACTGCTGGAAGAGCTACTCGACAGTTATCAAGGCACCGTATTGCTGGTCAGCCACGATCGTCAGTTCGTGGATAATTCGGTCACCGAATGTTGGATTTTTACCGGAGAAGGGCGCATTGAACGTTATGTCGGCGGCTATTTTGACGCCCAGCAGCAACGCAGCAATCGCCGTGCGTTAAAGGCGCCGCCGGCACCGGCGCCATCGACGCCGGCGCCCGCCACCGGCGCCATCCCATCTTCTGCCAAACGCGGCGGGGGCAAACTCAGTTATAACCTGCAACGGGAGCTGGAAACGTTACCGGGGCAGATCGAGAAGCTGGAGCAGGAAATCGGCCGACTGCAGGCGCAAATGGCGGCGCCGGACTTTTTTAGCCAACCCCATGAAACAACGCAGCCCGTGCTGAGTGCGATCGCACAGGCGGAGGAGGCGCTTGAACAGGCGTTCACCCGCTGGGAAACGCTGGAAGTGCAACAGAACGGCGCAGCGGATTAGGCCATGGTGGACGGCTTGCGCCGGCCGCCGTTTACTCGCGCAAGCAACGTGTACAAGAGGAGGTAGGCGTGTGCAGTCATCCCCGACATCAGCACCCTGTGCTATGTCCGCACTGTGATTTATTGGTGGCGCTGCCGCCGCTGTCGCCCGGCCAAAAGGGGAGTTGCCCGCGCTGCCGCAATACCTTGCAGAGCTATTGGCCGGACCCGAAACGCCAGCCGGTGGGGTTCGCGATTAGCGCGCTGGTGATGCAGGGGCTGGCCAATCTGTTCCCTTTCGTCAATATGGAAGTCTCCGGGCTGAGGCGCCAAATAACCTTGCCGCAAATTCCCCTGGTGATGGTGAGCGATCATTTCTCCAGTCTGGCCGGCGTTTTTTTGCTGTTCGTGCAGGCCATCCCCGCCCTATGTATGCTATTGATTATCGTGTTATGCATGAATGTGCCGCTGCCGTTTCGCCTGAAGGCATTTCTGGCCAAACTGTTATTTGCACTGCGCAGCTGGGGAATGGCGGAGATTTTTCTGGTCGGGGTGCTGGTCAGCTTTGTCAAATTAATGGCCTACGGTCAGATTGGTATTGGCAATAGTTTTATTCCTTTCTGTTTCTTTTGCTTGCTGCAGTTGCGAGCGCTACAGTGCGTCGACCCGCGGTGGTTGTGGAACGTCATTATGCCCTTTACCTCGCCGGTAAAACGTTTCCAGCCCGGGCAAGGCGGTCTGGCGCAGGGCATACGCGCCTGTAGCTGTTGCACCCTTATTCTGCCCGCTGACACCGTTACTTGCCCACGCTGCCACACCCGCGAGGGCGCGCGCCGTAGCAATAGCCTGCAGTGGACGCTGGCGCTGCTGTTGACCTCAGTAATGCTGTATATCCCGGCTAATCTACTGCCGATTATGATTACCGATGGACTGGGTAACCGACTCAATTCCACAATCATGGCCGGCGTTATTCTGCTGTGGGAGGACGGTTCGATCCCGGTGGCGCTGGTGATTTTTATCGCCAGTATCATGGTGCCTAGCCTGAAAATGATCGCGCTGGGGTGGCTGTGCTGGGACGCCGCCGGCAGCGGAGAGCGCAAGGCGTCCGACAGCGAGCGGATGCATATCTTGTATGAGGTGGTGGAGTTCGTCGGCCGCTGGTCGATGATTGATGTCTTTGTTATTGCTGTCCTGTCCGGCCTGGTGCGCATGGGAAGGCTGATGAGCATCAGCCCCGGCATCGGCGTACTGCTGTTTGCCGCCGTGGTTATTCTGACCATGATAGCGGCCAAAACATTTGATCCCCGTCTTTTGTGGGACAGGGCTGTGCAATATACGTTAAAGGAGTCGACCGTTGACGGAAAATAATTATCAGGAAGCCCGGGTGGAGAAGATCAAGCGCTGGTCGCCGGTGTGGATCATTCCCATTGTCACCGTGCTTATCGGCGCCTGGATCCTGTTCTACCACTTCAGCCATCAGGGCAAAGTTATTACCCTGACGACCAGCAACGCCGACGGCATCGAGGCCGGTAAAACCGCCATCAAAAGCCGCAGCGTCGATGTCGGCACCGTCGAAAGCGTGATGTTGACTGAGGATCTGCGTCAGGTGGAAATCAAAGCGCGCATCTATAACGGTATGGAAAAGGTGCTTAATAAGGATTCGGCGTTCTGGGTGGTGAAACCGCAGATCGGCAAGGAAGGGGTGTCGGGATTGGGGACCTTGTTATCCGGCGCCTACATCCAGCTGCAGCCCGGTTCCAGCGCCGAGACGTCGCGGGAATTCACCTTGCTGGACGCGCCGCCGCTGGCGTCCCCTGACGCGCGCGGCATTCGTATCCAGCTGGACAGCGATCGTTCCGGCCAATTGAGCGCCGGCGACCCGGTGCTGTTTCGCGGCTTTCGGGTCGGCACGGTGGAAACCAGCCACTTTGACCCGCTTAAGCGCATGATGAATTACCAGCTGTTTGTCAACGCGCCCTATGACAGCCTGGTGACAAATAACGTGCGTTTCTGGAAAGACAGCGGCGTGGCGCTAAATATGTCGGCCTCGGGCATGCGTGTGGAAATGGGGTCGCTGACCACCTTATTTGCCGGCGGCGTCAGTTTCGATGTACCCACCGGCTGGGAACTCGGCAACGCGGCCAAAGAGCAGCAACGTTACCAATTGTTCGATAATAAAAATGATATCGCCGATTCCCTTTATACCGAACACCAGGACTATGTGCTGTTCTTCGATGATTCGATTCGTGGCCTGCAGCCGGGGGCGCCTGTAGAGTTTCGCGGTATCCGGCTCGGGACCGTGGCGGAGGTGCCGTTCGCTACCGTCAGCGCCGATCAGGAAATGAACGGTGACTACCGCGTTCCGGTGCTGATTCGCATTGAGCCGGATCGCTTTATCAGCAAGGTCGGCAAAAACTTTGATATCAATAAGCGCCTGGTCGCGGCCGAGGGGCAAGGGTTCCGCGCGGCGCTCAAGAGCGCTAATTTGCTGACCGGCGCGCTGTATGTCGATCTGGACTTTTACCCGCAGGCCAAAGCCTGGCAGGGACCCAAAACCGTCAAGGGTTACCCGGTCATGCCGACGACCAGCGCCGGTCTGGCGCAGATACAGCAGAAATTGACCGCTACGCTTGATAAAATTAACGCGCTGCCGCTGGATCCGATGCTTAATCAGGCGACCAGCACGCTGGCGCAAAGCCGCAGCACGCTACAGGAGCTACAGCGCACGCTGAAAGCCGTGAACAAAATCACCGAAAGCGCATCGATGCAGCAGCTGCCTCAGGACATGCAACAGACGCTGAAAGAGCTGAACCGTAGCATGAAAGGCTTCCAGCCCGGCGCGCCCGCCTACAATAAAATGGTGGCGGACATGCAGCGGCTCGATCAGGTGCTGCGTGAGCTGCAGCCGGTGCTGCGAACGCTGAATAACAAAAGTAACGCGCTGGTTTTTGAAGCGGATAAAGGTAAAGATCCACAGCCGAAGAGGGCGAAATAATGCTAAAAGGGAAACTTCTGGCGCTGGCGGCGGTATTGTTGCTCGGCGCCTGCGCCAGCGGCGACGGTAACAGCTACTATCAGCTGCCGTACAAGGCAAGCACCACCGCGGCCACGCTCTCCTCCGTCCAGCCAGGCGCTTTGGCATCTGAAGCGGGCGGTGTGGCCGATGCGCAGGGCGAGGCCGCCACGCCGTTTCGCGCCGAAAGCGCCGGTGAACATCGCAAGCTTTGGATCGCGCAGGTGTCGGTGGCGGATTTCCTGGCCGGCAACGGGCTGGTGTATCAGACCAGTGACGTCCAGTACACCACCGCACACAGCAATCTGTGGGCCAGCCCGCTGGAACAACAGCTACAGCAAGCGCTGGTGGCGGACCTAAGCGCTGCGCTACCGGGCACGTTGGTTTCCTCCCAGCCCATCGGCAGCCGCGATGACGGCAGTGAACTGACGGTCACCCTCACCGGTTTTCACGGGCGCTATGATGGGCGCGCGGTCGTGCAGGGGGTGTGGTTGTTGACGGTTAACGGGCGCGTCATCCGTCAACCGTTTGATCTGGCGTTGCCGCAGGAAAAGGATGGCTACGACGCGCTGGTGCGCACGCTGGCGCAGGGCTGGGACCAAGTGGGTCAGCAGGTGGCGAAAGAATTTACAGCTATAAGTAAATAATTATTTGTTATAAGCATTTGCATATGTCTCCGGCGGCAATGAGGGGTCCCGACCGGCGTTGCCGACACAAGAAGCAATTCAGCTGCTTAACGCGCCCTTTGTCGTTTTTTGGGCCGAGAGATTTGTCAATATTGCCTGCGGTAGATGACAAATCTATGACGCCACGGTTTGATCTTCCGCGCTTTTCTCGTTAAAAATTAAGGGTAACCTCGACCTTCGGGGTTACCGTTTTCTTTCAACCAGCCAAGATGATGAGGGATAAACCTATGAAAAGACAAAAACGAGATCGCCTTGAACGTGCTCATTCACGCGGCTATCAAGCGGGTCTGTCAGGGCGCACCCGTGAACTTTGTCCATATCAATCACTTGACGCACGCTCTCACTGGTTGGGAGGCTGGCGCAAAGCCATGGAAGACCGATCGGTAATCTGATTCGTCATCCAAGAACGACCTCCGCCTGGTGCGGAGGTTTTTTTTACGCACGGCTCGGCAAGCGCGCCGACAGCGCTCAACGCCATGCCGGCAGGGGCATCAGAAGGCGGCGGTGTCCTTGAACAGGCCGACTTTGAGGTCACTCGCGGTATAGATGACGGTCCCGTCGCACAGCACTTCCCCGTCCGCCATACCCATCACCAGTTTGCGGTTAATCACGCGGCGAAAATGGATCCGGTAAGTCACTTTTTTCGCGCTTGGCAGGATCTGCCCGGTAAATTTTACTTCGCCTACGCCCAGCGCGCGGCCTTTGCCTTCACCGCCCAGCCAGCCTAAATAGAAACCGACCAACTGCCACATGGCGTCCAGACCCAAACAGCCGGGCATGACCGGATCGCCGATGAAATGACAACCGAAGAACCACATATCCGGGTGAATATCCAGTTCCGCTTCCACGAAACCTTTATTGTAATTGCCGCCGTCCTCGGTCATTTTGACCACTCGGTCCATCATCAGCATCGTCGGCGCCGGCAATTGCGGGCCCTCTTTGCCGAACAGTTCGCCGCGGCTGGACGCCAGCAGATCTTCTTTTGTATAGGATTCGCGTTTATCTACCATATTTCTCTAAACCTTAATTATTGAGTCCCGCACATTACCCGACATGCCGGCCGCTGACAATTCCCTTAGCTCTGGTTAAACCAGTTAAGCCAGCGGAAGCCCCAGGGCAAACGTTGCCGTTCGTGCAGATTAACATTGGCGATACGCTCACGTATCGCGGCGAGAAGACTTGGACGCTTGTCGTGGTCAAACGGCATCGCGGTCAGAATTTCCAACGCTTCATCGATAGTATCCACCGCCCACAGGGAAAATTGCCCCTCGCGCACCGCCTCGATAACATCGTCGTGCAGGCAAAGATGGCGCACATTGGCCGTGGGAAGAATCACCCCTTGGGCGCCGGTCAGCTCACGCGCCTGGCACAGGGCAAAAAAGCCTTCTATTTTTTCATTCACGCCGCCGATGGGCTGGACGCGGCCGAATTGATCCACCGAGCCGGTGACGGCGATTTGTTGATTAATGGGTTTATCCGCCAGCGCGCTAATCAGTGCAACCCCCTCCGCCAGCGAAGCGCTGTCCCCGTCCACCTCACCATAGGACTGCTCAAAAACCAGCGAGGCGGAGAAGGGCAGCTGTTGGTCCAGCTCCAGCGCCGACATCAAAAACGCCTGCATGATCATCATGCCTTTGGCGTGAAGATTACCGCCCAGTTCCGCTTTGCGCTCGACGTCGTTTATCTCACCATCGCCCAAATGCACCACGCAGCTAATGCGCGACGGCTCGCCGAACGGCAGCGGATGGCCGGGAAAATCCAGCACCGAGAGCGCATTAACCTGACCCACCACCAGACCCTCCGTTTCCACCATAATTTGGCCTTCGGCGATCTCATCTTGCATCCGCTCGCTGAGATAGCTCTCACGCCAAAGACGGGTACGTTCGCTGTCGGTAAACGCCGCGGCGGTCAGCGCCTGCTGGGAGCCATACAGCGCTGCCTCTTTCAGCCGCCGGGTAAGCCACTGCGGACACAGCGGTAGCTGGGATTGATCGCCGCTATAACGCACTGATTGCCGTACCAACGTTGGCCAGGCATCGGCGGTGAGCGCCCCTAGCCCCTGGCGCTGGGCCAGCATGTTGACCCAGGCGCACCATTGCGTCATCTCCTCGGCGTCAGTGATGCGCAGTTCGGACTCAAATTCGCCATAGAGCGCCAGACGGGTCAGTTCGGGCTCCAGATCGTTCAGGTCGGCCAACCCCTCGCGATCGCCAAGCACGATAAGCCGTAAGTTGAGCGGCATCGACGGGACGGAAACCGGCAGCGGACGGCTTTCGTCCGCCGGTAGCCAATCGAAGCGCTGCTGTAGAATCATCTGCTTAAGCCGCAGCCAGAGCAGAGGCTGGCTGGTAAGGGCGCGGACCCCGACGATAAGGACGCCGCCGTTGGCGTTATGGACCAGGCCCGGCTGCAGATCGATGACATCCCGATAGCAGCGCAGCGCACCGAACAGCTGTTCGTATTCCACCCAGGACTGCCACACGCAAACATCGCGGGCGGCGAAGTTATCCTCCGGCTTGGTCGCCGGCTGTGCGCTGACGCCCATACCGGTCACGACATAGCGGCTGCCCATCGGCTGAGCTGGCGCCGGCAGGATCTGCTTAACCGTCTCGGCAATCAGCTGAAAGTAGTCCTCCTCTTCCTGTGCCGTCAGCAGCATGAACCGGCTGGGCGTGCGTGAGTGGCAAAATTGCGTCAGCCCGTCCGTCAGACGGGCCTGAAGCGTTGCCAAAGGGGCGGACAAAGGCGGGCAGGGTTGGTCAAATACCGCCGCGAAACCGGCCAGATCGGGCAGTAAATATTTCCATTCTAATTTTTTATTGGTCAAAATGATAAATAGCGTCGCTGTTCAGGGAAACGCTGATTATACAAGAAGAGACATTGCTTCGTCTCGGCCTCTTTTCCTTCCCGCGCCATCATTGTCCCAACAGCCCGATGCAAGGGCGCAAAAGGTCGGCACCGACAAATATTAGTGAAATAACAACCAACAATGTTATCATCGGGTGCAGGTTACACGGTCACAGGTGCGCTCCCATGAAATACCAGCAGCTTGAAAATCTGGAAACCGGTTGGAAGTGGAAATACCTGATTAAAAAACACCGTGAAGGGGAGCGCATCTCCCGTCACGAAGAAAACAGCGCGGCAGCCGAATCTGCCCAGCAGCTTATCAGTTATCAGCACCAGCCGGAAAAGATCCTGAAATGGATCCGCGAATCCATGCATCCCGGTCTGGAAAACCGCATGAAGCAAACCATTCGCGCGCGGCGCAAGCGGCATTTCAACGCCGAACACCAGCATACGCGTAAGAAATCCATCGATTTGGAATATCTGGTTTGGCAACGGCTGGCGGCGCTGGCTCAGCGGCGGGGGAACACCCTGTCAGAAACCATTGTCACCCTGCTGGAAGATGCGGAACGTAAGGAAAAATACGACAAAACCCTGTCTTCCCTGCGCAGTGACCTTAAAGCTATCCTCGGCGAGAAAAACACCTGATTGCCGCACAAGGCTGGCCTCTAGCAGCATTACGCCGGCAAAGATCTACCTCCACTCCGCCCCATACCGTCAGACGCCTTTGTGGGGTGCTGTATGACCCGCCCTGGGCGGATTGAATTCGCGCGCCACAATCCTGTGGCAAAGCGTCGCGAGCGGGGGTGATGCTTGCACCGCCGGCCATGTCAAGAGATGCAAACGTTGCCATCAGCGGGGTCAATACCTTTTTGTCACCGTCTCGCCGGCGCTTTGCGACAGTGTTAATAAAGAACGCTGACCTATGACCACGCGTTGTGATTGGCAGGGCAAGGGGGGCCGTGCCCTCTGTGGTAACCCTGGCGCAGCGGTAGGGTAAAGAAGGCGCAAGGCCAAGCCTGGTGTTGAAAACAAACGCGAATCATGAGGGGTATCGCCTGGCGGTCATTAAGCGCGCTATGCGGGTGTTGATCGGATGACGCCGCCCAAGACGTCAGCCCGGACGACGACATCCCCGAGTGCATTAGCAGCGGCGATGGTGCAGGCCGATAGGCTGAGACCTAACGGCCGGGCCACGCCGGCCGTTAGGCCGGTGGTCGTCTAACGTGGCCTCCCTCACGTCCCCGTATCCCTCATCCGAATGGCGTGACATCAGGGAAGACGTGTTGGATCCTGTTACCGTCATCGTACCTTGTTATTTTCTTTTGCCAGGTTAGTCAATTTTTCGGTAATGCCTTCAAATAGTTGACTTTTGTGATATTCTGCCTCTATTTGAGGTTTCCACGTGGTTACAGTTTCTGTTCATTGTCCTCGCTGCCATTCAGATGAAATTTATCGACATGGCCTTAGTC
>NZ_FRDB01000245.1 GCF_900143145.1 Candidatus Sodalis sp. SoCistrobi
TGCTCATGCTGAGTTTCCAGCACTAGATTAACTGCCCGTTCACGGACTTCCGGAGAGTAACGTTTGGTCGTTGTCATAGAGACCTCCACTTTTAAAGTATAGACTCTAATTTATCCGGGGTGATTCAAGAGCGGCGGTGATATCGCGTCATAACAGGCGCCGATGTCTTGGTCACAAGAGCCGCTAATGCCACCGTTGGCGGCGGCGATGATGCGCGGGTGTATTGAAGCCGCATACCCTGCTCGCGGGGAACAACAGGGCAGCCGGCGCCCTACAGTAAGCGGCTCATTTTCCGCCGCTGATTTGGCGCCTGAGCGGTCAGCGTCCGACGGCAATCGGCTCATTTTCCGCCGCTGGGTAGGCGCCTGACCGGTCAGCGTCCGACGGCAATCGGCTCATTTTCCGCCGCTGGGTAGGCGCCTTACCGGTCAGCGTCCGACGGCAATCGGCTCATTTTCCGCCGCTGGGTAGGCGCCTTACCGGCGGCGCCCGGCGGCAAGCGACTCATTGTCCGCCGCTGGGTTGGCGCCCGACCGGCCGTCGTCCGACGACAAGCGGCTCGTTGTCCGCCGCTGGGTTGGCGCCCGACCGGCCGTCGTCCCGTACCGAACCTAAAAACGCCCTGGGTTTTTTGAGTGAAAGACGGAGAGAAGGCATCTATAAAAGTGACGTTGTCACCCATTAGTCACATAGCGTTGTCGTTTAGACTGTAGCGAAACAGCAGGTTGCTGCTGTCAGGGCAAAGGGCGACATCGCCTTGGGCATAATTGATTCAGCCACCAGGATGCGACGGTGGTTATTCCGCCGCGTTAATACATGGGTTAATGATCAGGTTTTTTTTCAGCGCGTTGATGCCGGGTCAATAAATTTTCCACCGGCGGAGGGACTTGAAGATAGAACCCTTGCTCTTTAAGTAATTCTTTTACTTTTCCTATATCCGCAGAAGCCAGTTTTTTGCTACCGTCTAAGGGTAAAATCATTGAGAATAGCGGTTTGCCGAAGTGTGCCATTAAGTCGGCCGGAACGCGGGTGAAATCCTCTCGCCTTTCGACAAAAAGATAGGTTTGATCCTGTTTTGAACTTCGATAGATCACACAAAACATATTTTTTACTCTATTTACGTGGTCTGGTGTCTTGCCTGTATATAGCGGTAACTATAACATGCATGCAGTACTACGGAATATCGCCTCCCGTGACGAAACGGGAAATTACACGTGCTAAGACTGAGTCAGGATAGATGTCGCAAACGCCAATTGAGTTGAAAGGCAGTAATTTTACTTTATCGGTAATTCATGTGCATGATGCGCAGCCAGAGGAAATCCGTCGGGCGATAGAAGAAAAAGTCGAACAAGCACCTGGATTTTTGAAAAATGCGCCGGTGGTCATCAACGTCGCCGGTCTGGGTCGTGACACCCCCTGGGAGTCCGTGTCGCAGGCGGTGCTGGCCACCGGTTTGCACGTCGTCGGCGTCAGCGGCTGCAGCGACAGTAAACTCAAACAGGCCGTGGTGCGCAGCGGGCTGCCGCTACTGACCGAAGGCAAAGCGCCGAAGCGCAGCGTCGCTCAGGTACCCGCCCCAACGCCGGCGGCGGTCAAAACGCGGCTTATCAACACGCCGGTGCGCTCCGGGCAACAAATTTACGCCCGCAACAGCGACCTGATTGTCACCAGCAGCGTCAGCGCCGGCGCCGAGCTAATCGCCGACGGCAATATTCATATTTATGGCATGATGCGGGGCCGCGCGCTGGCCGGTGCGTCGGGCGACGGAGAGTGCCAGATTTTCTGTACCCATCTCTCCCCCGAACTCGTATCAATTGCTGGCCAGTATTGGCTGAGCGATCAAATACCGGCCGCGTTTGCAGGCAAAGCCGCGCGTTTATGTCTGCAGGACGGCACGCTTACCATTCATCCTTTAATTTAGCCCTTGACAAGGAATCCATTTATGGCACGCATTATAGTTGTTACTTCGGGTAAAGGGGGCGTTGGCAAGACCACATCGAGCGCGGCCATCGCTACCGGTTTAGCCCGCAAAGGAAAGAAAACCGTAGTGATCGATTTCGATATCGGGCTGCGAAATCTTGATTTGATTATGGGCTGTGAACGCCGGGTGGTCTATGACTTCGTCAATGTCATCCAGGGTGATGCTACGCTCAATCAGGCGCTGATTAAAGATAAACGGACCGAGAATTTATATATCCTGCCGGCGTCCCAAACGCGGGATAAAGATGCCCTGACCCGAGAGGGTGTGGAAAAGGTGTTGAATGATTTAGGCACCATGGAATTCGATTTTGTCGTCTGCGATTCACCGGCCGGTATTGAAACCGGTGCCCTGATGGCGCTGTATTTTGCCGATGAAGCCATTATCACGACCAACCCGGAAGTTTCGTCGGTGCGTGACTCCGACCGTATTCTGGGCATCCTGTCATCCAAATCGCGCCGCGCCGAAAATGGCCTGGAGCCGATTAAAGAGCACCTGCTGCTGACCCGCTACAATCCCGGACGCGTCAACCGCGGCGATATGCTCAGCATGGAAGATGTGATTGATATTTTGCGCATTCCTCTGGTAGGTGTGATCCCTGAGGATCAATCGGTGTTACGGGCTTCCAACCAGGGTGAGCCGGTGATTCTTGACGAGGAATCTGATGCTGGCCAGGCCTATTCAGATATGGTTGATCGCCTGTTAGGAGAAGAACGTCCCTTCCGCTTCATCGAAGAAGAGAAGAAGGGATTCCTGAAACGCCTGTTTGGGGGATAAACCATGGCATTGCTTGACTTTTTTCTCTCCCGTAAAAAATCGACAGCCAATATAGCCAAGGAACGGCTGCAGATCATTGTGGCCGAGCGGCGCAGAGGCGATAACGAACCGCACTATCTACCGCAGCTGAAACGTGACCTGCTTGAGGTCATCAGCAAATATGTGCAAATCGACCCCGAAATGCTCTCGGTGCAGCTGGAGAAAAAGGATGGGGATATCTCTATCCTGGAGCTGAATGTGACCTTGCCGGAAACGGAAGAAAGTACCAAATAGCCGTCGGCGCCTGACGTTCCTCCTGCTCACCGGCAGGGGGTCTGCCATTATGCGCCAGCCGCTGGCGCTGCGCGCCCGGGCCTGTGGCGGCACACACCGTCCGTTGATGCCTGATGTTCGCGCTGACGCCGGGACGGGAAGTCCCGTCCGCGCGTAACTGTTAGCCCGACGCCATAAGGCCGCCGCCGGCCATTGATGCCCGGCGAGCACAGGTTTTTTGCCCTACACGAGCGCGTGTTGCTCTCGCCCTGACGCTAAAGTGTTCTGATCCCGCCGCCGGCCATTGACGCCCGGCGTTAACGATCCCGTGCTATCTTGAGGCGCGTTTCGCTCTCGTCCTGACGCCCTAATCGCCCGTGATCCCGCGCCGGTCACGCAGGTCCGGCGTCCGTGCCACCTGCCATTTAGAGGTGCGTTTCGTTCTTGTCCTGACGTAATATCGCCCGTAATTCCGCGCCAAACAGCGCGCCGCGCCAGCCGCTGATTAATTCCGGTTCCCGCGCAGGCGACGTTACTCCCCATGCTACGCTGATTAAATGGTTAATCTGACGACGCGACGCCAGCAATTCGACGCTGAGCCCCGTCTTGGAGGCCGTCAATTGGATCTGCTCTTTCAGCGCTTTGAACATCTGCCGATAGCCGGGACTGTCGATAAGGTTCAATACCGGGGCGGGCAAATCCTCGTCCGGCAGGGCCTGCGCCTCTTGCACCTTGGCCAGAAGGGCCCGGCCGTGGTAGCGGATTTCGGGCCCGCTCAGACCAAGCTGTTCCAATTCGCCAAGAGACCCCGGCATATAGCGCGCCACCTGCCACAGATGCTCTTCGCGGACGACGAAATTGACCGCCATATCACGCTCACGGGCCTTGTTCAGCCGCCAACTGGCCAGGCGCTGCAAACACGCCAGTTGACGCGTGCGCAGTTGCCAGGCGTTAGCGATATCCCGATCGGTTACCTCACGACGCCGCTGGCTGAATCACCCCGGATAAATTAGAGTCTATACTTTAAAAGTGGAGGTCTCTATGACAACGACCAAACGTTACTCTCCGGAAGTCCGTGAACGGGCAGTTAATCTAGTGCTGGAAACTCAGCATGAGCA
>NZ_FRDB01000123.1 GCF_900143145.1 Candidatus Sodalis sp. SoCistrobi
CGGCGACTCCTACGATAATGCGATGGCAGAGAGTATCAACGGGTTGTACAAAACGGAGGTTATCCACCGCGGGAGCTGGAAAAACCGGACGGAAGTGGAGTTGGCCACGCTGGACTGGGTGGACTGGGTGGACTGGGTGGACTGGTACAACAACAGAAGGCTGCTCGGGCGGCTGGGTTACATCCCTCCTACTGAAGCCGAAATGAACTATTACGCTTTGCAATTAGCATCAGAGGAAGCGGCGTAGTATTGCCAAAATTACTCTCTAATAAACTCGGGGTTATTCATTGTCCCGCGCGGCGGTAAAAACCGGATTGCTATCGACATTTTAAAAGCGAAAATCAGTCAGTTTCTCGAATAATTCCCGTGTAGTATTTGAGACCTGACCGGCTGCCGACCTAGCGGCAAGCCTACCATCACGCCCATATGGAGAGACAAGCGATGAGACTGTGTGACCGTGATATTGAAATCTGGCTGGATGAAGGCCGACTGGATATCGCGCCGCGCCCGCCGATAGAAAGGATTAACGGGGCGACGGTGGATGTGCGACTGGGTAACCAGTTTCGGGTTTTCCGGGGGCATACCGCGGCGTATATCGATCTCAGCGGGCCAAAAGATGAAGTGACCGCGTCGCTGGACCGGGTGATGAGCGACGAAATCCAACTCCCCGAAGGCGAAGCCTTTTTCCTGCATCCGGGCGAGCTGGCGCTGGCGGTCACCCTGGAATCGGTTACGCTGCCTGATGATCTGGCTGGACGGACGCTCCTCGCTGGCGCGTCTTGGTCTGATGGTACACGTGACCGCGCATCGGATCGATCCCGGCTGGCAGGGTAGAATCGTGCTGGAGTTCTATAATTCAGGTAAGTTGCCGCTGGCGCTGCGCCCCGGCATGCTGATAGGTGCCCTGAGCTTTGAACCTTTGAGCGGCCCCGCAGCCCGCCCCTATAACCGGCGCGAAGATGCCAAATACCGCAATCAGCAAGGCGCCGTGGCCAGCCGGATCGATAAGGACTGAATCGTCAGAGGCCTGTGGCATCGGGTGATAACGAAAGAGGACCGCATGAGAAGATTACTGACGACGCTGTTCATTCTACTGGTGGTAGTGGTGGCCGGGCTGACGGCTATGGTGGCGCTAATCAATCCCAACGATTTCCGCAGCTATATGATCACGCAAGTAGAACAGCGCAGCGGCTATCATCTGGCGCTGGAGGGTGATTTGCGCTGGCATGCCTGGCCGCAATTAAGTATTCTCGCGGGCCGTATGAAACTCACCGCCCCCGGCGCGTCGGTTCCGCTGGTTAGCGCGGAAAATATGCGCCTGGATGTGGCGCTATGGCCGCTGTTTTCTCATCAGCTTTCGGTGAAGCAGGTCATGCTGAAAGGGGCGGTGATAACCTTAACCCCCGACAGCGCGGCGCGGCGGCCCGATAATGCCCCTATTGCGCCGGCGGGGTCGCCGGAGCTTGAGGAAGGCAACGGCTGGTCGTGGAATATCGGCAGTCTGCAGGTCGCCGACAGTTTGCTTATCTGGCAGCGCGATACTAACGAACAACTTAATTTTCGCGATCTGAATTTGCAGATGAAACAGGACGATGCGCGCAAAGCGAGTGTTGAGTTCTCCGGCCGTCTCAATCGCGATCAGCGCGATTTGGCGGTTTCTCTCAACGGTAGTCTGGATCTGAGTCAATACCCGCGTCAGGTCAGCGCTCACATGGATAAATTCAGCTACAGACTGCGCGCGAGTGGCCTGCCTGAGCAGGGAATCGAGGGTGAGGGGGCGTTTAACGCCGATTTTTCCGCCGTGAATCAAACCTTGACGCTCGCGGGGTTAACCTTCAGCGCCAACGACAGCGAGTTAAGCGGACAGATAAGTGCCCGGCTGGGCGACGAGCCGGTATATCAACTTGATTTATCGGCGAAGACCTTAAATCTGGATACGCTGCTGGGGTTGCAGCCGCCGGCTAATGACAACGAGGCACGGGCACAAAGCCAAAACGCCGGTACCGGTCGACCGGTTATTGCCAACAGTGCCCTGACGGATAATGCTCTGTCCAATCTGAATGATTTTAGCGGACAACTCAATTTGAGCGCTCAGAACGTCATTTATCATGGCCTGACGATGACCGATCTGCAGGTGAAGGCGGACAACCGCCGCGGGCAGCTTACTTTGAACACCTTTGCCGGAAAGCTTGGCGAGGGGACATTTGATCTGCCCGGCACGTTGGACGCCACCGGTGCACAGCCGGTTTTCCATTTGCAGCCACAGTTTTCCCGGGTAGCCCTTGGCCCGCTGCTGAAAGCGTTCTCATTGCCCCAGACATTGACCGGCCAGCTCTCCCTGCAGGGCGAAGTGCAAGGACATAATTTCACCGCGACCGATTTCGCCCGCGCCTGGCAGGGTGAGGCCGCCATGACATTGGATAGCGCCAAACTGGAAGGGCTGAATATTTCGCAATTGATACAAAGAGCGGTAACGCGTACCAATACTAATGTGGCGGCCGAAGAGCGCGCCGAGCGTTATTCACAGGTACGCCAGCTTACCGCTAACGCCACCCTCAACCGGGGCAACCTGCGTCTTGACAATCTGGCGGGCGATTCACCATTGCTGGCGCTGACCGGTGACGGCACACTAAACATACCGGCACGCCAAAGCGATGTGAATCTGCAAATTCGTGTGCTAGAGGGGTGGAAAGGGGATCCGCAACTGGTGAGCATGCTCACTTCAACCGCTATCCCGCTGCGGGTGTACGGCTCCTGGGATGGGTTGAACTATCAACTAAATGTGGACCAGCTGCTGCGCAAACGCCTCGAGGATGAGGTTAAAAAACGGTTGAAGGAATGGGAAAGTCAAACCAGGAAAAAATAAGCAAGCAAGCCGGGGGGAGGGATGCTTAGCCGGGCGCGGTGAAAAATAAATCGGTGGGGGGTGCCCAAGCGGGCGCGGTGAAAAACAAATCAGTGGCGGAGATGCCTAAGCGGGCGCGGTGAAAAGGCAAATCGGTGGCGGAGATGCCTAAGCGGGCGCGGTGAAAAGGCAAATCGGTGGCGGAGATGCCTAAGCGGGCGCGGTGAAAAGGCAAATCGGTGGCGGGGGTGCTTAAGCGGGCGTGGTGAAAAGGCAAATCGGTGGCGGGGGGCCTAAGCGGGCGTGGTGAAAAGGCAAATCGGTGGCGCGGGTGCCTAAGCGGGCGTGATGCGCAAAATGCACGGCGCGGCTGCGGGTGATTACCCGCAGGAGTGATGGGGTGGAGGCTTGGCAGCGAGGTGCTGAACCGAAACGTTGGAAAATTATCACTGCGCGGTCAATAAAAACGCTGCCATAGGGCAGCGTTTTTCAGTTACAGACTGATGTAAAGTTGATAATAATTGACTAGATAAATTATCAGAGTGACGACAATCGTTGTCGGTACCCAGTTACGCAAGTAGGGTAAAAGTCCCACATCGACAATCGGCCTGATGAAAAAGGGATAAACCAGGAACGAAATGGTCACCTGCGAAATAGACAGTGCAGAGGCGATGACGAGGATATTTTTACTCATTAACGCCAATGCTAAGATCCCGAGCATCACGACGCCGGCAATGATATTCCAGTAGAATTCTATATGTGTTTTACCATTCGCCTGCGTAATGGCGCCGGTCAAGCCACCCATGGGCCTAAGAACACCAAGCAACAGCATATAAGGGATTAATACCGCTACCTGTTCATGGTGCGCGCCATAAAGGATCCTCACCACCGTCGGCGCAAAGATACCTATGATCAGAAAAAGCAATGCGCTTGAGGAACAAATTGCGAAGGTAGAGTTAAGATAAATCTTTTTCAGTTCACTTTCTGAACTCTGTTTCTCAGCAAAGCGGGGAAGGGCCAGGCGATTGATTACTGGCGTCAGCAATTTCAATGGTTGCAAAACCAGGTCTTTTGCCAGTGAATAAATCCCGAGCACTTCCGGGCCAAGGAATTTTGCCAACAGCAGGGAATCGGCCTGGGTACGAAATTGATTGATTATCTGAGAGCCCAACTGGAAGCTGCCATACTTCAACGCTGCCTTAAAAGTGACACCAGAAAATTCAAAGGTGGGATGCCATGTCTTTTCACTGAAAAAAAGCATGCAGATAAGTTTAATCAGAGCATTGGTAAACAGCCCGAGAATAACAGCTGCCGGCCGTAACGGCGTAAAATATAACAACGCGACCGTCAGTATGAAGGCGAACAGCTTGGAAAACATCTCGATACGTACAAGGAGAATGACTTTTTTGAGCTTGATGAAATGAGCCTGATACTGAGATAGACCGCCGAGAATCAGAAAATTGAGGCTGGTCAAAGCAATTAAGCCGGTTAATTCCGGTATTTTATAGAACAGTGCCAAAGGATAAGCCATCAGCACTAATAAGCCTGCTGTCATCGCACCTAACATTGCATTGCATTGACCCAGAAAATCGTGCTCTGTTCTTTACGTGTTATTTGTTGGCGATGGATAAGGTAGCTGCTCATACCCATGTCTTGTAAAACCATTGCAATAGCAAGTATAGAATTGATTATTGCGATAATTCCGAGCTCTCTGGCGCCTGTAGTCCTGGCCAGAACAGACAGCTGCAGTATTTGCATTAGCGAGGAAAAACATGTACCGCTAAAGAGCCAAATGGCCTGTTTCTTAATATCGCGCACTAAAGATTAACTCCCAATTGGCCGTAAGAACAACTCGCCTGCTCTAATTCTCATACCTGACGGGAAAAAAGGCCATGTATAAAATGTAAAAAAATCGCAAGCAGCGTACCCTAACCGGCCTGCAATACGGCAGACCGTTCGGGGTCATGACTCAAGCAGAAATTTTATTTAAAAGATCTTGGTTAATAATTCTGCCTTTATCTTGCTCCAGGGCGACGGCATTTCTAACCTGAAGTTCCAATGCAGCAATATCCTCCACCACATTGTGATATTTTACAATGAGTTGACCATTAATCAATTCATTGATATCAACAGCCAATTCTGGCAGTCCCAACTGCTGCATAATACCCAATGATTTTGTTCATAATTGATGGCAATCGCCGGCGTGCCGAAGTTCATTGAAATAATGGCAGAATGAAGCCGGGTGCCGATAGTCAATTGGCAATAGGAGAGCAATTCGCCCAGCTCGAGATCATTGAACTCGTCCATGATGACATGAAATTTATCAGGACTTTCCACAATATCCTTCATCTGCAGGGCGATCATTCGGTCATCATTGTGGTAGCTATCAATACCCGTGCAGGTTGAGAAGGCGATAACCTGTTTCCCCGAACGGGTGATTTCATTGATTAAATTAGCAAAAGCGGTCATGTACTCCTGCTGGGTGATGCCCAAACACTTGTCGAAAGGCGCCAGTTTGCGAAATGTCATCGCAATACTATCGGAAGCCTTGATAACCTCCCGCCAATGTTCAAGGGCGTAAGCGGAACGACTTTGGCTCAGTACTGGTTTGACCAGCCATGCCGTATCGATGCCCGCGATAACCTTATCTGTGGGTATCTGGCTTTTTTTCATGACATCCAGACTCATGTTTTCCCGCAAAATAAGCGCATCGACTTTTTTGAACACGTACCGAGCGACTTCATTGAAATTTTGCTTTTGGAAGGGACCCACGCTGTGCCCGACCATAAAGATGGGTTTGTTTGCCAAAAATGCGCACAACGCATGATCAAACTGATGGGTCGTAGTGGGGCTCAGTTCCCATTATGTGCACCGTGAGCGGCCGATCGCCGGCCAGCCACAGGACGCCGGAGACCGATAATGCTCCCCTCGCTTATTTGGTCGCTGCCGCTAACGCTCGGCGTTTTTTTCGCCTCCCGCCGTCTGGCCGGTTGGGCTCGCATGCCGCTATTGAATCCGTTGCTGGTGTCCATGGTAGTAATTATCGCGCTGTTGCTGGCGACCGACATACCCTATGAGCGCTATTTCGCCGGCAGCAAGATACTCAATGATTTGCTTCAGCCGGCGGTAGTGGCGCTGGCGTATCCGTTGTATGAACAGCTGCATCAGATTCGCGCACGCTGGAAATCCATCATCAGTATTTGCTTTGCCGGCAGTGTTACCGCCATGGTGAGCGGCGCCGCAATTGCGTTGTGGCTGGGCGTTTCGCCGCAGATGGCCGCCTCGATAATGCCGAAATCGGTGACCACCCCCATTGCCATGGCGGTTTCCCAGTCCATCGGCGGCATTCCCGCCGTGACGGCGGTTTGCGTCATCTTCGTCGGTATTCTTGGCGCGGTGTTCGGCCATAGTCTGTTCAAGCTGCTGCGGATATCCACCCGGGCGGCGCGCGGCCTGGCGATGGGTACCGCATCTCACGCGCTGGGCACCGCCCGCTGCGCTGAAGTGGATTTCCAGGAAGGGGCGTTCAGTTCGCTGGCGCTGGTCATCTGCGGCATCATCACGTCCCTGATTGCACCTTTTTTGTTTCCATTATTACTCAAATTATTCAGTTAATTGTTAACGATAAGATATCGATCGTAGTTAATCACGTTATCCCTGTTTACAATGATTGCCTGCCCAATGTACAGAGACCCCTTATGATTGCTCGTTTTGTACCGGCGCTGGCCGCGGTTAGCCCTGCGTTGCGCGCAGCACTAGCGCCGCTCATTGATCAGCACGACTTCGCCGGTTGGCTGAGCGCCGCTCAGGTTAAGCAACTTATGCAGGCCGGCGGCGTGGACGAGGACGCGTTGTGCTTCATGCTGCTGCCGTTCGCCGCTGCGTATGCCGTCACTCCGCTTTCCCATTTTGATGTCGGCGCTATCGCACGCGGCATCAGCGGTAATCTGTATTTCGGCGCCAATATGGAATTCGTCGCCGCGCCATTGCAGCAAACGGTACATGCGGAACAAAGCGCGATTGCCCACGCCTGGCTGCGGGGCGAGAAACGCCTGCGGGCGCTAACGGTTAACTATACCCCCTGCGGCCATTGCCGGCAGTTTATGAATGAATTGAACAGCGGCACCGATTTGATTATCTGCCTGCCCGAGCGTCCCGCCGCAACGCTCGGCAGTTATCTTCCCGATGCGTTCGGGCCGCGCGATCTTGCTATTCACAGCCTGCTGCTGGATGACATTGACCAGCCGTTCGCCGCGGCGGCCTGGCTGGACCATGGTCTGTCCGCATCCTCCCCCGCCGACAATGATCCTTTGCTCGGCGCGGCGCTGGCGGCTGCCAGCCGCAGCCATGCCCCCTACAGCCAAAGCCACAGCGGCGTTGCGCTACAAGGGCAGGATGGCCGCATCTACGCGGGACGCTATGCGGAGAACGCCGCGTTCAATCCCAGTCTGCCGCCGCTGCAGGCGGCGCTCATTCTGATGAACGCCGCGGGCGTCGATAACCGGCAAATAAAGCGGGCGGTATTGGCCGAGCGGCAAAATGCGTCGATAACGCAGTGGCCGGCGACCTGCGCGACTCTAGCCGCGCTGGGCTGCCACGAGGTACATCATCTCAGTCTTTCTCTGTAACCCATGACGCGTCGACAGTCCGGCAACAGGCGTATTCAACGGCGCGCAGTAAAAAATATATTACAACTCCGGCCGGACAATCACTGCCGTGATCTTTTATGCTGTTGCTACAGCCAACATTATCAGTAACGATGAGTGAAGAAAATGGAACTGGAATACGAAAGCAAACGTCCCCTGTATATACCCCATGCCGGCCCTATTCTGCTGGAATTCCCTTTGCTGAATAAAGGCAGCGCTTTCTCACTGGAAGAGCGTGACAATTTCAATTTGCAGGGTTTGCTGCCGGATACGGTGGAAACCATTGAGGAGCAGGCTGAGCGCGCCTGGCGGCAATACCAGGATTTTCGCACTAACATCGATCGCCACATTTATCTGCGCAATATCCAGGATACCAACGAAACGCTGTTCTATCGCTTACTCGCGGCTCATTTGGCCGAGATGTTGCCCATTATCTATACCCCGACCGTCGGCGACGCCTGCGAACGGTTTTCCGATATTTATCGCCGGGCGCGCGGCGTATTTATTTCTTATAATAACCGCGATAAAATTGAGGACATGCTGCAAAACGCCACCAAGCAAAATGTCAAAGTTATCGTGGTCACCGACGGCGAACGCATTTTGGGCCTGGGCGATCAGGGGATTGGCGGCATGGGCATCCCCATCGGTAAACTGTCGCTGTATACCGCTTGCGGCGGCATCAGTCCCGCCTATACGCTGCCGGTAGTGCTGGATGCCGGCACGAATAACCAGCAATTGTTAAACGACCCGCTGTATATGGGCTTGCGCCATCCGCGCATTACCGGTGAGCAATATGATGAGTTTGTCGATGCGTTTATTCAGGCGGTAAAACGCCGTTGGCCGAATGTCCTGCTGCAATTTGAAGATTTCGCGCAGAAAAACGCGACCCCGCTGCTTAACCGCTATCGCAGCGAACTGTGCTGCTTCAACGATGATATTCAGGGTACCGCCGCCGTCACGCTGGGCTGTCTGCTGGCCGCCAGCCGCGCCGCGGGTAAACGCTTACGCGATCAAAAGGTGGTGTTTCTGGGCGCCGGCTCCGCCGGTTGCGGTATCGCCGAACAGATTGTTGCGGAAATGCGCACCGAAGGTCTCAGCGAAGACGAAGCCCGCCGCCGGGTCCTGATGGTCGATCGCTTTGGTCTGCTAACCGACAAGCTGGCGAACCTGCTGGATTTCCAAAGTCGTCTGGTGCAACGGAGCGATAGCCTTAGCGATTGAATCACCCCGGATAAATTAGAGTCTATACTTTAAAAGTGGAGGTCTCTATGACAACGACCAAACGTTACTCTCCGGAAGTCCGTGAACGGGCAGTTAATCTAGTGCTGGAAACTCAGCATGAGCA
>NZ_FRDB01000226.1 GCF_900143145.1 Candidatus Sodalis sp. SoCistrobi
CATAGGTATCTACACATTTATCGTGATACCTGTTATTACTTTGCAGAATGATTTCAACCTATCTGTTGGCGGGATTGACTCTCGCCTTACCCGCCGATATCAGACGCTGGTTAAACAGCATATGACGCCCGCGGCTCTTCTTGCTTCTGCGGTTAAAGACCTCGCAAGTGCTCAAAAATCAACTTTCGCAACTACCCAAGCTGTCTGGCGTTTTCTGAATAATAAGCGAATTAGCTTCAGTCAACTCAATGAGCCAATTATTTCGCTAGCACTTGAGCAAATTTCGCTTAGCCCGCATCCATACGCTCTCGTTGTTCATGATTGGTCACGTTTACAATTTCTTTACCATCATGCCAAATACGGACGCTTAAAAATGACGCACGGTGGCGATGTTGGATATGAACTTCAAAGCAGCTTGCTGGTTGATGCTGGCACGGGTTTGCCAATAGCGCCTCTATCTCAGACACTTACCGATGCAACCGGTTGTCATTCAACGTTGGCGGAAGGACTGTCCGAACGGCAGACACATATGGACGCCTTGACGACCGATATTGCCCGTGTGGAATCGCTTAATATAGGTAAAAAGCTGATTCATATAATTGATAGAGAGGGTGACTCTATTGGACATATGCGGACGTTGAGTACTCAAGGAATATGCTGGCTTATCCGAGGAAAAGAAGGACATGGTGCAGAGTGGCAAGGTAATTCATTGAAAATTGGTGAGATTGCTGCTCTTCTGCCATACAACGGATGCGGACAGGTAGACTGGAAAGGGAAAAAAGCTGATATGGAAATCAGTGAAACCTCGATAGTCATAACCCGAGCTGCGCAGCAGAAGCGTAAAGATAAAGAAACCGGCCGCCGCATAAAAATCCAACCTGGAGAGCCTCTGACGGTCAGATTGGTTGTTGTTCGGCTTACGGATGATCTCGGTAATGTGGTGGGACGCTGGACGCTGCTTACAAACGTTTGCAGCGAGATCACCTGCGAGGAAGTAGCTCGTTGGTATTACTGGCGCTGGAATATTGAATCATTTTTTAAGTTGCTGAAAGGTGCCGGACATGACGTAGAAACATGGCTTCAGCGCAGCGCGCCAGCCGTACTACGCAGGTTGTTAATAGCCAGTATGGCTGCTGTTCTGGTATGGCGGCTGCAACGCGCTGAAGGAGAAGAAAATGCGGCAGCCCGCCAGCTGATATGTCGCTTGTCAGGACGACAGCAAAAGCGAGGCCGCAGAGAGAGCGCTCCTGCTCTGCTCGCTGGCCTATCCATCTTGTTGAATACACTAAAATTATTATCGGAATATAGTCTGGAAGAACTTACTCATTTAGCGAGAGTTGCTCTTAAGCCTCCTCCCTGATGTGTAGATACCTATGGCCTTAAGGGAGGGCTCATCCCATTGCCCGGATTTATTAGTTAAAAGAAATCGTGGAAGCAGCAAAAGTCTGGCAGCAGTAGCAAAAGTGGCGGCACTGGAAACATTGGCGGCAATGGGAACAGTGGCAGCGGTAAAAGCAGTGAAACAGTGAAAGCGGTGAAAGTCGTGAAAGTCGTGAAAGCGGTGAAAGCCGTTAAAGTCGTGAAAGCAGTGGAGGTGTTGAGCGCCTTTCTTTTTCGCTAAAAGAAGTGGCGGAGGAGTAGAGATTCGAACTCTAGAACGCTTGCGCGTCGCCGGTTTTCAAGACCGAAGTAAAATCTTTTATTTTCAATTGGTTAATTAATTACACTGGAATAAAAGGTTACATTCCATACACGAAATATCAATCATTTACGCACAATCTAGCCGAAATATTCTAAGGGTTTTCAGCCTCAAAATCCGCTATGGTAGAGGCTGAGCGACGAACCATTCGGCAACTGGTACGCAAGCGTGAGAACGTAGATAGCGTGATGGGCGAAATGGATAGCCTGCTTACTGATGCACTGACACAATGGCTCGATTGCTTTACTGGCCCTGAACTGGCAGAATCAGTCTACAGGCAGGCATTTCCGTAGCCTGATGTACTATATCGCAGAGCGGGGAAATACTTCGGATGAATCGCAATTCCTACAGCATATCGCCACCAAAGCCACTGACTACCGGGAGGATATCATGACCATTGCAGAGCAGCTTGAAGCCAAAGGTGAGCAAAGGGGCATCCCAGAAGGGCATCCAGCTCGGGCGGCAAGAAGGACGTCAAGAAGGCATCCAGCTTGGCGAGCAGAAAGGCCGGCAGGAATCCGCACGCAGTATCGCTCGCCAACTTATTACTAACGGTGTTGATCGCTCAATTGTCAAATTATCCACCGGCTTATCTGACCATGATTTGATGAGTCGAGAATTTTTCTACGCTAAATTTTCACAACCGACAGTCCCAGAGAAAGATTGGGGAAAAGGGATGTTCTGTGCCCTCTAAATTCATCAGATATACCACTATCGGTATAATCAATACAGGCATACACTGGATTATATTTTTATGCATGGTAAATATATTCAAGTATGAGCAATCAATTAGCAACTTTGTAGCATTCATATCTGCTGTTACTTTTTCTTTTTTTACCAATTCAAAGTTAACCTTCAAAAAGAGACCTACAGCAACAGGCTACATGATTTACATCGGTATTATGGGCTTTTTGAGTATCCTTTCTGGATATATAGGCGATCAATGTAATACATCGCCTATACTCACGTTAATATCATTCTCTGTGATAAGCTTGGTGATTGGTTACTTCTGTGCAAAGTACGTAGTATTTAAGGATAAGACATGAAAGTTTCTCTCATTGTCCCTGTTTTTAATGAAGAAAAATCCATACCGATCTTTTATAAGGCGGTAAGAGAGTTTCCAGAATTCAATCAATATGATGTTGAAATAGTATTCATTAATGATGGTAGTACAGACAATACCGAGAGCTTGATTGATGCCTTGGAAATATCAGACCCAATGGTTAAGGCTATCAGCTTTACTCGCAATTTTGGTAAAGAACCTGCACTTTTCGCAGGATTAGAACATGCCACTGGAGATGTAATTATACCCATTGATGTAGATTTACAAGATCCGTTAAATGTCATACCTCATATGATTGAGAAGTGGCGAGCGGGTGCTGATATTGTGCTGGCTAAACGCATTGACCGTACGACTGATGGGAAATTAAAACGAAAAACGGCAGAATGGTTTTACAAGCTACACAACAAAATCAGTAGGCCTAAAATTGAAGAGAACGTTGGTGACTTTCGCTTGATACCACGTGAAGTCGTTGAAAACATTAAGTGCTTGTCAGAGCGTAACCTTTTCATGAAAGGTTTGCTGTCATGGGTGGGAGGAAAAGTTGAAATAGTTGAATACACTCGCGCTGAGCGATTAGTTGGCTCAAGCAAGTTTAGTTGGTGGAGGTTATGGAATTTAGCTCTTGAAGGGATAACATCTTTTTCAACTATCCCTTTAAGAATGTGGACGTATATCGGTTTTGGTGTCGCTTCACTTTCTTTTCTATATGGCCTATGGATGACGGTTGACAAATTACTATTTGGTAACCCAGTCCCAGGTTATCCATCATTGATGGTGGCCATTCTATTTATTGGTGGAGTGCAATTAATCGGTATCGGAGTACTGGGTGAATATATTGGAAGAATATATATTGAAACAAAAAACAGACCTCGATATGTTATAGCTAAAAAGAGACATTAACTATGAATACATTCTCATTAAATACAAAAACATTCATAATGGTGAATGTCTTAATTTGCTTTTTCTTTTCCTGCTTTTTTGTTACCCTTCATTTCTCTGCTGATGGAGATGTTGCAAATACACCAACCACATGGAATGAAGTAAGTAAATATGGGATTTTAGCATTAAAGTACTGGGGGCGAACAACGGATAGTTGGTATCTATCTGTATACCCAATACATTATATTGTTTTTTATTTATTTGGAGCATCAATAACTATAATAAAATTTTTAGAAATTGCGCAGATATTTTCTCTATCTATAACAATCGCATTTATTTGCTACAATGAAACGAAGAACAAATTTTCTTTTTTGTTAGCTCCCATATTATCAAGCTTATCAAGCTTTGCTTTCAGTGTGGGATACATTGCCCATCCAGCATCGCATAACATTACAAATCTCTATGGTTTGTTCTGTGTTTTACTTTTTATATTTAACACAAAAAAAACTATAAATGTAAAAGATGTCCTTACTTGTTTTCTTTCAATAATTGCAGCTGTATCAGACCCTTGGTTTCTTCCTTCATATTATTTGCCATTGCTTATTTCCATTGCATATAAAGCATTTTATAAAAAAGAAAAAGATATTCGGTAATGACTCCAATTAGTAGAACATGTGTTTTTCGATGAAGGCTCCGATGACTTTTTCGTGGATCTCGACAGAGCGCGAGAAGCAAATCGTTTTACGCGCCAGTCGTTTAATGCGGGTACGGAGCG
>NZ_FRDB01000018.1 GCF_900143145.1 Candidatus Sodalis sp. SoCistrobi
CGGCGACTCCTACGATAATGCGATGGCAGAGAGTATCAACGGGTTGTACAAAACGGAGGTTATCCACCGCGGGAGCTGGAAAAACCGGACGGAAGTGGAGTTGGCCACGCTGGACTGGGTGGACTGGTACAACAACAGAAGGCTGCTCGGGCGGCTGGGTTACATCCCTCCTACTGAAGCCGAAATGAACTATTACGCTTTGCAATTAGCATCAGAGGAAGCGGCGTAGTATTGCCAAAATTACTCTCTAATAAACTCGGGGTTATTCACTTTCAATACCGCGAAGCCCGCCTGATCGACGCTTTTTTTATGCAACTGGGTGATCTTTTGCCCACGTGGCTCAGCACGTGCTTGCCGAATTTCAGGCTGTCGTTAATCGTGGCGGTCTGCATTAAATCGAAAATGGTATGATCCAGGTAGCGATCGCCGCTTTTGCTCACGCCGCCAATGTCATCGGCGGCATTTTGCGTTTGGGCCAGATAGCGGGCCGCCGCGCTGGTGGCGCCCTTAGTGGACAACGCAAAGACCGAGGCGCCGTGGGCGCTACGGCGGGTAAAGGCGTCGGCGTGTATCGAGACGAACAGATCCGCCCGCTGCTTACGTGCCTTGGCCACCCGCACCTTCAGCGGGATAAACACATCCTCATTGCGGGTCATATACACCTGCATATTCGGCTCGCGCTTAATCAGCGCGCTTAAACGGCGGGCGATTTGCAGCACGATATCTTTCTCGCGGGTTTTGAATTTGCCGATCGCGCCGGGATCTTCGCCGCCGTGGCCCGGGTCAAGCATCACCACAACCGGCCGGTCGCGTCCGGCTTTCCCGGCCTTTGGCGCCTGGGACTCCGGCGGCAAGGTGCGTGCCAAATCCCCCTTGTTATAATCTTCCAGCAGCGCCAGCAGCGGGTCGTCTTGCAGCGAGGAACGACTGCCCTCCTGCGGGTAAAGATCCAGCACCAACCTGTGCCGGAAGCCGTGGGCCGGCGCCAGCGTCAAAAAGCGCGGCGCCACTTTCTGTTTCAGTTCCAGCACCAGCCGCACGGTGTGGCCGTCGAACTGGCCGACCCGTAACTGGCCGATATAAGGATCTTCCTGCCGCACCCGCTCCCCTAGCTGGCTGAGCATCGAATTGAGCCGCAGCCCTTCGATATCGAGCACCAGCCGGTCCGGGCTGCTTAGGGTAAAAGTACGGTATTGCAGGGTGACATTGGATTCCAGCGTTACGCGGGTATAGCTTGAGGCGGGCCAGATCCGCACCGCGACGATAGAGGGCACGGCGGCAAGGCCAACCCGGCTGACGCTTAACAGCCAGGTGGCCGCCACGCCTTGCAGCAGCCGCCGGCGAACGTGGTTATGTTCTGACTCAGGCATGTCGCCCCGGTAATAAATTGTGCATTATCTGGAAAACCAATCGTTTATCGTTAACGGCGGAAACTTTAACCAAACCGCCGGCCGCTGTCATCCCGAAAAGCCGGCACAGAGGCGACGTGCGGCAGACTTTGCTCATCTTTACAAACAGGCGCAGAGTGAATCGGGACTTGCCAAGCGGGTGAGAAAAGAATAAAAATACACAAAATAAGAATAATCATTCGCAGAGGACAGGCCGTGAAGGAACGCAGTACAGAGTTGGTTCAAGGTTTTCGCCATACGGTTCCTTATATCAATGCCCACCGAGGCAAAACCTTTGTCGTCATGCTGGGTGGCGAAGCCATTGAGCATGAAAATTTTGCCAGTATCGTCAATGATATCGGGCTACTGCACAGTCTGGGTATCCGCCTGGTACTGGTGTACGGCGCACGGCCGCAAATCGACGCCAATCTGGCGATACATCACCTTGAGCCGATGTACCATAAGCATACCCGCGTGACCGACGCGCCCACTCTCGAACGGGTAAAGCAGGCCGCCGGCCAATTGCAGTTGGACATTACCGCACGGCTGTCGATGAGCCTGAATAATACCCCGCTGCAGGGCGCGCACATCAACGTCGTGAGCGGCAACTTCATTATCGCTCAGCCTCTGGGCGTGGATGACGGCGTGGACTATTGCCACAGCGGCCGCATCCGCCGTATTGATGATGCAGCGATCCACCGCCAGCTGGACGGCGGCGCCATTGTGCTGCTGGGTCCGGTCGCGGTATCGGTCACCGGTGAAAGTTTCAATCTCACCTCCGAAGAGGTGGCGACGCAGCTGGCGATTAAGCTGAAAGCGGAAAAAATTATCGGTTTTTGCTCATCGCAGGGCGTGATTGGCGAGGACGACGATATTATTTCCGAACTGTTCCCCAACGACGCCCAGCGGCGCATTGATCAGTTAGAAGCGCGCGGCGATTACCACTCCGGCACCGTGCGTTTTCTGCGTGGCGCGGTAAAAGCCTGCCGCAGCGGCGTGCGGCGTTGCCATCTTATCAGCTATCAGGAAGACGGCGCCCTGGTGCAAGAGCTCTTCTCCCGCGACGGCATCGGCACGCAGATTGTGATGGAAAGCGCGGAGCAGGTGCGGCGGGCCACCATCAACGATATCGGCGGCATTCTGGCGCTGATTCGGCCGCTGGAACAGCAGGGGATCCTGGTGCGCCGCTCCCGCGAGCAATTGGAAATGGAAATCGATAAATTTACCATCATCGAACGGGACAATATGACCATCGCCTGCGCGGCGCTGTATCCCTTTCCCGACGAGCAGATCGGCGAAATGGCCTGCGTGGCGGTGCACCCTGATTATCGCAGTTCATCGCGCGGCGAAATGCTGCTGACGCGTATCGCTCAACAGGCGCGCCAAATAGGGCTAAAAAAACTGTTTGTGCTTACCACCCGCAGCATTCACTGGTTCCAGGAACGCGGCTTTACCCCGGCGGAGGTCGATATCCTGCCGAACCAGAAAAAGGAACTGTATAACTATCAGCGCCGATCGAAAATTCTGGTGGCCGACCTGGAGACGCACGACGGCCGCTGAGCGATGACGCCATCGCACGCTGCGGGCCGCGCGGTCATCATGCCCGCAAGCGTCAGCGGACGTCGGATGGTTGCGCCGGTGCGGCCGCACCGGCCGCCAGCCGTTCGATAAGGCCGCTGCGCCGCTGGGTTCGGGTGGCAATGGCGTACTGCACCACCTCATCGGTGGCGTAGAGAGAGAGCCGCGCCCGCGCCCGCGTCACTGCGGTATACAGCAATTCTCGCGTCAGCACCGGCACGATTTGATTGGGCAATACCAGCGCCGTATGTTGGAACTCCGACCCCTGAGATTTATGCACCGTCATGGCAAAGGCCGTCTCATGCTCAGGCAGCCGGCTCAACGGCACCGCCCTGATACCGCCATTCGGCAGGGAAAAGTGCACGCGCAGCGTCTGTTCGTCCTCCCGGAGCAAAATACCGATATCGCCATTGTACAGCCCCAGCGACGGCGCATTGCGCACGATCATCACCGGCCGGCCCGCGTAGCCGCGGCCCACGTTGCCAAGACTGAGCAGCCCCGCCCGGCTCAAGGCCTGTTCAATGCGGTCGTTAAGGCCGGCGACGCCAAATGGCCCCTCGCGCAGCGCACACAGCAGGCGGAAGCGGTTAAACGAGTCCAAAATCGCGGCCGGCGCATCTTGGCCGCGCACCCGCTGCAGATAGTCCCGGTAACCGCTAACGCAATCATCCAATAGGCGCTGATAGTCTGCCGCCGCACGCAACGGCGTATAATCTACATCCGCCGCCGTGCCGGCCTGCAACAGCCCCAGCGCGCCCTTGCCGTCGCCGGCGTTGATCGCGTTAGCCAGCCGGCCAATGCCGGAACCCTCGTCAAAGCGGTAGCTTTTACGCAGCAGACACAAACTGTCGGCAACGCCGTAACCGTTACCGTCGCCCCCCGCCGGCAGCGTAAAACCCGTCAACCGCGCCAACTGCGCACGCCGCGCGGGGCTGTAACCGGCCTCGGCGAACTGGCAGATATCCCCCAACACCGCCCCCGCCTCCACCGATGACAGCTGGCAACGATCCCCCAGGAAAATCACCCGCGCCTGCGGCGGCAGCGCCGCAATGACATTGGCCATCATCGGCAAATCGACCATCGACGCTTCGTCGATTATCAGAATATCCACATGCAGCGGGTTGCCGCGGTGATAGCGCATCCGCTGGCTGTTGGGCTGTGCCCCGAGCAGGCGATGCAGCGTTATCGCCTCGCGCGGCAACCGTTGTTTTTGCTCTTCGTCCAAGCCCAGACGCTGCAGCGCCAGACCCAGGGACTCACTCAGCCGTGCCGCCGCCTTGCCGGTGGGGGCCGCCATCAGCATGCGCAAACGCCGGCCGTCGCTAAGCTGCAGCAATGCCGCCAGCAGCTTGGCGACCGTAGAGGTTTTACCGGTGCCCGGCCCGCCGGATATCAGCGCCACCGGATGCGTTATCGCGACCGCCGCGGCAATTTTTTGCCAGTCGATCACCGCAGCGTCGCCGGGAAAGTAACGCGCCAGCACCGCGGCGATGCGGGCTTCGTCGCCGTCCATTGGCGGCCGCGCCCGGTTGAAGAACTGCGCCACCGCGCCTTCATCGCGCCACATGCGCTGTAAATACAGGCGCTGATTGTCCAAGACCAGCGGCGTCGGGCGGGAACCGTCGCTGACCGCCGGCGATGCCAGCAGACGATGCTGCCAATCCGCTTGAGAAGGGCTGCCAGCCAGTAGCCACGCCTGTTGCGCCAGCGGCGGCATTCGGCCGTCAAACAGCCGCTCCGGGGTCAATAGCGCCAGCGGCAGGCAAGTATGGCCGGCGCCGGCATCGGCGCTCAGTTGGGCGCAGGCCAGCATCAGTGCGGGCTCAGCGGGCGTCGCCAGCATCAGGGCGAACTGAACGTCCAGCGGTCGCCACAGGCGCAACCGTTGCGCCTCGGCTAAGATTGCTTCCATCAATGAGCCTCCTGCGTTAGCCCTTTTCCGCCATTGCCGGCCGCGTTGCGCCGGAGAATAACGCGTCGAGCCCGCTGATTAGGGCGCTATCCGGGCGGCAGTGGTAAATGCCGTTTCCCGGCTGCGCCGCATCAGCGCCGCGCAGAAACAGATAATACACGCCGCCGAAATCGCGCGAATAATGATAGTCCGCCAAACGGTGACGCAGATAACGGTGCAGCGCCAGAGTATACAGCTGATACTGCAGATCATAACGGTGGGCAATCATAGCCTGCTCCATCGCCGGCCGGGTGTAAGCGGCGCTCTCTTCCCCCAGCCAGTTGGATTTATAGTCCAGCAAGTAATAGCGGCCCTGCCAGCGGAAAACCAGGTCAATAAACCCCTTCAGCATTCCCTTGACCTGGGGGAAATCCAGCGGTGGGCAGCGTGCCGACAGCGGATCGTGGCGCTTGCAGATCTGATCCAGGTCGCGCGCCTGCACTAACGCGTCGATGGGCAGATAAAATTGCAGTTCAGCCAGCCGGCTGTCGGGCGTCAGACGCGCGAGAGAAAGCGAGCCGCCGTCCAGCGGCATAGCGATAATTTTTTCCATCCAGTCCGTTATCACCGGCAACCAGACGGCGTCGATACCCTGTTGTATCAGCCGTTCGCTGAGCCACTGCGGGTCCAGTGGCCGATTAAAATCCAGGGTTTCAAACAGGCCGTGCAAAAACGTGCCCGGCGCCGCGCCGCGCGGAAAGGTATGCGGCGTCAGCTGCAACATCTCCTGCTGCCCACCCTCCCCCGCGGCGTCGACATCCAGCCGCGGCTGTAACTCCATCACCACCGAGCTGCCGTGCCGTTGCAATCCTGAATAGCTGGTGACCCGCCAGGGATCCCGCGGCGGTTCAGTCCAGCGGCGGGCGCTTAGCGCCGGCGCTGACTCCACCGCGGGTGTAAGCGGTTGCGCCGGCGCGGCCTGGGCTTCGCAGAGGACAATATCGCCACCGGCGCGGCTTGCCAGCGCCGCCAACCGTTGGCGCAACTCATCGGCATCGCCATCCTGGCCCTGCTGAATCAAGTAACCCGGCGCGCTTAGATGCAGATCGCTGGCGCCGGTTTTTTTACGGCTACCGCGATACAGCGGCGCAATGCCGAGACTGCAATGATAAATGGCGCGCGTTAGGGCCACATACAGCAGCCGCAAATCCTCCGCTAGCCGCTCCTCCTCCGCCAGCAGCAGACTCTCCTGCGCCGCGCGGAGATCCAGCCAGGCCCCGAACGCCTCGCGATCATGGAACAGCGGCCGCTTTTGCACGCGAAAATCGGCCGCGAACGGCAGGAACACCAGCGGGAACTCCCGCCCTTTCGATTTATGTACCGTGATGATTTGCACCAGATGACGATCGCTTTCCAGCCGCAATTGCTGATTCGCCGCCTGCGAGTTAGGAGACACTATCTGCAACGCCAACCAACGGACCAGCGCATATTCGTTCTCCAGCTGTGTCGAGGCTTCCTGCAGCAGTTCACCCAGATGCAACACGTCGGTCAACCGGCGTTCGCCGCCCTGGCTGGCCAAAAGATTTTCCGCGATGCGATGGTTCATCATCATCTGACGCAGCATCGGTAATACGCCGCTTTTTTGCCAGCGCTGGCGATACTCGGCAAATTCCTCAACCCGTTGTTCCCAAAGCCGTTCATCGTTATTCAGCGCGTCGATGGCGACGGCGTCAAAGCCCAGCAGGCCGGTGGCCAGCGCGCTGCGCAGCGCGGTATCTTTTTCCGGCGTCAATACCGCTTGCAGGATCCATTGCAGTTCGCGTGCCTCGGGCGTGTCAAAGACGCTATCCCGGTTAGACAGATACACCGTCGGGATCATCAGCGCCGCCAGCGCATCGCGCATCAATGCCGCCTCGTGGCGATTGCGTACCAGCACCGTGATATCCGACGCCTGCAGCGGCTGCCGGCCCCGCCGGCCTTCCAACCAGGCCTCACCCTCACGGGCGGCGTAAAGCCAGTCGCGGATGGTGGCGGCGCATTGCCGCGCCATGCACTGTTGGTATTCGCTTACACCCACGCCGGCCCCCGGCTGTAGCCAAACGCGCAGCGCCGGCTGCGGCTGTCGTTGCACCACCAGCCGCAAACCGGCGTTGCTTTCGGCGGCCGCCACCGGCAAAAAAGGGATGGCGCTGAAAATAAACGGCGCCGGCAGGCTTTGGAACAGCTGATTCACCGCATTGATCATCCCCGGCGCTGAGCGCCAGTTGGTATCAAGGGTATAGTGAGCGTCTACTTCACTGCGGGCACGCATATAGGTAAAAATGTCCGCGCCGCGAAACGCGTAGATCGCTTGTTTCGGGTCACCTATCAGCAGTAAGGCACAATCAGGCTTATCGCCGTAAACCCGGCGGAAAATACGGTACTGCTGCGGGTCGGTGTCCTGAAACTCATCAATCATCGCCACCGGATAGCGCGAGCGCAACGCGTCGGCCAACGCTTCACCGCCGCCGCCGGCCAGTGCCCGGTCCAGACGGCTAAGCAGATCGTCAAACCCCAGCTCCGCCCGCCGCCGTTTTTCCTGCTCCAACGCCTGGCGCATCTCCGCCAACGCCATCACAAAGATCAGCTCGCGCAGCGACGGCCGGTGCTGCTGAAAAGCCTGCACCGCAGCAAAGAGCGCATGGTGAGGCGGACAGCCGGCGGTGGTTTTTTCTGCTAATACCTCGCTTGAAAACCGTTCCAGCTCATCCGGTACCTGATAGTCGACGGTGGGCTGCTCCGCCCAGTAATTGACTTTCGCCAGCCAGGATGGCAGGTTTTTACTGCTATACACCCGCCGGTCGAGTTTGTGAGCGTCAAGGATCGTCGGAATTTCCGCCGCCGCCGCGCGCCACTGCCGCTTCAGGTCGTCAATACCCGCAATAATGCGCGCATGCCGTGCCAGGATAGACTCGCTTAACGCCGGCGGATCGCGCACCTCCGGTGGCTCCCCCTGCAGATACGGCAGCAGTTCCGCCAACAGGTTTTCCGGCCCTTGCCAGTGCTGCTGTACCATGCGCGCAACCTCCAGCGGCAACGGATAGCAGTGGCGGCGCCAGAAGTCAGCGCTCACCTGCTGGCGCAGCAATGTTTCATCTTCTAGTAGAGTCTGCTGAAACAGCATGCCCGATTCGACGGCGCTGTGGTTCAGCATACGCTGGCAAAAACCATGAATGGTGAATATCGCCGCCTCGTCTATCTGCCGCTCCGCCGCCAGCAAATGCAAAGCGGCAAGCCTATGATCGTCGAGCTGCGCCAACAGCGCCGCCAGCAGCGGGTCCTCGCTCTCACCGCGCATGCAGGCCAGCCGCAGCCGGTGGATATTTTCACGAATACGCCCGCGCAGCTCCTCGGTGGCGGCCTCGGTAAAGGTTACCACCAGTATTTCTTCCACGCTCAAGGGCCGCAGATACGCCGCCTCACCGCCCAGCCCGAGCAGCAGACGCAGATAAAGCGCCGCCAGGGTGTAGGTTTTCCCGGTACCCGCCGACGCCTCGACGAGGCGGGTGCCCTGCAGCGGCAATGTCAGGGGGTTAAGGCTCTTGGCGGTCTTCAACGCGTTCGGTTTCCTTAGGTTGCACCGGCAGCGCCTGCTGCAGCGCGGAGGCATTGGGGAACAGGGTCCAGCCGGCGGGATGAGCATAATCGGCCGGATCGCTGCCCTCGCCGACGCCGGAAATTTCCGACAACAAGGCCAGCCCCTGCTGCTTAATGACCGCCTGCTGGTAATATTCGCTTAGCTGCGATTGCGTCAGCGACCGCATACGGGCAATGAGACGTTCGCGCGTATCAAAGCGCATATTATCGCGATCCAGATCGCCGGTATAGAGATCCACTTCTTCGCCCAGCGTCTGGGGTTTTTGCTGCAGCTGGACGATGACGCCCTGCTTGTACTGCTCGAAATCCGCCGGTTCCAGGGCGCCCAGCCGCTTGGCGGTCTGCGCGAAAAACGCCTGATAGCGCTGGTAAAGATACGCCGGCTGATAGCGGCCGCTTTGCAGTACAAAGCCGACCCCGGCCCGATCGCCGACAAAGACAGGCAGCATAAACACGGCGTAGCCCAGCTGCTCTTGCGTACGCAATTGTTTGTAAAACCAGGATTCAACCATTTGCGATAGCAGATAACTGCACGCCATTCCTTCGATACGATCATACCTCAGGGGAACATAGACCGCCGCCAGAGCGGAATCGGTGCTGTCGAGCCGCTTCTGGATAATCGCCTGCAGCGGCGTGGCGACGGTGGCTTTATCGGCGCGCCGCCAGTCCGTGCCGGTCAGCTCAAGGCGTGTTTTCAACCCGCGAGAGAACGTTTCAGCCTGCTCGGAGGTCAGATTGCCGACCACCAGCACGTCCAGGGCGGTGGGTTTAATCAGCGTGGCGCGATAGTCCATCACCTCCTGCAGCGTGATGCCGTCGATAAGCGCCCGCCGCGCATCCCGCTCTATTATAGGGAATATCGGACAAGACCTTGGCCGGGATAATCGCCTGAGAGTAGGCTTTGCTTTTGTCCGTGCCATCTAATTGCTGACGAAACCAGGTCTTGGCCTGTTGCAGCTGCTGCGCCGTTGGTGATATCGCCAGATAGCGGTCCAGCAGCGCATTCACCAGCGGCACCAGTCGCTGGGTATAGCCGCTTGCCTTGATAGTCAGACCATCGTTGGCGTAGGAGGAAAAGCTGATACCGCCTACGTAGGCCTGATTGCTCAACTCCGCCAGTTCGAGATTGGAAAGATAGTCGTTTAGTGAATAGAGCACCTGGTTGCGCGCGCTGCTCATGGCCGCGGCATTGCGAAAGTTCAGCGTGATGTCGGCGCGCGGTTCGTCGGCGAAAGTGCGGCTAGGCATGTAGTGCAACCGAAGCCCTGGCTCGTCGATCAGGGTTTCCGGGTGTTCGGGATGACGCGTGCTGCGGATCAGGCTGAAATCGTTGGCGATATAAGGATTAAGCGCCGGCAGTGCCAGCACAATCGAGCGCTGTAACCGCTGCCAAAGGGCGATCTGCGTTGGCGTCAGTTTACTGACCTGATAAGGGGCATCGACAAAGTAAGCGGTTTTGTCGTGCGGCGCATCCGGGCTGATAAACCAGACGCGGGCGTGCTGCGGCGTCATGGCGTCAAGGCGCGCGCCGATGGCGGCGGGATCGTAGCGGTCGGCCAAATAAGAGGCATCGAGCACGTGTTGCACCGGCACCCGCAGCATGGAATCCACCAGCCATTCGATATAGTCCATGTTGCGGGTCATGACCGGGAAACGGAAATCCTGATCCAGCACGTGGGCAATTTCGTCAAAATAATGGCGCTGGATCCCTTGATGCCGCAGCAGTGACAAATAAGCGAAAATAGCAGCCACTACCCGGTCGCGCTGCTCATACCCTTTGTCGGAAAGGGAAGCGGCGATGGCGAAAACACCGCCGTTGCGATTGACCATCGGATCGGCGCCGGCGTCGATGGCGTCCGCCAGCCCCTCTTTCTGCAGCCAGTCCGCCAGCGTGCCCGGGCTACGGTTGCCGATAAGGTAGCTGATGTAGGTGTCCGTTTTGCTGCGAAACGCGGCGCTATTGTTGGCGATGGGGAATTCGAGGCGCAGCATCTTCCGCGGCTGAACCGGCTGATAATGAATCACGATACCGGTTTGGGCAGCGGTAACCGCCGGCACGGTAATCGGCAGCACCGACGCGTGATGGTTGACGATGCGGCCAAACGTGGCGGCCGCCAGCGTCGCCATTTGGGGCAGCGATTGATTACTGTAGATGACCCCAACCATCAGGTTGGCGGAATAATAGCGTTGGTAAAAATGCTTCAGCGCGTCGTGCAGCCGGCTGTCGGGCTTATCGCTCAAGGTGTCAAGATTGCCACCCGAGAAACGCGAGCCCGGGTGAGCCGGATTCATGGTTTCAGAGCGGATCTGCGCCATGCGCAGGCCGTCGCTGGCGCGGGCCATTCTAAGCTCGGCGTCCACCGCATGACGCTCTTTATCGGCATAAACCGGATCCAGCCGCGGCGCGGCGATGGCGTCCGCCAGCCGGTCGATCGCCGGTTGCAGCGCGTCGTTTTCCACCTCCAGATAGAAGGCGGTTCGGTAGGAGGCGGTGCTGGCATTATGATCGCCGCCGTGCTTTTTCAGAAACTCAGACAGATTTTCCGGTTCTGGATAGTGGCGCGACCCCATCAGGATCATGTGTTCCAGATAATGGGCCAGGCCAAGCTGATTGTGCGGATTCTCCAGCGACCCCACCGGCACGGCCACCGCCGCCAGGGATTTGACCGCATCCTTATCGCTCACCAACAGCACCGTCATACCATTATCCAGCCGAATAGCCTGATAGTGACGGGGATCCTGACTGCTTTTTTGGATGACCTCCTTTACCGGTTGCCATCCGCTTTGCGCCCATCCCGGCGCCGTTGCGCTCATAAAAAACAGAGCGAAACACAACAACCCGTTAACCAGTCTCGACATTCCTCTCTCCAATACCTGCCTTGCGGGCCGTTCCTGACCACACTCTTTTTTTAGAGTAACACTCTCGTGTTAAAACAAACGTCACAGCGCGTACATCTGTCGCCGGGGCGGCAGGCCTGCTGCATCAGGCTTTCTTTTCGCGTTTCACCGGCTCAGTCTGCGCCAGATTAAACATAAAAGGTGGCAACAAATACTTTTCCGCGGCCAAGATAATTGCCGCAATATGTTGTTCATCCAACTGACGTATCAACCGCTGCAGATAAGGATCCTCACCTTCGCCGGGAACATGGCTGTTGCCCTGCCAGGCCTGGATAAGTTTATCACGCGCCTGCCGCTGCCGGCTCTCGTCCCAATCGATGCTCTGCGTCGATCGGTCGTAGCAGTGGCTTAACCATGCCCCCCCCGATCGGGGCAACAGCAGTAGCGGTGCCGCCATACCCTGACAGTAGCCGGAAACCAGCGAAAGTAAAAACCCTTTTGCCTGAGCGGCGGGCAGCGGCGCAAAATGCCATTCCCCGCGCATGCCGAACATCCGGCTCTCACCTTCGCCGCCCATAGCGCAGTAAGCCAGATGCTCCAGCCACAGCTTCAGGCCGTCCCGGGCCGATAACGCGCCGGGACGCCAGCGCAGCAGACCGTTCTTCTGCACGTGGGGCAGCCAGCCGCAAAGCGTCACGTCCTCCAGCGTCAGATCCACCTCAAGACTGTGCGTTTCCGGCAATCGCCACGTTCGTACCTGCTCAGCGAGCGCCGCCATGTCCTGACATTGTTTGGCCCAGTACAGCTCGCCGAAAGCGCCATAGGGCAACAGACCGGCGGCGCGCACCTGGCGAAACAGCCGGTCGGTGCTCTCCCCGTCGATAAGGGCGTTCACCAGTCGGTCATTGAGTTGATAGCGGGACAGACCGTCAATGACAAAAGGTTCGTCCGCCGCCAGCTCAAGCGAGGTCTGGTGGAAAGACACCGCCAAACGCTGTGCAAACCAGGCGCGCACCGGGTGACGATAAAAGCGCAGCAGTTCTTCCAGCGCCAGCGCCTCGCAGGGCGGCGCCGTCAGGGGAGCGACAAAATCCGGCTGCGGCTCGCCCCCGGCGCTGGCGGCCGGCAGCCACTCGGCGGCAAAGCTTTGGTTTTCGCTATCCGGCACAAAATTTTCCGGCGCGAAAGGCATGCGGCTATGCCACTGCCAGAGATGCGCACGCACACGGTCGGCGCTCTCGGCATCGGCGCACGCATCGCCGGGCAGGTAAAAACTTTGGGCGATATAATCGCTCAGCTCGCTCACCAGCACCGACGGATAACGCGGGGTATTGTCCTGTATGGCGCGGCCGATAAAACTGATATAGAGCCGCTGCTGCGCGGACAACATCGCCTCCAGGAACAGGTAGCGGTCATCATCACGCCGGCTGCGATCGCCGCGTCGGGGCTGCTGCGCCATCAGGTCGAACCCCGCCGGCGGCAGCGTGCGCGGATAAACGCCGTCATTCATGCCCAGCAGACACACCACCCGGAACGGTATAGAGCGCATAGGCATCAAAGTGCAAAAGTTGATGGTCCCGGCCAGAAAACGCTGGCTAACCCGCTCCTGATCCAGACGCGAGGCCAGTTCATCCCGCAGCAGCGTCACCGGCACCGGTTGGTCATAGCCCACCTGCAAACCGCACTGAAGCACCTGCTGCCACTGATTTTCCAGCAGCGCCAGCGCCGCTTCGGCTTCAGCGTCAGGCGTAAAGAAATCCTCACTCATTTCGCGGGCGCAGCTCAGCCAGGCATCCAGTGAACGGGGTTGGGCAAGCCGGTCGCGCCACTGGCGCAGCCGCATCAGGAGCTCCGCCAGCTGTCCGACCAGACCGGCTATCAAACCGCTCGATTCGTCGTAGGGCAAAATGCCCTGCCAGTCGCCGCTCTCGCTGTCCATGGCATAGCCCAGCAACATGCGCGTCAGGCCAAACTGCCAGGTATGCTGACCGGTGGCGGGCAGCATCAGCTCACGCAGGGTGTCGTCGTCCAGCCCCCAGCGGATACCGGATTCCGCTACCCACTGACGCAGCAGTTGCAGCTCCTGCTCGTCAATGGCAAAGCGGGCCGCCAGCGCCGGTACCTCCAGCAACGCCAGAACCTGCTCGGCGGCAAAACGACTGCGTGGTAACTCCAGCAGGCTGAGAAACGCCGGCAGCACAGGGTGGAGATGACGCGCCCGGCGGTCGGAAATGGCGAAAGGCAGATAGCGCTCCCCGCCGGCGCTGCCGAACACCGCCTGGATCGCCGGCGTGTAGCGGTCGATGTCGGCCACCATGACGATCACATCCCGCGGCCGTAGCGTGGGATCCTGCGCAATCATCCCCAGCAGGCTATCGTGCAGGACTTCCACTTCCCGCTGCGGGCTATGGCAGACATGCAGGCTCAGCGAACGATCGTCTGGCTGCAGCGGCCGCTTGCCGCCACCCTCTAGCGGCGTCACGGGACCCAGACCCATCACGGCGTGGTCCTCGAGCATCAAGATGTCGCTCTGCAGCAGGCTTAGCAGGTTATCCCCCGCCGGCTCGACGAACGCATCTACCTCCGCAACACCGTCCATCTGCGCCAGCAGGTAGAGATTATCGCGCCCCTGTTTGCCCCAGGAGGCCAGCAGCGGATTACCGGTTTGCTGTTCTCCTAGCTCGTCAAACAACGCGTCAGCCTGTTCGGGGCGCCGGAACAGCCCCTGCTCGGTTTGCTGCTGATAGTGCCGGCGGCGACGGTGCAGCAACCGCGCGAGAAAAGCGCGATCGCGGATGTCCCCCCAGTAATAGCGGCACGGATTGGTGAACAGCAGGTGAATATCGATATGGCGGCCCAGCGCCTGCAGCGCCTGTAAATAAGTGGGCGGCAGTGCGGAGATGCCGCAGATAAATACTCTGTCGGGCAGCCCCGGCGGCCGCGTCTGACTCTCCGTCAGAGTCTGGATAAAGCGTTGGTACAGATTGGCGCGGTGCCACAGCGGCTCCCCTGCCCGTTCCGTTTCCGCCACCAGCGCCCGCCAAAGCGGGGCCTGCCACCGCTGCGCCTCGCCCACGCCGTCAATCAATTCGCCGCGCTGCCAACTTTCCAGCCAGTCGGGGCGGTATACCAAATACTGGTCGAACAGGTCGGCTATCCGGGCAGCAAACTGAAAACCCTTACGCTTATCCTCGTCGTCGCGCAGATAGTCGCTAATCACCGCGAAATCAGGTTGCTGGCACAGGCGCGGCAGCAACGCCATCAGCCGCCAGGTCATCGCCGGTTTTGCAAACGCGCTTTCATAAGGAATATCGGGCAACACGCGGGTAAACATCTGCCAGATAAAGCTGGCGGGCAGCGGAAATTCAATGTTGGCCGCAATGCCAAACTGTGCCGCCAGTTCCATCTGCATCCACTGCGCCATACCGTTGCTTTGCACCAGAATGACTTCTGGCTGGAACGGGTTGCGCAGCGGCCGCCCTGCGATCAGCGCGGCGGCAAGTGTCTTGAGCAGATCCAGCTGATTGGAATGATAAACGGTAAACATAAACTCCTCGCCATGCGCGCCTGCCGCCTTGGGACACATTAACTGCCTGCGCCCACTCTATCGTGATTAGCCCGGAACACAAGTGATCACGTACGCGTTGTGCCGTCGGGATCCTGACAAACCCATTCGCTTAAGCTGATGCGTTCACCGGTATTCATGATGACCGTGGCGGTGGCCCGCCGGCAGCCTTCGGCACAGGGACGCTCAATCAGGATAACCCGCCAGCCTGGCGGTCGAGCTAGCGCACCCGAGGCCGCCGGCTGACGCATCAACTCCAGGCTTTGATGGCTCAGGCTTAACGCCAACGTGACGTCCTGCAGGCGCCGCTGTAAAACCGGCAGCAGCATTAAAACACATAAAAGATATAAATATCAATACATTGACCGCGTTGCTCGCTCAAAAAACAGGCGACAAAACACAACAAAGCACGACAATACACGACATTTTTATCAATAACTTACCGCTCATTTCGACCTGACGACTACGCCAGAATCACCCAAATTTGACCGCCGAACTCCCCACATTTGACGAAGGAAATCCCATGCGCTATAGTCGCTTTCAGGTGCTGAACACACCTCTAACAGCGGATACCGCGCCCGAAAGTAATGCGGTTTTTTTACGTCCATAGATTGTTATGGTTGGGTAGCGAGTAGCGATACAACACCCGTTAGGGAAAAGCTGCTGGCCGTCTGTTAGCGGTGTTCAAGTACCCGACCGCCCATATGAACAATGGGTAAACTGAACAATCTAACAGGGCATTAAAAATGAGCATTCAATCTTTTTCATTTAAAGAATCTCACAATGTACGTATCCAAGTAATCGATGGTGAACCCTGGTTCTGTCTCAAAGATGTATGTGAGGTTCTCACAATCGCAAACTCACGCCGTGTTGCCGCTGAAGTTCTAGATGATAGTGGGGTACGCAAAACGGACGTCATCGATATCATGGGTCGCGAGCAAGAAGCAACTTTCGTCAACGAACCCAACCTCTACCGCGTTATATTCCGTAGCAACAAGCCCGAAGCGAAGCAATTCCAAGATTGGGTATTCAACGATGTACTTCCCTCAATCCGCAAGACCGGCAAGTACGAGCATCCCGTTTACAAGCCAGAGTCCCACGAACTCTTCACCGCTAACGATACCTCCAACCTTGCCCGCCTGATTTGGCACATGAGCCATAACTTCCGCTTCAAGCAGGCGTGGAGCAATGGCATCTGGTACGCTTTACGCGAAGTCACTGGCATTCCCTCACCGCAGCCGATGGAAGTCCGCCATATCCCCCATATCGCCCGAGAATGCGAACGCATATGGGCTGTGATTGAACGCCTGCAATCTGCTATGGTAGAGGCTGAGAGGAGAACCATTCGGCAACTGGTACGCAAGCGTGAGAACGTAGATAGCGTGATGGGTAAAATCGATAGCTTGCTCACAGAGGCCAGCCAGAGCAACGCCTTCATGCTCACCGATACGCTGACCCGCTGGCACAAGTCCGAGCTCGGCCAGTTCGCGCAGAGGCACTGATGGCCGCCCCGGCTCGTTGAGGGCCGGGATTCATCCGATGGCATAAAGAATAGCCGCTATCGTCAATCCAGCTGAAGCAATCAGCAGTGAGATGCCAATGCAGATAGACAAAATCCGCTGGGCGGCATCCGCGCCCTCTCTGCTCGTTGTTCCGAGAATAATTAACATGCTACCACCAACGTATCTGCCCTATTAGATAGCCCGCGGAGGCAGTGAACAGAACCAGCCACAGCATAATGAACTTCCAGCCTGGTAATTGCTTAATCATGAGTCGCAACTCCCTTATTAATTTGCTAAAATCTATCACAACGGCCTCCTTGACCGTAGTACTGCTAGATTCATGAAAAAGCCCCGCACTGCTTGTAACAGTCGGGGCTTCCGTTTTTCAGGCACAAAAAAACCGCTCTCAGCGGTCGGGGTAAGGCTTTATTTCCTACATCTATCCAACGATCGTTTTTACCGATTGATACGCGGTATTCGATCGTTATTACCACTTTGCATTACTCCGGTAAAAAGCGGTAAATCCCATTTTTACAGAAGCGTTTTCTACATGAAGTTATTCAAAGGAATGAAGCGAGCATTTCAGTTAATGGTGATTGTTATGCTTATAACATATTTTTTGTTTGGTATTATCCTTGCACGACTATTTCCCAGCAAAGATGACTTACCGCCTCATTACTATGACGAATAAGCGCTATCCGATGTATCAGGTATTATCCGAACCCTGCGCCACAGACACCGTGCTCATCGACGCTTTAAGCGCATCTATCTCAGCCTGCTGCGCTTTTACTTTCGCGGACAGGTCTTTTATCGCTTCAATCAGCAACGCCGATATGCTGCCATAAGCAATGGCTTTAACATTCTTGACAATGGAGCCATCACTCTCATGGTAATCGCCTGAATTGCTCACAGCCTCAGGCAGAACCTTTTCCAACTCATCGGCCATCACACCCGCCTGACGATTTTTGGCAAGGACATAAGTGTAGCCCGTCAGCGTTTCGACTTTTGCAAGACCATTTTCTATTTTCTCAATATCGCTTTTTATCCGGCGGTCAGAGTTATTTTGCCAGTGACCCTGCTGGGCATAGGCATTGCCATCATCCCTAAAAACGAACCACTTAATGTTACCGCCACCGCGATTGATAAGCAGACGATGTTCATAATGGCTGCCCACCACATCAACACCGTAAAATTCCGTACTCATGGGCTGGCCCGGATAAGGGTAGTACCGGCATTCACCTGCACGTGTTTCGTTGCCGCTGCGCCCCTTGCCATAAAAATGCAGAATATCCGTGAGATGGCCGCCGGCTGCCAGCGAAACGGGTTTGCCAAACGTCGCACCGCCGCTGGCGCGAAACTCGCCGGTGTTGTGAAACTCAAATGTGCCATCCTGTCCGCCAGACCAGACATGAAACCTCATAGCGGCCCACTTACCTATTTGCTCCCAGAAATAGATGTCACTGCCCTGAGCGCCCTCTCCCTGCAAGCGTAGTCCTTGCGTATTACGGGCATTATTGGCCTTGTCATAGATGGCTCCCGACTTCACCAGATAATCCGCACCTGTAAATTTGGCGTTTCCTTCCACCGTCAACGGGCCATTAACAGTGCCGCCGGTTTTATCCAGTTTGGCCTCTAGCGCTGTTTTATCGGCCTTGCCATCCAGAGCCGATTTATCAGCCTTGCTCGCAACATCCGCCGTCAGCTTTTTGAACGAGCTCAACGTGACCTCCGTACCGTCCGGCGCTTCCAGCGTCACCTCACCCTCGCCGGTCATGATTTGTTGCCAGCCGTCCATCTGGCGCTGATAATAGCGAAGCTGGGCCGAGATCTCACGCCCGAAGTCAACGTATGAGCCGCCGTTATAGGTCACGATGGCGTAGGACGCCTCCTTGACGGCTTTGGGCGGCCCGGACACCAAAAGCAGCTCTGTGTCGTTCACCACGCTGGCAATTTCATACAGCGCCACCGTGCCCGTGCCCGTGCCGGGCAATAGCAACATCTGTCCGGGGCCAATGCCCTGTTTGTTGTCCGCCCAGCGGGTACCGTGACCCGTGGCTTTTTTACTGTTGGCCGCTATCGAGAGCGTACCGGTTTTGTACCATGCCATGTGTTACCTCTAATGATTTTAATCGTTAAACGCATGTTTTTTTGCTACAGCAAAACCCATGTGTTAGATTTTCCATCGTTGTTTCAATTTCTAATAAAGAGAATTTTAACCATGCATATGATAGGGAAATTTTATTCGTTGTTGGCTTTATCCATTATGGTTGCACCTCATGTCTATGCTGCAGCTGGTGATCAGACTGTTTCAGTCGGATATGCGCATGTTAATGGTGGCTTCGCACACGATGCTTATTTAAAAAATAAAGCTGATTATGACTCCCATCTTAAAAATATTCCTGACGGTAAACTACTCTCCCATAATTCGGATAGTGAAAAAGATCCGCAAGGTTTCTTTGTCCGTTATCGCTACGAATTTGATGATGTTTGGGGAATAATGGGTGCATTGAATTATGCATCTACTGCAAGGTATAACGAGTTTGTAACTGCACCGCCAAAAATTGCGGATAAAAAGCAATCGCAAATGGATGAGCATTTTACCAATAGTCTAAAAATACAATCTATTTCTCTGCTTGTTGGCCCGAGTATCAGAGCTAACGAGTGGGTAAGCCTGTTTGGACTGGTTGGTGCGACACATCAAAAACTTGAAAATGCGATGTATCACTACAAAAAAAAGCCACGTATAAACATGAGACAGAATTCAATATCGAATAAGACAGAGTTTGCCTATACATTGGGGATGCAATTTAATGTTTATAAAGATTTTGTCATCGATGCTGCCTGGACGGGAACTAACAGTGGTAACGCCAATGGATTCAATTTAGGGATGGGCTACAGATTTTAGCTGACTGGCTTGGATACAATAGCCGTGTAACCGAAGCACCTCCCCCCTCATGTACTGTATAGTATTTGTATGCTGGGCGGGGGATAATACCAGCAGTATTTTTTTTTAATTTCACCAGCCAGCATCTATCTTCCTCGGTTAAGAAAAGCATTTCAGAATCCCCGTCACGATTGAATGAATAAAAATTAATAACCTGTCACATCGATAATCAGTATTGATAAACCAAACAAGGATGCTGTATAGGCTTTTTCATCTTCATCCCGGTACCACCAACTGTCCCTGAGTACATCGATGTGGAAAGTATTATCACTGATTTTGAAGCACGTACTATCGCTATACATCCTTTCGCCGCTGGTTGTGTATTTTTTAATTCCACCCCCAACGGCAATGGCATATTTTTTTCCATTAGGGATTGTGTATTTCCAGCCTGACGCTCCACCCTCAAGATTAAACACATCAACAATGCGAAGAATAGCCCAGTTGCTATTAAATACCTCTTGCAATGTGTTGGGATTTCGGACCTGCACTCCATGAGTAGATTGAAAATAGTGCGTATTATTGCCTGTAAAACAAAAAATCTCACACTGTCCCGCCGGAGAACGATAAAGCTGCCCTATGCCACTCAGATCGAAATTAAACACACAAAACTGTGAAGGGATAAAAGCAAGCAAACTTTCTGGCGGTGCTGTAAAGGGATAATGGACCCATTTCCCATACTCCCCCCATGAGCTACTTCCCTCGCTTCCCCCAGGCAAAGGAAACGTTGCCTTTTTATACAAACTCATATTTTTATAAAGCCCGTCTATCTGCAAAATGCCATGCTCGCCTCGCACCTGAAGCCCATACGCCATTTAGCGCACCCCATAATATAATTTGCCAGCACCCACCACAGGGACGCCACTGCCACCCTTTGAAACTGTTACATCAACGACAATATCCGTTCCACTCATCGTGATGGCCCCTTTCGCTTCTATCTGGAAAAATCCTGTATGGGAAAACCAGTAAAACATTTCCCCCATTCCAATCAGCTCGGGATGAGAAAAGGTTTTCTGAAAGCGGCTATTCCAACGCAGAGGAATTTCATGATAGCCCACAATACGCGCCGTCCGATCTGTGGTATTCAGCACAACAGAACCATTGTGCCTGACTTGTAATCCGTACAGTGTCTTCATGAAAACAGCCGCCCCATATTTACCACCCAATTACCATTGTAATAAGCACGGAATCCCTCCGCATCTTGCTCGGTGCCGGCTCCATTTTTAACGTTATAAATAGCCATAACCTTGGACTGGAAATCTAATCGCATGCCTTTTTTCGTTATCGGATCATAGTCCTTAGAACGAATATCCATACCCACCACGATCCTTTCAATGGTGCCCTGGTCGATAAACGCCTCATTGATAAAGACTTGGCCATTCTGCACCACAAACGGCACCGTCACCTGACCATTTGACCGGTTCAGCAGCGCCAGCCGGTCCGCCTCAAACAGCACCTGCGTTTTGACCTGACCGTCCTTGACCTCAGCACCAATCGCCATGCCCGCCGAATGGTATTCATCGTTATGGGTGATGCCCGCTTTGACGCTGTGGATAGCCTGACCGTCGCCATTTTGCTTAAACACCGTCGTCGCTTTGGTCTCTATCGCTGCCTCGTTCTCGCCCAGCTTGGCCGATACATGCTCCAGCTTCTCGGCAAACGCCTGTGTCTCATCCACCAGGGTAGTGCGCACCTCGAGGATTTCCGCCTTGCGCTCACCGTTCTCCTTGCGCCAGCGCTGCATATCCGCATTGTTCGCCAGGGCCGTTTCAATGAGGCCGCTGGTGTTGCTGTTTACCTGCCCCGACAGCGCGTCCCACGCTTCACTGGTGTGAATAACCCCGAGTTTATTAGAGAGTAATTTTGGCAATACTACGCCGCTTCCTCTGATGCTAATTGCAAAGCGTAATAGTTCATTTCGGCTTCAGTAGGAGGGATGTAACCCAGCCGCCCGAGCAGCCTTCTGTTGTTGTACCAGTCCACCCAGTCCAGCGTGGCCAACTCCACTTCCGTCCGGTTTTTCCAGCTCCCGCGGTGGATAACCTCCGTTTTGTACAACCCGTTGATACTCTCTGCCATCGCATTATCGTAGGAGTCGCCG